>CBESWV010000191.1:0-7808 GCA_965533305.1 uncultured bacterium | reverse complement strand
CCTTCGCCGGAGAAATGTACCGCCGAACAATGCAACAAATGGCACCACGCCACGCGTACCGGGTGGAGAACCCTTTCCACCGGGACGTGCCGGGCTCGGCATTGTGCAGGCAAGACGTCCCGGAACCGCGTCCCGTTCCGCACAATGTCCGTGCCGGGCACTCCACGGGTTCAGCGCTGGTAACAGTGCGTTCCAGCTCAGAGGCAGGCCGCCGCTCGCGCGGGCAGCGTGGTCCGAGCCCTTCAATCAACCACCAAACGACCACGCTGCCCGTGCGACGCTGGGTCGCCGGGGGCGGCCCAGAAGGTCGGGGATGAGGGTCAGGCCGCGGCAGTTTCACTCGGCCCCGGATGGTCCGGGATCGGGAACGGGATCGGTCGCGGTCACGGATACGGAAACGGTCACGGCCACGGATACGGCAACAGATCTGAATTCACAAAAACGATCTGAATCCCCACTACTGTTGAGACTTGGTATATATTGTCCCGCCACGGACGAGGAGAGCCCATGACGACCATCGACCCAAAAACCCTGCGCGAGCGCCTGGACGCAATCCTACCCACCATCCAGAGCCCATCGCGATATCTCGGTCTTGAACGCAACCTGACCCGCAAACCCTGGGACAGCGTCGCGCTTCGGGTCGCCCTTGCCTTCCCCGACGCCTATGAGATCGGGATGTCCCACCAGGGCACCCGGATCCTGTATCACCTGATCAACCGCCGCGAGGACGCGCTGGCCGAGCGGACCTTCGCCCCCATGCCCGACATGGCCGAGGCGCTTCGCGTCGCCGATCTCCCGTTGTACTCGCTCGAGTCCTACCACTCAATCGCTGACTTTGACGTCGTCGGCATCTCGCTCCAATCCGAGCTCAACTACATCAACATTCCGTATCTCCTTGATCTCGCGGGCATCACCCGTCGCGCCGACGAGCGCGCCGAGGATGAACCGCTCATCATCAGCGGCGGTCCCTGCACCGCCAACCCCGAGCCGGTGGCCGATTTCTTCGACGCCATCCTCATCGGCGACGCCGAGGCCGCCCTCGACGCGATGCTCGACGCCATCCGTGACGGCCGCGCCGCCGGTGACGACCGAGTGTCCCTCCTGCGCCGTCTCGCCGCGGTGGAGGGGGTCTATGTCCCCCGCTTCTACACGTGGACTCCCGCCACCGGTGAGAGCCCCGGCGCGTGGACCGAACCCGAAAACGCGCCGTTCCCGGTCAAACGGGTGTGGGTAGACCAGCTCGATCTCGCCGACCAGCCCGAGGCGCCCATCGTGCCTTTCGCCGGCGTGATCCAGGACCGCCTTGGGCTCGAGATCATGCGCGGCTGCACCCAGGGCTGCCGTTTCTGCCAGGCGGGCTACTGGTACCGGCCGGTGCGCGAGCACGACCCGGCCCAGGTCGTCGAGCGACTCGAACGACAGATCGATGAGACCGGGTTCGAGGAGATCGGGCTGCTGAGCCTCTCTTCCGCCGATTACTCCCAGGTGGAACCCCTGGTCTACAATCTCGCCGACCGATTGTCCGACCGCCGGGTCTCCGTCAATCTGCCGAGCCTTCGCGCCGACTCCTTCTCGGTCGGACTCGCCGAAGCGGTCTCGAGGGTTCGAAAGTCGGGATTCACCTTCGCACCGGAAACCGGTTCGGACCGTCTCCGGCGCGTCATCAACAAGACCTTCACCAACGCCGATATGATCAAGGCCGCCGAGGCCGCGTTCTCCAAAGGCTGGAACGCCATCAAGGTCTACGCCATGATCGGGCTTCCCACCGAAACCGACGAGGATCTCGAGGAGCTCGCCATCCTCGCCGAAGACCTTGCGCGGGCGGGGCGCCGGATCCGGGGCCGCAAGGTCCAGATCAAGGTCTCGGTAGGGTGTTTCATCCCCAAGGCCTGGACGCCGTTCCAGTGGCAGCCCTTTGTCGACCCGGACGAACAGCAACGCCGGATCCAGTTCCTCCGCGATCGCTTCCGACGGATCAAAGGGATCCGGCTCAACTGGTCGGACCCGGACGAGGCAGTCCTCGAAGCGCTTCTTTCGCGGGGCGGTCGCGAGCTCAGCAAGACCATCGAACTCGCTCACGACGAGGGAGCGATCTTCGATGGTTGGACCGATTTTCTCAACCTCGACGCCTGGCGGAAGGCCGTTGATGTGACGGGAGTCGACATCAAGCGGGAGCTCGGTGAGCGAGAGATCACCGAGACCCTACCGTGGGACGTCATCGACGCCGGTGTCCGAAAGGGCTACCTCAAGGCCGAGTGGCGGCGCGCCGTCCGTGAGGCCGATACCGAGGACTGCAAATGGGGCCGCTGCTACCGGTGCGGGATTCCCGGCGATGGCGCGGACACCCAACTCGCGGCCTGCACCCTGCCGCTGCTCGGCGAGACCATGCCCGAAGCGGATCGCCCGAAGACCGCCGCTTATAAGTTGCGTCCCGAACCTCGGGTGCCGCCCCAGGCCAGGATCGAAGCCCAGGCTCCGATCCTGCACCGCTATCGCTTCAGTTTCACAAAGATGAGCGATGCGCGGTATCTCTCGCACCGCCAGGTCATGGACGCCCTCGAACGGGCGATTCGCGGGGGACGCGTGCCCGTGCGATATACCGAAGGCTACAACCCGCACATCCGACTCTCCATGGGACCGGCCCTCAGCGTCGGCCACGAGGGCGAGGCCGAACTCTTTGATATGGACTGCACATCGCAAGTGCGGCAACAGCACATCACGGCGGTCAATCGGCTCCTGCCCCACGGAATCGAGATCATCGATGCCAAACCGCTTCTGCAGGGTGCGCCGTCGCTCGGGAAGATGGTCTCGGCATCGAGGTATCGCATCCCACCCCGGTCGGGAGGCCGGTGGCCCGAGGCGACGGCCGATCTCGACCAGTCCGTGACTGAGGCGATCCTCCGATGGACCGTTCTCTCCGACGGCAGCCTCACCTTGGATCTCAATGCCCGGCAGGCCGCCGGCCCAACCACGAGCGTCAAGAAGATCCTGGAATCTCTCGGTCTTTCCGAGACCGAGGTTCAGATGTCCCGGATCCGACGGGAGCTCATCGTCCTGCAACCCCCGGGAGCTCAACGTGCGACCCCAGCGGCAGGCTGAGATGCCGCGTTGGGTCATCCACTCTCGAGCTTCCTTTAACGCCCATCATGCTCTCACGAGCTATCTGGGGCAGCCCGAAGAGTCCCACCAACACCTCTGGGAGGTGGCCATCAGGGTCGGGACCGAGAGCCTCAACGAGGAGGGTTTTGCGCTCGACTTCCACGAGGTCCACAGCATTCTCGCCAAGACCGTGGACCCCCTACGGGAGAGCGATCTCAACCGCCACCCGGAGATCGGCAGTCCGACCCCGTCCGCGGAGCGGCTCGCCGAGGTTTTGGCAGGGGAAATCGAAGCCGGACTCGCCGCCATCGGCGGCGCACTGCTCATGGTCAGTGTGTGGGAAGGCCCGGATAATCGGGTTGATCTCTGTTTGGGCTAGCTGATCAGATCGGTAATCTTCTGAACAAGGTCCACCCCGCGAATCGGACGACTGAGAACCTCGTCCGCCCCCGCGGCGAGCAGCTCGTCCCGCTTTTTTTTGCTCGTACTGGCTGAAGTCACCGCGATGATCTTCGCGAGACCGAGACGGGCATCGTCCCTCATCAGCTTGATTGCCCGAGCCCCGTCGATGCCCTTCATCCCGACATCGACGGTCATGACGTTGGGTCCGAATGAACTCACCAACGCACCGGCCGAGAATCCGTCAGTGGCCAACCGCGTTTCAAAGCCGGCGCCCTGCAGCGCTTTCTCCATCGAGGTGGCGGATTTCGTGTCCCCTTCGACGATGAGCACCTTTTTCGCGGACGACTGGAGCTCCTCCGGGATCGGCATATTGTTCTCGTTGAGAAACTCGATGAAGTCGGCGATCTGGACCCTGTTGTCGCCCCTTCCGGGAAGCTGGAAAGCCTTCAAGTGGCCACGTTGTATCCATCGGATCACCGTTCGAAAATTCACACCGCACAGTTTGGCGATGTCTCCGGTGGTGAGATTCCGTTTGTTGAAATTTCTGGCCACGCTGAGCCCTCCAATCGAAGATACATACAACCCTTCGGCAGGGGGGAGAAGACCGACCCTGTCGCAGCCCGAGGATTGTTGGTTTTAAAATCACTCAAAGATCGGTCGCGACGGGAAAACGCGGCACGTTATTTCAAGACAACACCCGTCCGCACGACCATTGTCAATATGCAAGACATGTCTCGAATGCACTTCCAATATAGTCCTTTGGCCTATCCACCGCAATACACCCGCCATCGATTCGCCTGTGGTCTTACCCGCGGGTGACCGCAACGCCGCCCCACCGGGACCGGTTCGACGAGCCAATGCTCCGGAAAATCGTCACGCATCGAGAGACTGGGCCACCAACTCGATCACGTCCAGTGTCTGCGCGTCCTCCAACCCTCCCTCGCGCTGGGCGTCCGAGAGCATGGAGAAACAGTATGGGCAGGCGACGGCGATTTCCGGGGTCCCGGTCGCCCGAAGCTGATCGAAGCGTAACTGGTTGATCCTGGTCCCGAGGTCCTCTTCGAGCCACATCCGGCCGCCACCCGCACCGCAACACATGGACCGATCGCGACTCAGTTCGGCCTCCCGCACCTTGAGTCCCGGGATCTCGTCGAGAAGATACCGCGGCGCGTCGTACTCACCGTTGGTCCTCCCCAGATAGCAGGGATCGTGATAGGCGAGATCAAGATCGACGGTTTGGGTCAAATCGATTCGGCCCTGTCGAACGAGATCAGCAACCAGCTGGGTCCCGTGAACCACGTCGTAGTTACCGTCCAGGTCCGGGTATTCGTTCGCCAGGGTGTTGTAGACGTGCGGACAGTTGGTGACGATCTTCTTGACACCATAGCCGTTCATGACTTCGATGTTCTGCATGGCGAGCATCTGGTAAAGGTATTCGTTGCCCAGACGACGCGCCGCATCGCCGGTGGACGCCTCCTCGGGCCCGAGGATGGCGATCTTGATGTCAGCCGCTTTGAGGATCTTCGCCAGCGCCCTGGACACCTTCTTGCCATGGTCGTCATAACTGCCCGGGGAACCGACAAAGAACAGGTACTCGAAATCACCACCCGCCTCCGACGCCAGAGGAATGTCGAGGCCCTCGGCCCAGTTCGCCCGCTCCTCCGCCGGGAGCTGCCAGGGGTTGCCGTTGACCTCATAGCCACGGAACGCGGGCTGCGCCTCTTCGGGAAACTCGGCTTTCTCGAGCACCAGGTTCTGGCGCAGCTCCACGATTTTGTCCACATAGCTGATGTCGAGCGGACACGCCCGTTCACACCACCGGCAGGTCGTGCAGGCCCAGATCACCTCTGGGTCGACCACCACGGGAACCAGCTCATGCAGCGATCCTTGAGCCTCTTCGCCCGGGGTCGAGAGAAGCTCCTTCTGCTCGCTATAGAGCTGATCTCGAACGGACTTGAGAAAGAGCACCGGTTGGAGCGGCTTGTCGGTCAGGGTCGTGGGGCAGTACTCGCGGCACCGCCCGCACTCGGTGCAGGTGTACATGTCGAGCATCTGCTTCCAGGTGAAGTCCGTGATGGTTGAGATCCCGAAACGGGTGTTCTCGTCGACGTTCTCCAGATCCATCGTCGGCAGTTTGCCGGGTGCGTCGAGCTTGGCGAAGAAAACGTTAAAGATCGAGGTGTAGACGTGGAAGTGTTTGGAGTACGGCAGCTCGTTGGCGAAGACGTAGAGCGTAATCAGGTGGAGCCACCACATGGAGCTGTAGGCGATCTGGAGCTTGGCCGCCGAGAACGAGGCCATCATCGAACCGAAGAGCGCCGACACCGGCAGGAAGCTGCCATCGAGATCGCCGGCGGCGATCCTGGCCCCCTCGGAGACGAGGTCCGTCAGCATCAGAATCGCGATCAGCCCGATGACGATCCACGCGCCTTTGGACTGGATGATACGCTCTTTGCGCTGAATCCCCCGCCGCCAGACGGCAAAGACGAGACCGAGGAGCACGAGCACCTCGAAGATGTCTTTGGAGAAGAGATAGGCATGACCGATCCCGGTGTGGAGCAGCGGCAGTTCCCAACCCGCAAAGAGTCCCTCGAGAACCATGGTGACCGTTCGGACACTGACCACCAGGAAGCCGTAAAAGATCAGCATGTGATAGATCCCGGCAAAGGGGTCGTCAAACATCTTCTTCTGGCCGAAGGCGTAGACCAGAACGTGTTTGAATCGCTCACCGAGCCGGTCAAACCTGTTGTCGGCCCTGCCCGTCTTGAGCAGGCTGAATCGCCGGCTCAGCGAGAACACCACCGCGCCGACGCCGATGATGGTGAGTGCCCAAAACCAGACAACGCCCGAAATTCCCAGAAATGATGACGCGGTGGCGTGGTGCATGACCCCTCCTCAGAACCTCAAAGAAAGAAAAAAGACTGAATTCGAAAGGCTTGCCGCACCTCGGCAGTATAACAGGAAAAATGAATAGCCATTCATTCCTATTCCGCAGCTTCAGGCTTTGCCGGTGACGTCGCCCGATATCGGTCGGAGAACGATGCCGGCATCTTCGCGAGAAGGGACGAAGTCGGAACGTTCGGGGTGTCGGGATCGACCCACTTCCAGCCCCTCGGCGCTTTCCTCGTGTCGCCGAGGATGATCCTCGCCGGGCTGACCTCGATCCTCCGATGGGTGATCGAGTGCTTGATCGGCCCTGAAAACTCGATGAAGGCGGTTGAATGGAACGGAAGAAGCCGGCGAACCTGGTCTTCAAGGGATCGCTGGGCATCGATCTCGGCGAACGGCGGCAGCCACAGTCCACGGAGGATCGGACCTTCGGTAATCTGTCGCAACAACCAGCGCCCGGCAGGGTCTTCGATGGCAACCGCCAACCAGCGCACCTCGATGGTCTCCCGGGTTTGCCGCGGTGGAGGGTAGGCCGTTGGATCATCTTCTTCACATGCACGACAGCCGTCGACCAATGGGCAGCGCTCGCAGGTCGGTTGCGAGGGTGTACAGATCGTCGCTCCGAGCTCCATCAAGGCCTCGTTGACCTCGCCCGGCGGGACAACGGCCATCATGGCGCGAACCCAATCTAAAACGGCGACCCGGCCCGCTTTCGCCCGCGGATCCTCGGCCAGGGCAAGCACCCGCGCACCCACCCGAGCGACATTGCCGTCCATGAGAGGAACCTCCTCGCCGAAAACCATGGAAGCCACCGCCGCCGCGGTGTATGGACCGATCCCGGGCAGCGTTTCGAGCTCTGCCGCCGTTCTCGGCAGGTCACCACCTCCGGCTGCGACTTCGCGCGCGAGTCTATGAAGGAGGCGGGCCCGTCGGTAGTAGCCGAGCCCGGACCACAGCTCGAGCACCTCGTCCTCGGTCGCTGCCGCCAGCGCCCGGAGATTCGGGAACCTTTCAACGAAGGCCTCGAACCGTGGCACGACGCGGTCGAGCTGAGTCTGCTGCGCCATCAGCTCGGACACCAGGGTCGCGTATGCGTCGCGGGGCGTCGTCCGCCAAGGCAACGCCCTGGCGTTGGCGCGGAACCAGTTCACCAGGGAAGAGGCTTCGGACATGAGTGCATGGTACCTCCCCGGGTAGGCGATGGGAGCGGATGCCAGGCACCTTTTCGCGGCGAAAAGAGAGCCAGGCACCGGGCTGGCTTCCCGGGGCACCGGCCTTCTGGTCCGCCCCCGGCGTCCCAGCGTCGCACGGGCAGCGTGGTCGTTCGGGAGATACTTGGACGGCTCGGACCACGCTGCCCGCGCGAGCGGCGGCCTCCTTCTGAGCTGGAGCGCACTGTAACCAGCGCTGAACCCGTG
>CBESWV010000190.1:0-7830 GCA_965533305.1 uncultured bacterium | reverse complement strand
CCACCCGCCCGCCCTCAGAAATCCCCGTGGAAGATCGCTTTGCTCCTTCCCCGACGATTTCTGAGGGGTGGAGTTATTTTTGTTCATCGCAAGGTTGCCGGGAGTTTTATGAAGAGAATGTTGGGTCATCAGTTCTTGAAGGCGTGAGGCACCGCGGATCACTTGACCTGAGAGGCCAAGGATGGTGATGAGTCAATGGAATACTGTGTCGAACGGGGTGCCACTTGTTGCATTGTTCGGGAGTGAATCTGCCGGGTTGGTCAAGCGACGGGTCCGAACAATGCTACGGGTGGCTCCCGCGGCCACCACCGATGGGAGTATCAGGTTCTGAGGAGCATATCCGGGACGCGATGCGATGGAGTTGATCGCTGAAGGCGGAGGTGCCGACGTGTTTCGCGGATCGCGGGTGGCCCCCCCCCAACATTGTTTGGCCCCAACGCATGAAATAGCCGCGAGGCCCTCGTCCCAATAAATGATCTGGAGCGGCAGGTCCGTTCGAGGTCCCTCCCGCGTGCTGTCGAGGCAATCCGTCCGTGTGATGCTTGTAGGGGCGGGCGTCCCGCCTGCCCTTCAGACACCTTCCGGTCGAGAAAACGCCGCCCCGAAGTCAGAAATCCTTCAATCCCCGCGCAACCCACTCTCAAATGCGATGCCTTGGCGCCGCTTTGCGATGAATGCGATGGATCTGCGTCAATCTGCGTCATCTGCGGGCAACCATGCGATGGCTGCGATGCAATCTTGATTGCCGCTGTCACGCATATGAATCTCGATGAGGTCACCCTGCTTGGACAGTCTCAAAAGGCATTTCCGCTACAATCGAGTCTCCGAACAGGAGGCAGCAATGCGATTAGCCGCGACTGCTTCGGTTTTGATGTCGCTCCTCGCGTCGGTCATCCCGGCCGACTGCGAGGCGGTGGAACGAACTGCCTACGTGTTCCAGGATGATGAAGAAGCTCTCGTGAGTTACCCGCTCCCGGGTCCGGGAACCGGCTACGTCCCGCCGACGGTCATCGGCGGTTTTGATCTGGTGACTGCCGGTTCAGCCCGCCACCCGGACGGCCGGATCCTCACCATCAACACCAACACGGATGAACTCGTCGCTGTAACGCCCGCAACCGGTGAGGTCGAAGTCCTGTGTGTGTTGGGGGTTGTTTCGGGATACCGCGGCGACCTGTTTTGGGGAGTAGACGGAAGTCTGATGCACTACAGGGACATCGGGTCGTCCGAGGATTTTTATCGGATCGATCCTGACACCTGCTTGATGACCCTTGAAGCCACAATCGAAGGTCATCATTTTGACACCATCGAGCTTCACCAGGGCCAGTACTTCGCAGGGGGCAATTCTGCGTTGTGGAGAATCGATCCGCAAACATACGACGTGACCCTGATCAAAGACTACTCAGGCGGCTACCTCAATTACATTGTTTGGGGGTTGGCATCGGTCGGAGAGAATCTCTGGCGTGGGATGGGGTACCCAAACCTGATGGGGGGAATCTCGTCAACGATCGACCTGGTCGACCCGATATCCGGTGAGGGTGACTTCTACATCTTTTTGCCGGAGTTCACAAATTGGCTGCCCGTTGCCCTCGAAGTGATCGAACAGCCCGGCCCCGCCGAGATCCCCATCCTCGAACCAATCGGCCTGCTCTTCCTCGTGTTGAGCTTCATGGTTGCCGGAGTGCTGATTCTGTTGAGGAGGTAGCACACCGGCAACCGGGTGTGCACCAACGTTCCCCTGAGCATTGTTTCCTGAGCCCGTTCTCTCGTAGGGTGGGCCTGGGCCCACCTTCAGTTTCCTCCCGGTCGGAAGCGCATCAAAACGAAGTCTGACATTCTCGAATCCACTCTTCGCCCACTCCAATGCGATGCCTTCGTGGCCACTTGGTGTCTTTGCGCCTTCGTGGTTGCGACGGTGCGATGAAATCTGCGTCCATCTGTGTGATCTGTGGGTTGCAATGTGATGTCTTCGTGATCCCTTCGAGTCTTGGCGCCTTCGTGGTTGCGACGTGCGACGCCTCAGCCTACCCACCGACCCGCTCCAGACCCTCCTTCGCAAACCCGATGGAGCCATCCATCCCCAACGCCTTGCGATACATCTCGGCGGCCCGTTCCCTCATGCCCGAACGCTCGAGATTGACCCCGATGTTGGCCCAGTCGATGGCCGAACCGGGATCGACGGCGACGGCGTTCTCGAAGCTCGCGACTGCTTCGGCGTAGCGACCGAGCTTGAAGAGACAGAACCCGAGGCTGTTGTGGTGGGCGAGCTCGGGCTCCTCGAGTTCAATGGACACGGCGAGGTCCTCCGCCGCTTCCTCGTAGCGTTCGAGCTCTTTGAGGCAGAAGCCGCGGAAGAAACGAATCCGGCCGAGATCTTCGTCGGGTGGTCCGATCAAGAGGGCGCGGTCGAAGTGAGCCAGCGCACGCTCGGCCTGCCCGTCGTTGACATCGCAGACCCCGAGGTTGAAGGCAATGGCAGCCGATGGGCCGCCCGACTGTTCGAGATGGGTGCGGGCGTCCGGCCACTCCTCGAGCCGGATGTGGCTCAGGGCCATCTCGAAATGGAGATCGTCAACCGTCACTGAGTCGAGCCCGAGATCGAGGGCCTCCGCGAAACGGTCGAGGGCCTCGATGTCGTCGTGCCACGCGACCTGGACGTGGGCGCGGTGATAGGCGATGAGCCCAGCGGGCGCCCCGCTCTCGGCGGATTCGAGCAGTGCCTGGTCGGCATTCTTGAGTTGGCCTCCGGCAAGCCGGCAGAGCGCTTTCTGGATCAATGCGTCGGCTCGTTCCTTTTGGACACGAGAAAGCTCGGCGGCGGTCCCGGCGACCTCGGCCGCGGCGAGGTGCGCTCCGGTGTCGACAAGCGCTGAACTGGCGCGGAGCGCGAGCTCGCGACCCTCGTCCCGCCGCTTGTTGGCGATGAGGGACGGCCCCATCCCTGCGATGGTGTCGGCGATGCAGCCGGCGCAGAGCGAGAGATCGGGTTGCCACACCGGAGGCTCCATATCGGCGAGTCCGGCCTGGGGTCGGCCCCGTCTCCAGTGCTGGCCGCAGTCGAAGATTCTCCCCCCGGCGATGGTGTTGTGGGTCCAACAGGAGCCGAGCAGCTCACCGGCGCCATCCATACGATCCATGGTGCTGTCGAGGACGTGGGCGGCAGTGAGGATCTCCATGATCGACGCATCGAGCGTCTTCGATCCGAGATAGAGACGGAGTCCGAGCGAAGCGGCGGTGGTGATCGTAGCCTCGGTGGGTTCGTCCCAGAGCAGCAGGCTCGGTTTGGCGAGCCGTCCGGCGAGGTCGCCGGCGGTCTTCAGCGCCGAGCCGGGATCGGCACCGGGGGCAACCTCGAGGATCGGAAGCGGGACCAATCGGGCGCCGGTGCGCTCTTGGTAGGCCTCGTTCTGGAACCGGGCCGCCGCATCCAGCAGGCCTTCGATCTCCGGCGCCGGACCAATGCCGCCGTCCGCCACGAGATGGAGGTAGACCATGGCCACCTCTTCCCGTTCGAGATAGTCGACGACCGTTTCGAGCAACCGACCCTCGCGGTCTCCACCGGCGACGACCACGTGGCAGCTCCAAGCGCAGTGGGGAAGCGCGGCGGCCAGCCACGACGCGAGCAATCCGACCGGTGTGTCGGCGTCGAGAAAAATCCACTCGACGGGGGGTTGAGTGAGGGTCACGAGACGATCCGTTTGCCGCCGTCAGCCGAGGCGGCGCTCCAGGCCGCACGGACCTCGTCCATGTCCTTGCGGGACATCCAGTCGGTTTCGAATTCGTCACCCAGCGCCAGATAGGCGGGCATGTCATCACGTAGGGGTCGGATCCCGTGGGTCTGAGGATTTCTGATGATGGCCGAGCCGAAGTAGAGCTGCATCTGCTGGGCGTTGGAGTTGCCGCGGATGGCAACACCGCAGTCCTGGACGAACTGCAGGGTGGCAAGCGCGTCTCGCTTGGCCTCACCGGGGAGACCGTACTGCGAGAAGAGCTCGACATCGAGACCGGCGCCGAGAGCGGTGACGGCGGCGTGTCGGATGGCTTCGGGCTCGATGGCCTTGCCCGATCGATCGAGCACCCGGGGAACCGCGCTCTCCAACCCGAGGGCCAGAGTGTGGACCCCGGCGCGGGCGAGGAGGCGGAGCAGCTCCGGGCTCAGCATGTCGGCGCGGGTCTCGATCCACATTTCCACCGCGAGATCGCGCCGGGCGATGCCTTCGAGGATGGCGTAGACCCTCTCGGCGTCGTACGAGAAATTGGGGTCGGCAAACCACAGCCGGCCCTTGCCGCGCCGCGCGACAACGGAGATGTCGTCGAGCACCCGCTCCACCGAGTGGGCGCGTGTGGTCGGTCCGAATGCGGCCGGAGTGACGCAGAAGGCGCAGTGGTGGGGACAGCCACGCGAGGTCAGCATGATCGCTTCGTCCCAGTCCGCCGGGTCGAGAACGCCGTCGAGCCAGGGCGATGGGTAGATATCGAGATCGTCGGGTGGCACGATCGGATCTCCGCGAAGCCAGCTCCCATCCGTGATGCGGGTGCTGGTGCCGGGGATCGCCTCATCGATGGGTCCGCCATCAATGGCCTCGGCCACCGCCTGGATCACCAGTTCGCCCTCGCCGCGACAGACAATGTCGAACTCCGGAAGTGCCTGCAAGGCGTCCTCCGGCATGAAGGTCGCCTGGGGTCCGCCGATGATCACCCGGCACCCAGGCGAGGCTTCCTTGGCCATTCGAGCGATGGCCCTGATCTGAAAGAAGTTGCGCTGGTAGGCGGTGAAGCCCACCAGACGAGGTTGTTTCTCGTGCAGATAACGTCGGAGCGCCGCCGGAGAAAAGGGCCGGCCCGAACTCAGTGAGAGGAGGTCGGTGTCATGGCCTTGACGGCGCAGAACCGCTGCCAGATTGGCGAGAGAAATCGGTGTCACAGGGTCCGAGTGAGGGTGGAGATCGATCAGAACGATATTCATGGCGGCTCCATTGTCGCAGAGCACCCCCTGCGCCGAATCCGGTTCTTCTCGCGGTCTGCGCCAAGGACACGAGTGAGTGAATCGTGTTAGGCTCTCGCGCTGTGAACTGCCTGCGTCTCATTGGTCTGCTGGGGGCGATTTTCTTGGCTTGGGTCGGCAACCTCGCCGCCCTCGAGCTGCGCGTGGTGGGACTTGACGGTGAGTCTCTTTCGGGCGCGAGGGTGATGGTTATCGGCAGTTCCGGCTCCTATGTGGCGGACGCCGACGGCCGAGTGGTGATCGATCCCGATCCCCCGCTGCCCATCGTGCTTTATATTGCTCGTCCGGATGGCGTGGCGCTCAGGCCGGTGACCGTGATCGAGATCCCTGCCGATGGTTTCCTCGAGGTTGAAGTCGAGGCCGCCGGCGAGACCGTTACGGTGATCAGCGGGGTCGTCCCCGATCTCGAGCTGCCGCCGGCGGCGGCGGCCACGGTCCTCGGCCGATCCGATCTCGAACAACGAGCCACGACATCGCTGACCCAGACCATCGAAAACCTCCCGGGCGCCGGACATTCCGGAACCGGTCACGGGATGGTCCCGAGTCTTCGTGGCTTGGCGAAACACCGAACTCTGGTGGTCCTCGACGAGGGTCGTGTGACCACCGAACGCCGGGCCGGCCCGTCGGCCAGCTTCCTAGATCCCGATTCGGTGGACGAGGTCGAAGTTATTCGTGGACCCGGTTCGGTTGCGTACGGATCCGACGCCTTTGGCGGGATCATCCGCGCCCGGTCGCGGATGCCGAATCCTCAGGCGGGTTCCGCGTTGAGGTACGGCCTCCTGGGCGGAACCGGGATCCCCGAGTTGGGAGCGATGGCCGAAGCGACCGCCCACGGACTGGGGGGCGGATGGCTCTTCGGCGGCCACTGGCGCAAATACGACGACTACTCGAGCCCCGAGGGAACCGTCGACAACTCGGCCGCCGAGCTCTCGGGTTTCCGCGCCGCCTTTCAGGCCAGCGTCAAGAGTGGAATGATCAGCGCGGGGTGGCGCTCCGATCTTGGAAGCGACATCGGCAAGCCCGCCCCCGATTCCGATGAGGAGCGCGTCTTTTATTCCAAGGACGACTCCCATCGACTCAATTTCGGCTACGAGACTCCGGGACCCGGGAAGTGGAACCGGATCGCGGCCTCCGTCTTCTGGGACGACTACACCCTGATCCTTGACAAGGATCGGTTGGCCACCGATGACGACCCCCGTCAGCTCAAGGTCTCCGACACCGATGCCAATGACTATGGTCTGCGTCTCGAGGCCGAACGGCCGGTCGGTCCCGTACGCCTGGTCCTGGGCCTCGATGTTTCGGGACGCTACGATCTCCACGCCGTCAACAAAACGACGAACTTCGACGTCACGGGGAGCGAGGCCGATTCGCTTTCCGAGGTGGCGATCGACAACGCCCGTCGCGACGACATCGGTCTCTTCGCCGCCATGAACCGGGACTGGAGCCGCTGGAAGCTCGCTGCGGGACTCCGCTTGGATGCGATCCGTACCGTCAACCGAGGCGGCTATTTCGGCGACATCTCGACCTCGAATACCGATTTCTCCGGATTCCTCGCCCTGACGCGAGACCTCGGCGCGGGTGTCGAGGCGACGCTCCAGATCGCCCGCGGTTTCCGTGATCCACTGCTGTCGGACCGCTACTACCGCGGCATCACCGGGCGCGGATTCATCACGGGCAATCCCGATCTCGAGGCCGAGACCAGTCGTCAGATCGATCTCGCCATCCGTTGGCGCCGCGACCGGCTGGCCCTCGCGGGCTATGCCTACAGCTACCGGATCGACAACCTCATCGAACGCTATCGGGTGGACGGCGACTACTACTTCCGCAACCGGGGTGCCGGCGAGATCACCGGGCTCGAGATCGAGGCGAGCTGGATCTTGAGTCCGAAGATGGAGCTCCAGGTCGGCGCCTATTGGATTCAGGGCGAAGTGGTGGACGACGGCAGCCCCACCGACGATGTGCCGCCGCCGGGGATCACGGCGGTCTTCCGCGGCACGCCGACCGACAAGTGGTGGTGGATGGTCCGCGGCGCCGCCTTCACCGAAGACGACCGGCCGGGACCCAGCGAGCGGGCTCTGCCCGGATACGCGGTCCTCGACGCCGGGTTCGGATGGCGTCTGTCACGTGTGCTGGAACTCGGTCTCGTCGGCCGGAATCTCTTCAATCGAAGCTATTTCAACTCGGCAGACGAGGATGCCGTTCTCGCCCCCGGGAGGTCGGTGCAGCTCAGTATCAGGGGCAGCTTCGGCGGCTGACCTCCCCAGATAGCGATGGGTACCGTCGGCGGCCAGAGTATCGGCAACGCCCTCGCAGCGGACACCCACAGATAACGCAGATGGACGCAGATTTCATCGCACCGTCGCAACCACGAAGACGCGAAGACACGAAGTGGCCACGAAGGCATCGCATTGGAGTGGGCGAAGCGTGGATTGAAGGGTGTCAGACTTCGTGGTGGCGTTTTCTCGGCCGGAGCGTGTCTGAAGGGGCAGGCTGGAAGCCCGCCCCCACAAGGAGGGGCCGACCATTGTGGTGCGGGCGTCCCGGACCGTTTGGCGTGGTGCCATTTGTTGCATTGTTCGGCTGTAAGCGTTCCGGCGAAGGTCAATCATTGGTGCCGATCAATGCAACGGGTGGCACCGGAGAACTCGTCACGGGCGTTCCTCGACCGGGGTCGAGACACCGGCAGGGACAGAGGCCGCTGCCACAGTCTGTCAACTGTCGACTGTCAACTGTGGACTTGGATTCAGCCCTTCACCACCCAGCCCTTGGCCTTGAGCAGTTCTCTGAGTCGTTCGCGGTGGTCGCCTTGAATCTCGATTCGGTCTTCG
>CBESWV010000189.1:0-7884 GCA_965533305.1 uncultured bacterium | reverse complement strand
TCGTTCATCGCGAGGCGGAAGGTCCTCCAGAGGATCTTGAGATCCAGCGCGAGGCTCCAGTTCTCGATGTAGTAGAGATCATGGACCATCCGTTGCCGGATCGAAGTATCGCCCCTGAGCCCGTTGACCTGCGCCCACCCGGTGAGCCCGGCCCGCACCCGGTGGCGCGCCTGGTACTCGGGATACCTGGTCTTGAAACGATCGACAAACTCGGGCTGCTCCGGTCGCGGTCCGACCAGGGACATGTCGCCCTTGATGACGTTGAAGAGCTGGGGAAGCTCATCGAGGTTGTAGCGGCGCAGAAACCCTCCGACCCGAGTCACCCGCGGGTCGTCCGTCCGGGTCCACTTGCCCTGACCGTTGGTCTCGTTGTCGATCCGCATAGAGCGGAACTTGTAGAGCTTGAACGACCGGCCGTCGAGGCCCATTCGTACCTGCGAGTAGAGCGCAGGTCCCGCATCCTCGCGTTTGATGAGCCAGGCGATGATGGGGAAGATCCACCCCGTTGCCAACAGCAGGGCGGCCGCTCCGACGACATCAAAGACCCGCTTGACGATCTGATTCCACCCCTCGAGGGGAATCTGGGTCAGATTGATGATCGGAAGCCCGTCGAGCTCCTCGGTCCTGGCCCGAACGGCGTAGTACTGGAGGAGATCCGGCACCACTTTGATTTCCACGAGCAACTGGCCACATCGACGGATGAGTTTGACCACCCGCTGATGAGCCGCCATGGGCAGCGCGATCATCACCTGGTCGATCCGCTGGTCCTCGGCAATGGCCTCGAGATCGTTTGTTGTGCCGAGAACCGGGATTCCGTGGATTTTCCGCTTCTGTTTTCCAGGGTCGTCATCGAGAAAACCGACCACCGTGAATCCGTACTCTCGGTGGCCCTGGAGGCTCTCGACGAGCCGCTTGCCGAGCTCGCCCGCGCCGATGACCAGCACGACCTGGAGGTTTCCACCGGAGCGCCGAACCCGTCGCAGGATGTCCGAGATCAACCACCGCGAGAACGCCACGAGCAGAATATCGACACCGGCGAAAATCGGCAGGAAAAGACGCGAGTAGGTGAAATCGGATGGGCGGTAGAAGGTCAGAAAGGCCGTCAACAGGATAGTTGCGAGCATGACCGCAAGAATGACCCGGAGCAGTTCGTCAAACCGGGACCGCAATCTGCGGCGCTGATACAGACCCTGAAAGTAAAAGACCGTCGGCCACATGAGCGTGGTGACCGAGATGAGCTGGAGATACATCTGGATCGGCGGGGTGCCCTTGGTGACCGGCTGAATTGGGATGTCGAAACGGATCCAGTACGCCAGAACGACGGCGGCCGCTGTGGCGAGGATATCGCCTATCAGCTGGAGCACCACTTGAATCTGGCGACGCCGTTGGATCATCCCAGGGCCTTCCCGAATCCCAGACGGTCGAGGAGAAAGCCGAAACGCACCCTGAATTGCTCTCGCGAGAAGAACTCGGCGCGATGTCGCAGGACGGCGGGATCCCAATCACCATCGAGGGCCCGGGCGGTGGCGTCCACCAACGCTTCGAGCCCCGACTCTTCGGCGAGTTCGCCCTCGATGCCGGTACGCACGACATCGGCGGTGCCGGATGCCGACAGCCCGACCACCGGCGTGCCGCAGGCGAGCGCTTCCACCGTGACCATCCCGAAGTCCTCGATGTTGGGCACCAGAACCGCGGCCGCGCGCCGATAGGTGTCACGGAGCTGGTTCCGGTCGAGCCAACCGAGGAATCGAACATCGGGACCGGCGAGACGTTTGAGCTGCGACATCCGCGGTCCGGTGCCGACGATCTCCAACGGTCGTCCAAGTCTTTTTGCCACCTCGATCGCAACCTCCACCCTCTTGTACGGAACAAGAGCCGCAACCGTCAGAAGATTGTTGCCCCGCTCTCCGCCCGGGGTGAAGTACTCCGTGGCCACCGGCGGCGGAAGAACCTCAGCTTGGCGGTTCCAATAGTGTTTGATCCGCCAGGCCACGAGCCGCGAGTTCGCGATGAGTCGATCGACCCGGGCCGACGACACCATGTCCCACTGACGCAGTTTCGCCAACCGGCTCTCCACCACCGGCTGGAGCAGCGAAGGAATCCGGGCCGTGTAGAGGGAACGCTGATCCCAGGCGTAACGCATGGGTGTGTGGACATAGCTGAGATGGAATGCGCCCGGCGGCGGGATCACTCCCTTGGCAACGCAGTGGCTCGTGGAGATCACGAGATCGGCGTCCGGAAAGGTGAAGCTCTCCATGGCCGCGGGCATCAGCGGCAAAAGGTAACGCCACTTCCTGCCGCCGAATGACGGCCCCTGGAGCCAGGAGGTGTTGATCTGCCGCTCCTCGAGGGCGGGCATGACCGAACCCTTTCGGTGGACCAATGTATAGAGGGGCGCATCTGGGAAGAGCTTGGCGATCTCGTAGAGCACCCACTCCCCACCGCGCATCCCGGTCAGCCAATCGTGAACCAGGGCGACTCGCACCTCAGCCCTCCCCCAAAGCCCGCCGATACGCTTCGACGGTCTTGTCCACCGTTCGCTCCCACGTCAACCGTTCGGCCCGCCGACGGCCCGCCTCCACCATCCTTCGACGGAGAGGATCATCCACCAACACCTGCTCCACCGCACTCGCCACCTCGTGCACATCGAGGGGATTGACCAACCTCGCTGCGCCCTCACCGAGCTCTCGCATGGCTCCCACGTTCGAGGTCACCACCGGCAGTCCTGCCCCCATGGCCTCGAGTATCGGGAGGCCGAACCCCTCGTACAACGAGATGTGCAGCAGTTCTGCGGCCACATGGTACAACGCCCTCAGGTGACTCTGGGGAACCCGACCAAGAAAACGGACCCGATCGGTCAGACCAAGGCGGGCGGCGCGGGCGGCGAGCCGGCTTGACGGCTCGACACCGCCGACAAAGACGAGTTGACCGGGAACCCTGTGCCGCAGGACCGCAAGGTGGTAGGCGCGCAGCACCACATCGAGGTTTTTGTGCGGTTTGTCGTTGGCCACGACGAGTACGAGGGGCGCATGGAGACCGTAGAACTCTTTGAGCTCCTCGACCTCGGAGGCGCTGGGTCTGGCTGCGAGGCTGGGATCAGCGCCGTTCGGAATCACCACCAACCGACCCGGGTCGGCCGAAAAGAGACTGATGAGATCGCGGCGAGAGGTCCTCGACACGGTGATCACGACCCGTGATCTTCTCAGGGCCGACCGCAGGACCACCCGCAGATAGAACTGGGCCAGGCTCGCCCGCACCCTGGGCGGATAGAACAACTGGATGACATCGTGAACCGTGGTCACAATGGGCCGGGGCGAGAGGGCGGGCACCACATAGTGCGGGATGTGCACCACATCCACGCGTTCACGCCAGAGAGTGGCCGGCATCTGGATGTGTTCGGCCAGCGAGTACCCTTTCGCCGTAGCCGTAAGCACCCTCGCCGATGGCGCGAGCTGGCTCACCCGTCCCTCGTGACCGGGGCGGGCAACCACCGAAAGCTCCACATCACGCCTTTCCTCCATCCCCCCGAGGAGGGAACAGAGATACGTACCGATCCCGAAATCGGTCAGTTTGCGTGCATCAATGGCCACTCGCACACCGACATTGTATGCGCGCCGACTGCAGAAGGCACGGCGATGGCTATACTTGGGTCGGATGACGACCATCAAACCATGTTCACGACCCAGGGTTCGGACCTCCCGACGATGACAGGGATCGTGATCCCGACCCTCGGCGGCCCCCATCTGAGAATCTGCCTCGACGCCGTGGCTGCCCTCGACCCATCCCCGGAACGAATCGTTGTGGTGGTTTCCGGCGGTGCAACCGTGCCGGAGCTTCCGAGCACCATCGAGGTGCTCTCCACCCAGGGCCGGCTCGGTTTCGCCGCCGCCGTCAACGCCGGCATCAACGCTCTCGGTAACGACGTCGACCGGGTTGCCCTTCTCAACGACGACGCGATTCCTCATCCGGGATGGCTCGGACCACTCGAAGCGGCGCTCGATGCGGATCCAGCCCTCGCCGCGGTCCAGAGCACCGTCACCGACACCCTCGGAGCCGTCGTCGATGGGCGTGGCATCACCCTTGATGATGTTGCGCTCCCGATCCAGGTGGACCGTGGCTCCTCCCCCGCACCCGAACCCCCCCATCCGAGATCCGTCATCGCCGTTTCCGGCACCGCGTCGCTGTATCGAACCCGAGCGCTCCGGGAATCGGCTCTGGCCGACGGCGCCATCCTCGACCCGCGTTTCGGCAGCTATCATGAAGACTTCGATCTCGGACTCAGGATGCGCCGTCTGGGTTGGAAATCCGCCTGGGTGCCGGGCGCCCGGGCAAGCCACGTGGGTTCGGCCACCGGCCATGACCTCAACTGGCGCCACCCGTGGTGGCTGCTCACCAATCGCTGGCGCGCCCTGGCCGGCAACCTCACCCCGGCCGCCTTCTTCACCGCTCTCCCCACCCTTTTTCGCGGCGAGCTCCGCGCCATTCGCACTCTCGCCCGCACCAACCCCCGGGTCATGCCGACAGCGGCTGCGGCGTTGGCCTGCCTTCCCTGGATCGTGATCCGTTCGCTCGGGCGTCTCAGTCCCGGCCCGCGGCTCACGGCCCTACCGGAGAGTTGATCATGCGTGTTCTCTTTCTGACCGACGATCGACTAGGACCGGCCATGGCCGGATCGGCCCTTCGCGCATGGGAACTGGCCAACGCCCTCGCGGGCGCCGGACACGAGGTCCGGCTCACGGCGGACCGAGGCTCGACCAAACCGCACGACTCCCCCGTCGAACTTGTCGATGGGCCGGACTGGCGCTGGGCCCAAGCCGTGGTCGCGCCTCCGTGGAGCCTCCACCTTCCCGCCTTCTCCGGCCGCCATCTACTGGTAATCGACGGCGCGACCCCCCTGCTCGCCGAGCTCGAGGCCATGCCTTCAACTCCGGAGATCCGGCGACGTCGACGGACCGCGGCGGCTCGGCTTCCGGTGGTGGCGGCCAGGGCGGATGCCGTTCTCGCGGCCGGTGGGGCACAGCACGATTGGTGGCGGGCGGTGTTCCAACGCCGGTCCGCGGTTCCCATTCTCGAGGTGCCTTTCGGGATACAAGAGCACGATCCGCCGACGGAATCGGCCGAGATCATCGGTGTTCCCCCGGACTGGTCGGTGGTGCTCTGGTGGGGTGGGGTCTGGCCGTGGCTCGACCTCGACACCCTGCTGGCGGCACGCGCCCGCCTTGGTCGGGTTCCCGTGAGCATCGTCGTCCCCACCGCCACCCGGCCCGGTGGCTCGGTCGCCCAGTTCACCGCTACGGATCTCAATCGGATGGCGGCCCGCTACGCGCTGTCAGCCCCGGAAGTGGTCCCCCTCGAACACTGGGCGCCCTATGACGAACGCTATCTGACCCTCAATCGGGCCGCGGTCATGGCCTTTCTCCACCAGGCAAGGCCCGAGTCGGAACTCTCCTTTCGCACCCGCGCCATGGATGCCCTGTGGTCTGCGACACCCATGCTCCTGTCGGCGGGCGGAGAGGTCGCCCGGCTCGCGGACGCCCTCGGGTGGGGTGAAGTGGTTGAACCGGGCAACCCGGCGGCGGTCAGCGATGCCCTGAAACGACTGCTCCAAGCCGAGAGGCATGATCATTGTCGAACGGCGATTCTGGAAAACCGCGATCACTGGCGGTGGTCACGGGTTGTAGATCCGCTGGTGGAGGCACTCCCGAACCTCGGCGCCGTCCCACGCGGCGCGCTCGCGCCATCCCTCGTGCGAGCGGCGATGAACCTCATCGGTCTCGGCAGGCGTAGGCGCCGACGGTGACGGTCGCGGCGGTTGTGGTCCGCTGGCGGGGTGGCGACGAGGTTGACCGTTGCCTGCGATCGCTCCTCGCTCAGTCCGGTCCCGACCTCGGCCGGATCGTCTTGGTGGATTCGGGCTCGGGCGACGGCGGCGCCCAACGCCTGGCCGCGTCCTACCCCGAAGTGGAGGTCATCGCCCTGGCCGAGAACCGCTCGTTCGCCCACGCCGCCAATACCGGCGCCGCCGCGATCACCGAAGACCTGATCTTCCTCCTCAACCCCGACACCGAAGTCGAAATGGGCGCCGTGACGACCCTGGTCGAGGCGCTCGAGCAGCGACCACAAACCGCCGGGGTGGTCCCGCTCCTGGTCAATGCGGATGGTTCGGCGCAACATCTCTGGCAGCTCCGCCGGCTGCCCACCATCGCCCGCCTGGCCACAGGCCGGTCGGGCGCCGCGGCGTTCTCGCGCCCTCCCACCGCACCGACGGGCGTGATCCAGCCGGCGGCCGCGGCGTGGCTGATCCGGCGCGATGTCTGGCGGGCCCTCGGCGGATTCGACGAGTCCTTCGCCCCGGCGTGGTGGGAGGACGTGGATTTCTGTGCCCGGTTGGCCGACAGCCTGGGCTCGGCCGACCACCCGGCCGACGAAGGTTTCGTGGTGGTTCCACAAGCACGGGTTCGCCACCAGGGAGGATCGAGTCTCGAGGAACTCGACTCGGCGGCGTTTCTCACAGCATTCTGTGCAAATCTCCTCCGCTATTCCGCCATCCATCACGCGAAACACCTCTCGTTGATCCGCACCGGCCTTCGTTGGTCTCTGGCCGTGCGAGCGATGGCCCGTCCCCGACACTCCGAGGCCTATCTCGCGGCACGACGCGAGTTCTGAAGATTTTCCCACCCCAAGGCTCCACCGTCAGAGGCGCAATTCACCGGTGCTCTTTCTCGATTTCACGCGGAAAGTACCGCCGCGACAGACCTTGACCTCCTAAGGAACTGGTGTAGGCTCGCTCGACTATGGCGATCAGCAACCGTCACACCGTCATCATGGGAACCGGATCCTCGATCCCACCAAGGGTTGTTCCCAACAGCGACTTCCTCGACAACGAGTTCTTCATGGACTACGGCGAACCCATCGAGCCCGGCACCAACGAGCGGGTCATCGACAAGTTCCGGCAGATCACCGACATCGGCGAACGCCGATATGCGGACGACGATGTCATGACATCGGATCTGGCAACCGAAGCTGGAGCGTCGGCAATCGAGGATGCCGGCATCGATCCGGAGAGTCTCGACTATGTGATCGTGGCCCACAACTTCGGCGACATCCTCGCCGACAACCGGCGGTCGGACTTCGTGCCCTCACTGGCAGCGCGGGTCAAGCAGAACCTGGCCATCGCCAACCCCGAATGCATCGCTTACGATCTTCCGTTCGGGTGCCCGGGCTGGGTCCAGGCCATGATCCAGACCAACTACTTTCTCCGCTCGGGAGACGCCTCGCGCGCGCTGATCATCGGCGCTGAAACCCTCTCCCGCGTCTGCGATCCGCACGATCGGGACAGCATGATCTACTCCGACGGCGCCGGCGCAGCCGTCCTCGAAGCCCGCGAGAACACCGAACCGGTCGGAGTCCTCTCCCATGCCGCGAGATCCGACACCATCGACCACGCCAAACTTCTGTGGATGGGCGAGTCCTACAACCCCGACTACAAGGACAGAACGCTGTTTCTGAAGATGTATGGGCGCAAGCTCTACAACTACGCCCTGACCAACGTACCCGGCGTCGTCAAACAGAGCCTGGACCGCGCCGGCCTCGATCTTGCCGACGTGACGAAGATTTTTCTCCACCAGGCCAACGCGAAGATGGACGAGGCAATATTGGCGCGGCTCTTCAGGCTCTATGACGCTGGAAAGCCCAACACCGAAGCTGTCATGCCCATGTCCATCTCGTGGCTCGGCAATTCCTCGGTGGCGACCGTCCCGACCCTGCTCGATCTGGTCCGCAAAGGCGAGATGAAAGACCACGAACTCACGCCCGGCGATATTGTGGTCTTCGCCTCGGTGGGCGCGGGGATGAATATCAACTCGGTGGTCTATCGCTGGGTCT
>CBESWV010000188.1:0-7908 GCA_965533305.1 uncultured bacterium | reverse complement strand
GCGAGCAGGAACGGCAGTGCAAAGACAAGGGCTGTCGCGGTGTCGCCGCGGTTCGGGAAGCCGAAAACCCGGTACACCACTACGAAGTAAAAGACCGCGTGCGCGAAGTACAGCACCAGGTAGGCTAGGGTGCGTCCGAGGACGACCGTGAGCGGGCCGGCGGCCTGAGGGGCCGCATCCTGTTCACGAGCAGTGCCTGCTAGAAGGCCGATGCCGATGAGCAGGGTCTGCTGCAGGATGAGCACCAGAATCGAGGGAACGATGTAGCTGGCGTAGCCCTCAGCCGGGTTGAACAACGGCCGGTCGACCACCGGGAGGGGATCACGGGCGACGAGGGCTTGGGCCGGGGGCATGCCGGAGGCCTCCAACCGCCGAATCTCGATACCGGCCGACAGGGTTCGGGTGACCTCGAGGAGGCCGGTTGTGACCTGCCTGTAGACCAGAAAGTAGCCCGCATCCGCATACAGACCGACGGTCGCAGAGTCGCCGCGCAGCACGCTGCGCTCGAACCCCGCTGGAATCTCCAGGATTCCGCCGGCGGTGCCGCGCCGGACTGCGTTCTCGGCGTCAACGAGATCCGGGGAGCGCCCGACCACGCGAATCAATTCGTGGGCGTCGGCCATGCGGGCGAGCCGACGCGACAGCGAGGTCCCGTCGAGGTCGACCACAACCGTCGGTACTTCCTTGAGCACTTCGGGGACGTACGGCAGGGGATAGAAGAAGGCATAGAGCACAACCGCCCCGACCAGAATCAGGAGAGCACCTGGGTCGGAGGCGATCCGGCGGAACTCGGCGGCGCAGACCCGGAGCGCGCCCATCACAACCGCCCCCAATAACTCTCGTCCCTCAGCACCGTGCCGAGACGGCGTGTGGCGAGCAGGGGCGTTACCACGACAAAAGCTGCTAGCGCCCCCAATTCGGGGAGTGAGGCCGCGGGCGGCGCACCACGCATGATTTGTTCGACCAGCAGGCGGAGATAGTGGGTCAGAGGAAGCAGTGCCCCCCACGCCTGGGCAACCGGCGGCATCGCCATGGTCGGAAACGTCAGCCCGACAAAGGCGAATGCCGGGGTCACGATGAAGGCGGCGGCGCTGGTCGCGAAACGCAGGTTGGCGAACCATGCGGCGAGGACAACGCCGACGCCCTCGTAAGCGAGGATAAAGAGTGTCGTGCCGACGAGAAGAGTCCCCAGGTCGCCGTGCAGCGGCACCCCCATGAACCGGATGGTGAAGGCGATCATGAACCAGGCGACCAACAAAAAGCCGGCGGTGTAGGGCATCAGCTTGCCGACCACGGCCCGGGTCACGCTGCCGCCGGCGATGGCCAGCCACTCCGGGCCCGTCCCCTCCTTGAGCTCGATGCCGACCGCGTGCACCGCGGCGATGATGACAAAGATCTGGAGCATGGTCGGCAGGAGGGAGCTGACCAGAAAGTAGACGTAGTTGAGCCAGGGGTTGAAGAGGGCGTGGCGATCGGTTCGGATGGGTTCGAAACGATCACGGGCCGCGGCCGGCGTTTCACCTCGAGCTTCCCGTTGCCGAATCTCGATTCCAGCGGATAGGGTGCCTACCGCCGCCATCGCGTCGCGGCGCACGAGGCTCGACGGCACCAAGAGCTGGGAGTTGCGGTACAAGATCACCGATGCCGGGGCCCCCCGCAACACGTTGCGCTCGAGGTCGCGTGGGATCAAAACCGCGGCGTAGATTTCGCCCCTGAGCATCAGCTCCTCGGCCGCGAGCCCGCTGCCGACGTGTTGGGTCACGGTCATCGTCGGAGTGGCGTCGAGCATCCGCGCGAGTTGACGGGAGAGTGGAGTGCTGTCGAGATCGACCACCGCCACCGGGAGGTTGCGAATCGTCCCCGCCGAGAAGATGGTCCAGAGGAGGGCAAAGGAGACGAGCGGCAGCACCACGACCAACAGCGGATAGAGAACGCGAGCCCTCATCCGTTGCAGCTCTCTCCTCGCAACCGCAAGCACTCCGGGGGACAACGACATGGTGTTGCCGTTCCTCAGCGCGCCGCGGCCGCGTCCCAGTCCACGACCACGGTCATCCCCGGCCGCAGGCCCTCCGTCGGCTGGACGGGCCGCGCCCGAAGCTCGAAGGTCTTGAGGTCGAACTCGCCGGAGGCGCTGGTGGCCCGCCAGGTCGCAAAGTCGCCCTGCGGAGAGATAAAGAAGACCTCGAGTTCGATCGCCTCGTTGCCGAGGGCCGGGACCGTAGCCGTCAACCGGCTTCCAATCCGGATGGCGAAGAGGCGGTCCTCGCGAACGTTGAAGGTGACCCAGATGTCGGAAAGATCGATGATGGTCACGATCGGGAAGCCGGGCGCGACCAACTCGCCAGCCTCGGCAACCACCACGGACACCTCGCCGTCGTGCGGCGCTCGCAACGAGGTTTCGTCGAGATACGCGCGAACTTCCGTGACCGCGCCGGCGGCCTGGCTCTCGAGGGCCGCCGCGGCCCGGCGGTCTTCCGTCCTGGCGCCCGTGGAGGCCATGTCGTATAACGCCCTGGCGGCATTGGCCGCTTGACGGGAGGCCTTGCTATTCGCCTCCGCCTCGTCGCGACGCTGCTCGGCAACCACGCCGTCGTGATACAGCCGATTTACACGTTCAAAGGTGGTGTCAGCGAGATCCGCGGCGGCCACCGCACGCAACCACATGGTGTGGGCCCGACGGATCTCTTCTTCCCTGGGGCCTGCGTCGGCCTTGTCCGACTGTGCAGCAGCCGCCCGCTGGGCGGCTTGGGCCTGATCCAGCTTGGCATCGATCTCGGGGCTCGAAAGGGTTACGAGCGTCTCGCCGAACCGAACAGAGTCGCCCTCCCTGACGCTGATCTCGACAACCCGGGCCGGGATCTTCGAGGACACCTTGATCTCGGTGGCCTCTACCTCGCCCTGCACCAGGTCCGGGCCCGGTCGAACTGCAAACCAGCCAATGATGCTGATCGCGGTGACCGCCACCAACCCAACCACCACAATGGCGACACGTCGCTGAACGGAACTCATCACTCCACCTCCACATCAGCATCGGCTAAGAAATCGGCAAACCTTTGGCTCGCGCCCGCGGTTGTCAGAAGGTTCGCGAGGGCCACATCGAAGTCGAACGCGGCGGCCAGGCGAGCCAGCCGAACGCGCGCCAGGGTGTTGCGGGCGTCCACCACGTCGATGGACGTGCCAAAGCCCTCCTCGAAGGCCCTCGTCCGCACGCGGAGGTTTTCCTCGGCGAGGCTGCGGGTCGCTTCGAGAGTTTCATATTGATCAAGCGCCTTCTCGAGCTCGTGATAGTGCTTGGTGGTGAGCAGGGCGATGTCGCTGCGCGCGCCGGCGCCGAGATCGGCAACCCGCTCTTCGAGCAACCGGGCGGCTCTGACCTCGTGACGCCGGGAGAAACCGTCAAACAGCGTCAGCTTGGCGCCGACCCCGACCGCCCAGGTTGGTTCGAAGGATGCGAGGTCTTTGGTATAGAGCTGACGGGCGCCAAAGATGAAGACATCGGGGAGGTATCCGGCCTTTGCGACCTCCAGACCCTGGTGGGCGAGCTCGGCCCGGGCATCGATTTGGGCGAGGATCGGGTTGGCCTGCTCCGCCTGTTCGACGAAATCTTCGACGGGGGGCAGGCGACGGTGAACGAAGAGATTCGACGTCGCGGAGAACGGCTGCGGGCTTTCCAGAATGGTTGCGAGGGCCGTGGTCGCGAGCTGCACGTCGTGCTCGGCCGCCGTCAGCGCGCGCGCCACCTCGGCCCGCGCGACTTCCGCGTGCAGGCGCTCGGCGTGCGCGATCATCCCCTCCTCCTCGAGCCGGGCGGCCTCCCATAGGTGGCGCTCCGTGCCCACGAGTACTTGTTGGTACACGTCGCGAGCGGCTTGGGCCAACCGTAGCGCGAAGTACCGGTGAACAAGCTCGCCAACCAGCTCGTTTTCGGTCTGGCTGCGGAGTTGGCGCGCGTTTTCCACCTCGGCGGCCGCCGCGGCGTAGACGGCCTTGATCTTGCCGCCGGTGTAGATCGGCCAGTTGAGGGTCAGCAACGCCCTTGAAAACTGGTCATCGAGAATAGTGCTTTCGAATGGCGGTACGAGCTGCGGCGGCACCTCGGGGTGGAGCTGGAGGATCACGTCGCGTATCGGATCGAGGTCCAACACAATGGGCTCATTGATCGCCGTGACAAAGGCGGCAAGGTCGAGCCTCGGCCACCGAAGCCCGCGCGCCGCCTTCTGCTCCTCTTCGCGGCGTTCCTCTTCGCGCCTGGCAGCTTTGAGCATGTGGTTGTTCGCTGTCAGCACATCGAGCGCCTCGGCAAAGCTGAGCGACCCGTCGGATGCAACACCGATTGTGGCGACATCGGTTGCCGGGACTGGCGCGTCGGTGCCGGGAGGCTTTGCGATCGCAGCGGTCTGGGCGCTGGCGGTGCCAATCATGCAGATAGCCAGCAGAAAGGAACTGAGAATAGGTTTCACGTTCTCCTCCGAAGGGGTTCTATGAGTCGCCCCGGATGGTCAGCACCGGCACCTTCGACAGGCGAACCACGCGTTCCGCTACCGAACCTAGCACGGCGTGGGCGAGCCCGGTGAGGCCCTTGGTGGCGAGGACCACGAGATCGAGGTTGTTGTATTGAGCAAAATCGGAGACTCCCACGGCGACGTGGTCCTCGATCACGGCCGTTGTGAACGACACGTCCACGAGATAGTTCCCGGCGATTTCAGCTGCTGGGGGGACAGCAACGCAGGGTCGAAATGTTTGGTGTCCAGGTACTCGATCGACACCCGAGCGTCGATTCCGCTTTCGGTGAACACAGACTGGATCCCCTCCATGACACCGTCGGACCAGATGTAGCCGTCGTGATACGAGTTGAGGACCAGCACAGTTGGGTGCTCTGTGGGAATCGGGTTTTCAGCCGCGCCTGCAAGGCTGGAAGACAAGAGAAACCCGAGAACCATCTGCCTGCGGAAAAGACGAACGCTGGCCGGGGTCTTCATTCAGGATCCATCCTACTCGCTACTGGCTTTTTTTATGGTGAGAAGCGCGGGCTATACTCGCCGGGTCGGACCAGTCATGGAAATTGATCTCATGAATCTGTTGCAAGCCCAGCCGGTAGTGGTGCTTTTTGTCACCCTCGGCTGCGGCTACCTGCTGGGTGGGTTCTCCATCGGCGGTGTCAAGCTTGGCTCGATCACGGGGGTGCTCCTGATCGCCCTCTTTCTCGGCCATCTCGGCATGCGGGCCATGCCCGAGGTCCAGCAGGTTGGCTTTATTCTGTTCGTCTACTCCATCGGTTTCCAGGCCGGCCCGCGTTTCTTTTCCGTGCTTGCACGGGACGGCAAACGCTACCTTGCCCTCACCGTGGTGATTGCGTCCAGCGCGGTGGGCACGGCGGTGGCATTGGCACTCCTCCACCCACTGCAGACCGGCATTCCGGCCGGAATTCTCGCCGGGGCGCTGACAAGTACACCGACCCTGGCCGCTGCCGGGGACGCGGTCTCCAGCGGCATCGCCCATCTGCCTGCCGGCGTGACCGCCGCGGAGGTGCACAACAACCTCACGGTGAGCTACGCCCTGACCTATGTTTTCGGCACAGCCGGGCTTCTCCTGATCATTGGTGCTCTACCCAGGATCTTCCGCATCGACCTGGTGGCTGCAGCTCGAGATGCCGAGGGAGAATCCGGCGTTGGGGAGGGGGAGGAGGAAGAAGAGGAAACGGAGAGCGTCGCACCGCTGGGAGTCGCGGTTCGCGGATATGAAGTACGCAACCCGGATCTTGTTGGCAAAACGATGCATGACCTCAACTTCCGCCAGAAGACGCAATGCGTGATCGCGCTCGTCAAGCGAGGCGCCGAGCTCATTGAACCCGATCACGGGACCTGTCTCGAAGAAGGAGATCGGGTCGCTGTCGTGGGCAGCTCTGAGCAGCACCAGGGCCTGACCAAGCTGGTTGGGCCGGAAATCTTCGATCGTGATCTGAACGCACAGGTTCTGGACTCCAGCGCGATCGTCGTGTCGAACCGGGAAGCTCTCCACAAGAACCTCTCCGAGCTGCGCCTCGGCCGCTACTACTCCGTGTTTCTTACCCGCCTCACCCGCGCCCACATCGACCTCGATCCGGGCTGGGATCTCAAGCTCGAACGCGGGGATGTCCTCCACCTCACCGGCCTGCGCCACGACGTGCGCGAGCTGGCGTCCAAGCTCGGTCACATCGAGCGCGACGTCTACCAGACCGACCTCCTGACCCTGGCCTCCGGCATTGTTCTCGGCCTTTTCCTCGGCTCGGTGACCGTGAGGGTCGGCGGCCTGTCGCTTGGTCTTGGCGTCGCCGGCGGGCTCCTGATTTCGGGCATCATTGTTGGCTTCGCCCGGTCGTACAGCCCGACCTTCGGCAGCATGCCTCACTCTGTACGCTGGGTCTTCATGGAGTTCGGCCTCATGCTCTTCATCGCCAACGTCGGGCTGACAGCTGGGCAAGGGATCGTTGATGCTTTCTCTCGCGCCGGCCCGACGATCATTGTCTACGGGGTCGCGGTCACGACCGTTCCCGTGATCGCCGGTTTCCTCTTCGGACGCTTCGTCCTGAGGATGAACCCCGCCGTGCTGCTGGGAGCGATATCCGGCGCGATGACCAGCGCCTCGTCGTTGAGCGTGGTCTCCAGGGCGGCGAAAAGCAACACCCCAGCGCTCGGCTATGCCGGAACCTACGTCTTCGCCAACGTTCTCCTCATCCTGGCCGGCACCATCATGATGCGGTTTTAGATGTGACGTTTCGTTTCTTGAATCCGTGGGATTGGGCCGTTTTTGGGGAATGGCATGAACTACATTTCGAATACGTGAATACCGCTACCCCGATTTCGGTAATCCCGACTTCCCAAATCCAAAGCCCACCCCCATCTTTACCACTGACGGATAAAAGGAGAGGGAAATGCGGATCCCAAGGACACTCGCGCTGTTCGTGATGATTCCAATGGTCTGGCTTTCGGTGGGCGTTGATGCTACGGAAAAGGATGAGGTCAAGAATCCGAAACCGCTCGAGGACCGCAACCTGTGGCGGTTCGAGTGGGACAACGACGGTTTTGTCCACACCGACAACGCCTTCACGAACGGCTGGAGCCTGCAACGGCACTCCCATCAGTTCGACAGCTGGGACGAGATGGGGCCGTCGAAGTTCTCGGGTTGGATCAGCCGGACAATTCCCGGGCTCGGCGATGACGGCGGCCGGGTCGTCAAGCGGGGCACCGGCGTTTCGCAGGTGATGGAGACCCCCGAAGATCTCTCGAATCCGGACCCGCAGCCGGACGATGTGCCGTGGGCGGGGTTCCTGGGGTGGAGCGAATCCTGGTACGCATTCAACAACAAAAGCCTGAACGCCTTTCAGATCTACGTCGGCATCCTCGGACCGTACTCCCTCGCCGAGGAATTCCAGACCCAGGTTCACGATTGGGTCAACGCCGAAACGCCGTTGGGATGGGACAACCAGCTCAAGACAGAGCCTCTGCTCAATCTCAACTACGCGTACAAACGCAAGCTCGCCTCCGGTGGGGAGTACAGGTCCCACCGGTTTGCCGGGGACCTTTCTTTCGGCGCCCAGGCCGGGCTCGGCAATCTCGCGACATTCGCGGACGTGAGCCTCGAGGCGCGGTGGGGCTGGGGACTCCCAACCGGCTTCACCCACATCCCGGATCCCCCGGGCCGCGGCGTCATGCTCGATTCCAACGAAGGCGTGCCCGGTCGGTTCGACATCTATTTTTCCATGATGGTGCGCGCCATGGCACTTGGCTACACCGTTGTATTCGACGGCAACACCTTCGTTGACAGCCCGCACCCGGGCCTCGACTACGACACGTTTATCCCGCAGGCGGTGTTCGGCCTGCACGTGGCGAGCCGACGGTTCTCGGCCCACCTCAACTTCTACTACTACCG
>CBESWV010000187.1:0-7945 GCA_965533305.1 uncultured bacterium | reverse complement strand
TGAATGATCCGATCCTTCAATTCTGATCCACCGCTGTCTGACAGCCGCGGATCAGGATTGAAAACAGTGATTTGAAGCGACACATCCGGTCAACGCGGGAATCACCCTCCACCGGGTCGTGACCACGGTCACTCGACTCGATTCGTCCAATACGGGAAATTGTTGAGTGTGCTCGACGACCAGATATAATCCGATCTTGAGATTACCGTTGTAATTGGAGGTCCCGTTCATGCGCCACGAACGACGGGCCGCACCCGTGGTATCGATCGTCCTGTTCGGGCTCTGCCTCACCCTCATGATCGGGACCGCCGACGCTGCCATCCCCACATCGGAGCGAGAAGCCCTCATCGCCCTCTACTGGAGTACCAATGGCGACTCGTGGTCCAACTCATACGGCTGGCTCGGTCCGGCCGGCTCTGAATGCGGCTGGTACGGCGTGACCTGCGACGGCAGTTTTTCCACGGTCACCAGACTGAGTCTTATATATAGTCGTCTGAGCGGGGTCCTGCCTCCGGAGATTGGTGACCTGACAAACCTCGAGATGCTGAGTCTCGGCGGAAACCGGATCACGGGTGGGATTCCTCCCGAAATCGGCAACCTCACGTCCCTGAAACTCCTGTATCTGCATGAGAACCGGTTTACCGACACGATCCCCCCGGAGATCGGACAGCTCGGCGCCTTGACAAATCTCTACGTTCGCGACAATCAGTTCACGGGCACGATCCCTCCGGAGATCGGACAACTGGCCAACCTGATCGATCTCGACGTGCGCGACAACCAACTGTCGGGGCCGATCCCACCAGAACTCGGCAACCTCGCGGTCGTCCAGAGCATCGACTTCGGCGGCAACGAGCTCACCGGCACGGTCCCCCCCGAACTCGGTCAGATCAGCACCCTGGAGACTCTCTACCTCTTCGACAACCAACTCACAGGCCCAATCCCACCGGAGATCGGCAACCTGACCACCTTGGAAGCGCTCTATCTGGGAGGGAACAGGCTCACCGGCTCGATCCCGTCACAACTCGGCAACCTGACAACCTTGGAGTACCTCTCGCTGAGCTGGAACAAACTCTCCGGCTCGATCCCGCCCGAACTCGGAAACCTCGGTTCACTGAGGTCTCTCTATCTCAACAACAACGAACTCTCCGGCCCGATCACCCCCGGACTCGGCAATCTCACGGGGAACACTCGCGGGATCGATCTGTCGTCAAACCTCTTGGCCGGGGAGATTCCCGCCGAGGTTGCGAATCTTTGCCCGAGGTCACTCGATCTCACCTACAACGCCCTCCATGCGTCGGACCCATCGGTGGCCGCTGCCCTCGAAAGCTGTTATCCGGATTGGAGGTATCAGGGGGCTCCTCCGACGGATGTCGAGATCCTCGCCGTCTCGCCGCGGTTCGTCACCATCAGGTGGACGCCCATTCTCTGGATCGAGGACGGCAACTACGAAGTTCTCGCGAGCCGCTCTCCGGGTGGACCCCACGTGCGCCTACCGAGCACCGCCATTGCATTCGACAAGGGGATTGCAACGGCCATCGCCGGCCCACTCGAGGCCGACACGACCTACTCCTTGGTGGTGAGGTCGATCAACCATCCGGTCGTCAGCTCCTTCAGTGCCGAGGTCATCATCGCCACTCCCCGGGCGGCCACGACCTTTGCATCGCTGACCGGGAGTGATTCCAACGATTGCCTCTCGCCGGCCACACCCTGCCGGACCATCCAGGCGGCCGCAGACAAGGCCGCGGAGGGCGGCAAGGTCAACGTCGGTCCGGGGATCTTTGCCGAGAATCTCGTCATCGACACGCCGCTGGTGATCGAAGGCTCACCCGACGCCCCGACGATCATCGACGGGCAGGCGCTCGGTTCGGTCGTATCTATCGGGAGCGGTCTCCCAGTGGCGCTGGTCCGTCTCGGGATCACCAACGGAGAGGCCCAGCAGGGCGGTGGCGTGTTCAACGGTGGCGGCACGGTCTTTGTTCTCGAGTCTGAAATCACGGCGAATCTGGCCATCGCCGATGGCGGCGCCATCCACAACCACGGCGGCATCGTCATCGTGGAGAATTCCGCCATTGTCCAGAACACATCCGGTTCCGATGTCGTGATTTCCAGACCGCCAGGTGAGGTTGAGCCCGGAAGGGCCGTTTTTCGGAACTCGACCATCAGTGGCAACGTCAGCACGGATGTCTTCAGTCGGGTCATGGCGCCGGTGACCCTGATGCACAGCACGGTGGTCGAGAACCAGGCGGGAGATCAGGGCTACATCATCGAAAGCACCGGCAGCCTCTTCCTGCACACGATCATCGCGGAGAATCTCTCGCCAAGCTGCGGCTACCGACAGTGGTTGGTGAGGGCCGAGTCTCTGGGGCACAACCTCGCCGACACGGCTGATTGCATCTACGACGATGAGGACGGCGCCGACATTGTGGTCGCCGATGTCATGATCGAAGGCCTCGGGGACAACGGCGGCCCGACCCGGACCCACGCACTTTCGCCAGGAAGCCCTGCCATCGATACCGGTGACAGCCGCGGGGCACCGCCACTCGATCAGAGAGGGGCATTCCGGCCAATGGATGGCGACGGTGATGGGTTCGCTCAGACCGATATCGGTGCGTTCGAGCACGGGAGCGTGATAGAGCCGGTATTCGAGGATGGTTTCGAGACCGGTGATTCATCTCGGTGGTCGTTCGCCATTCCGCCGCCGCCCCGAGGCACCACCGGTGGATGGAGCGTCAGGCGATGAAGCGTCCAATCCGTCTCCTCACGGTGGTCTTGATCGCGGTTCTGTCGGCGGCCATGGCGCCCGCCGACACCCAGGCGGCGATCCCCACATCCCAACGCGACGCACTGGATGCGCTCTACCACAGTACCGACGGACCCAATTGGCGTTACACGGACGGGTGGCTCGGGGCGTCGGGCACAGAGTGCTCGTGGCACGGAATCGTCTGCGACCCGACGCAGAGCACCGTGGTGAAGATCCAGCTGGACCGCAACCGGCTCGATGGGTTTCTGCCACCCGAAATCGGCGATCTGTTGGATCTCGAGATCCTCGAACTCGAATACAACCGAATCGAGGGCGAGATTCCTGCAGAGATCGGAAGCCTGATCAACCTGACGGAACTCCAGCTCCAATTCAACTACATGACCGGGCCGATCCCTCCCGAACTCGGCAACCTGACATCCTTGGAGTTTCTATCGCTGAGCAGGAACAGCCTCTCCGGCTCGATCCCGCCCGAACTCGGCAATCTCGTCAACCTCACGTCCATCGCACTCGAGTACAACCGTCTGACGGGTCCGCTCCCCCCTGAGCTTGCCAACCTCTCCAACCTTCGTTCGCTCATCCTGAATTCGAACGAAATCGAGGGGCCGATCCCTCCCGCGATCGGCACCCTCGACGGTCTTTCCGTCCTCTACCTCTACGACAACCAATTGACCGGACCGATCCCGCCCGAATTCGCGGACATGACATCGCTTCAGACGCTGCATCTCAGCGGCAACCCTCTCGGTGGCACGATTCCACCCGAGTTGGGGGACATGGCGTCTCTGCAGACACTCGTACTCAACGACTCTCAGCTCTCTGGATCCATCCCTTCGGAGTTGACGAATATCGAGACTCTTGAGGGCCTCTACCTCGCAGGCAATCGCCTGACTGGGACGATTCCGGCGACCTTGGCGTCGATGCCGAATCTGCTGTATTTCGATCTCTACAAAAACATGCTCCGAGGCGAGATCCCTGCATCTGTCGGCGATTTCTGCAACGACTCCGGAGGATTCGCGCTGGAGTTCAACGCCCTTTACACCCCCGATCCCGTCCTCGCTGAAGCGCTGGACCGTTGCTGGGGAGACTGGCGGCGTCAGGGATTGCCTCCCAACGATCCGGTGGTTTCAGAAGTATCCGCCCGATGGGCCACATTCGCCTGGACACCCATCGAGTGGATCGAAGCGGGGTCGTACGAGATCCAGGTCACGACCGACCTCGGCGGAAGACCGGTGCGGGTGCCAACGACCAGTCTCCTGGCAAACAAGGACATCGATCGCGCCACGGCGGTCGGGCTCGAGCCCGACACCACCTACACCGCGGTCGTGCGATCCATCAGCTACCCGGTGGAGAGCCGCAACACCATCGTCAGCGACGCGAGCGTCGAATTGACCTTCACGACCCTCCCCGCGGAGACCTACCACGTCGCGACCACCGGTGATGATCAGGTCGATTGTCTGAGCCCTTCCACCGCGTGCCGAACGATTCAGGCAGCCATCGACAAGGCGGCCTCGGGCGACGCCGTCAGCGTCGCAACGGGGACCTACGCCGAGAACATCGTCATCGACAAGGATCTGGTGGTCCGGGGAGCCTCGGCCGCGACCACCAGCATCGACGGCGGCGGTCTCGGATCAGTGGTCTTTGTCGGCAGCGGAACAACCGTGGAGCTTCGAAATCTTGCCATCACCAACGGTCTGGCATCGACCGGCGGCGGAGTCTACAACAGCGGCGCGAGACTCTTCGTCATCGCCTCCGAGATCTCGGGCAACTACGCGATCTCCGACGGCGGCGCCTTCTTCAATCAGGGTGGTCTGTTGGTGGTCGAGGATTCGGCTGTTACCGAGAACACGGCCGGGACCGGCGCAGTCCTCGGAACTCCAGAGACCGAGGTCGAACCCGGTGTGACCGGATTCCGCAACTCGACCCTCAGCGGCAATATCTCCACCCACCCCTACAGCCGGGTGATCAGTCCAGCAACCCTTTTCAACTGCACCGTCACCAACAACCGAGCGGGTCTCTTCGGCTACGTTCTCGAGGGCGGCCCGGAACATACGTATCTCCCGGGCCCAAAGAGCCGGCTTCAACACACCGTCATCGGCGGGAATCACTCGCCCAACTGCCTGATCCGACGAGGCGAGTACATGGGCCACAACCTCGCCGACACCCAAGACTGTTTTGTTGACTGGTACAGTCTGGATCTGATCGTTCCGGATCTTCTCCTCGGTCCACTCGCCGCCAATGGTGCGCCGACAAGGACCCACGCGCCGTTGCCCGGCAGCCCGATCATCGACGCCGGCGACAGTGACGGCGCACCTTTGGGGGACCAACGAGGATTCACCCGCCCCATGGACGGCGACGGTGACGGCGCCTCTCAGGTGGACCCGGGTGCGTTCGAGCTGCAGTCGGCTGCACCACTGGTGTTTGCCGACGGGTTCGAAAACGGCGACATGGGAGCGTGGGCGGGAGGCTCCCGATGACCGTCAGACACGACCACATCCGAATCACGCACACCCGCATCGGATCTCGAACACTCCGCCGCGGTCAGACCGTCCTTTTCCTGGCAGGCCTCCTGGTCCTGTCGGCGATCCCCGCCGAAGCAACGATCTCGACCTCGGAGCGAGACGCCCTGATCGCCCTGTATGACAGTACCGGAGGGCAGTACCACTGGTACTACCCATACCTCTGGCTCGGACCGGAGGGCACCGAATGCACGTGGGAGGGAGTCTCGTGCAACGCCGCCGAAACGACCGTCGTGGAGCTCTATCTGCGAGACAACAACCTCACAGGATCGCTTCCGCCCGAAATCGGCGATCTCACCGGTTTGGTGACCCTCGATCTTGCGGAGAACTGGCTCCTCGAAGGGCCGATCCCCGATGAGATCGGCAATCTGACCAACCTCGAGATCCTCGACATGGGGTCCACGTCTCTCAGCGGGACGCTCCCGTCCGGAATCGCCGGTCTTGCCAGTCTCAGACACCTCGATGTGATCTGGTGCAATCTCACGGGTCCCATTCCTCCGGAAATCGATTTTCTCCACGCGCTCGAACACCTCAACCTCTCCGGGAACCAGCTGACGGGGATGATCCCGGAGGAGTTGGGAACCCTCCCCGCCCTGCGAGAGCTCATTCTCGGAGGCAATCAGCTTTCCGGTTTGATTCCACGTCAGCTGGGGAATCTCTCCGCTCTCGAGACGCTGAGCCTCGAGGGCAACCAATTCTCCGGCCCAATTCCATCTGAGCTGGGGGGCCTTTCGGCTCTCGAGGTCCTCGATCTGTCGTACAACCGGCTAACCGGCGCCATCCCACCGACGCTCGGTGACATCCAGTCCCTCACCGAACTCGATTTCCGAAGCAACGAGCTCACCGGTTCGATTCCGCCCGAACTGACGGGACTTCCGGCCCTCGAGAAACTCTACCTCTCGGTCAACAGGCTGGGTGGGGAGCTTCCTTCGTCCCTGGGTTCTGGGCCGAACATGCAGAGTATTTGGCTCTCGAGTAATAAGTTCGAGGGCGAGATCCCACCGGCTCTGGTTGCCTTCTGCGTCAACGGTGGGTATCTGTATCTGAGTAGTAACGCCCTCTACACCGACGATCCGACCCTCACCGCCCAGCTCGACGCCTGCACAAACTACTACTGGATGCGCCAGGGCGCTGCCCCGACGGATCTGGAGGCTCTCGACCTCACAGCGCACTCGGCGACGATCGGATGGACGCCGATCTTCTGGTATTACAGGGGAGTGTACGAGGTTTTGATCTCGACGACATCGGGCGGCCCCTACGAGCGGGTTGCCTCCACGGCCCTGCTCGCGGACAAGGGTATCGACCGTGTCGTCATCGGTCCCCTCGAGCCGAACACCACGTACCACACGGTCGTTCGGTCGGTGTCGTACCCGATTAGAAAAAATACGACTCCGAACAACCGGAACACCGTCGTCAGCCGGTACAGCACGGAACTCGTCTTCTCAACTCCTCCGGCAGATATCTACCACGTTTCAATCTCCGGGAATGACCAGAACGACTGCCTTTCAACAGCCACGCCGTGTCGGACGATCCAGTCCGCGATCGACCGGACGGTTTCGGGCGACGCCGTGGAGGTGGGTCCCGGCCGGTTTGAAGAGAACCTCATCATCGATCGCAGCCTCACAATTCGGGGCTCGTCCATGCAACCGACGATCATTGACGGGCTCGCCGCAGGCTCGACCGTCTCCATCGCCGGCGACACGATCGTCACGTTGCAGGCCCTCCACATCAACAACGGTCTGGCATCTTTCGGGGGCGGGGTCTCCAACTTCGGGGCCATCCTCTTCATCCTCGGAAGCGAGATTGCCGGGAACCACGCCACCTTCGACGGCGGCGCGATATTCAACGATGCGGGTCTGATCGTCGTCGAGGATTCGACGGTGGCCGACAACACGGCCGGGTCGGATGCGCTTGTCGCCTCGGGTGTCAATTTGGAGGAAGACGCCATCGTGGGGTTCCGCAATTCGACCTTGAGCGGCAACACTTCGACCGACATGTTCAGCCGGGTCATCGGGCCCGCTCACCTGATGAACTGCACCGTTGCAGCCAACAGGGCCGGCCTCTTCGGCTTCGTTCTCCAATCCCTTGGCTCGAGATCCCAGCACTCCATCATCGCGGGGAATCACTCTCCCGCTTGCAGCGGATACGGGTTCAATACCCAGGGCTACAACGTGTCGGACGACGGTACCTGTTTTTTCGCATCTGACTGGATCAAGGATGTCATCGTCACCGATGCCGGTCTCGGCCCTCTTGATGATCACGGTGGTCCGACGAGGACCCACGAGCTCCTGCCGGGCAGTCCGGCCATCGATGCGGGCGACAATGACGGCGCACCGATCGTCGATCAGCGGGACGTCTCTCGTCCCATCGATGGCGACGGCGACGGTCTTTCCGTTGTCGACATCGGGGCCCTCGAGTCCTTCGGTGATGCGGTCGTCATCTTCCACGACGGCTTCGAGACCGGTGACACATCCAGATGGTCGAGCAACGAGCGCTGATCTTCCGCTCACCCATGAAAAGACGCGGGCAGACCCTCCACCGGGGCGTGCCGTCTCTGACATCGTGCCGGCACCGACCCTCAGGCAACACACCAACTCTTCGATAGAACGCGAACTCGGTGCCCGGCTCTCTTTTCGCCGCGAAAAGGTGCCTGGCACCGCTCCCATCGCGT
>CBESWV010000186.1:0-7948 GCA_965533305.1 uncultured bacterium | reverse complement strand
TCGCCATCGCCACCTTCGGGATCGGCCACGGCGCCGCCTTCGCCGCGGTCATCGGGCCGCTGGTGGAGGTCCCGGTGCTCATCGGCCTGGTCAACGTCGCGTTGTGGATTCGCGGCCGGTTCTTCGCCCCCACCGCCATCGAGGCCCATCAACTCTCGTGACCCCGGAGGGTCAGGGGGTTGGGGGGTAGGAGGTCAGCGCTCCCTTCGGTCGCTAGTGAGGAGGTGAATGATGAGTTGTGAATGAAGCCTGTACGGGCATGTCCGAAATTCACTTCCTCACCCCTCACTGCCTTACCTCCTCACTTCCTCGAGTTGACATTTGCCGGCGGCGGACTATCTTAGATACCAATCGCACAATTCGGAGAATGCAGCAAAGAGACTGTCTCGATTTAGAGACGCAATCTTGGTCGTTGACCGCGGCCGTTTGCCCAAGGAGGAAATCGTGCGCCACCCGTCTCATGTCCAGGCCCTCGTCGCTTCGATCCTGATCCCGGCTCTGACGCCGCTGGCGGCCTTCGCCCAGGGCACCATCGAGGGAGACGTCACCTTCTGGGGTGATCCCGGTGGCGGGACCCAGATCGAGGTCGCCGCCCACTCCAACCCAACGGGACCGCCCGACACGTCGGTGTTCGTATCGATACCCGGCGGCGCCTACACGCTCAACGTTTCCGACGGCGTCTACTACATCGCCACTCTCATGTCACGAGACGGTGTGTTCGGCGAACCTCGAGACGAGGATGTCCTCGTCTGGTACGACGCCGACGGTGACGGCGACCGGGACGCGGTCACCGTGAGCGGCGGAGCCGTCACTGGTATCGACATCGATACTGGTTTTGTCTACGTCGATATCGACGCCACCGGTGGCGCGAACAACGGATCGTCGTGGACCGACGCCTTTATCGATCTCCAAAACGGCATCGACCTGGCCGTTTCCGGAATCGAAGTGTGGATTGCTGAAGGAACCTATGTCCCGGGTGCAAGCCGGTCGGACAGCTTTCTGCCGAAACCCGGCGTTCGGGTCTTCGGCGGCTTCGCCGGCGGCGAAACCGCCCGGCAGCAGCGCGACTGGCTCACCCACCCGACCATCCTCAGCGGCGAGATCGGCGCTGCCGCAGCCACCGACAACTGCTACCACGTGGTCCGCGCCGAGGGCTCCAACCCGAGCGCGATGCTCAATGGGGTGACCATCACCCGTGGCTACGCAAATGGTGGCTCCGGTGACGATCAAGGCGGCGGTGTTCGCGCTCGAGGCGGTGGTGTGACGCTGGCCAACGTCACCGTCCTCGACAACTACGCCACCACCGGCGGCGGGGTCATGGTCAACCTCGGAGGGACGGTCAAGGCCTACAATTCAAGCTTCATCAACAACCAGGCGCCCGGCTTCGAAGGTGGGGCCTACTACGGAAACACTTCGTCGTCTCAGCCCCTGACCCTCGTGAACTGCGTCTTCACCGGCAACTCGGCCTGGCGCGGTGGCGGGATCTCCCTGACCAGCACGGGCCTTCAACCGGTACTGGTCAATCTCAGCCTCTCGGGTAACTCGGCAGCCGGCGAGGGCGGTGGGATCTATGTCAATACCTCGGCCCAGTTCACCATTCACAACTCGATTCTGTGGGGCAACACGGGCCCCAACCCGCAGATCTCGGCCTACGCGGGGGTGGGCTGGCCGATCGTCAACTACAGCATCGTCCAGAGTGGCTGGACCCACGGTGGCACCCACATCATCGACCAGGACCCGTCCTTCGCCGACTCGGCCCTGCGGCTCAACCTGGACTCGCCGGCCATCGATGCCGGTGACAATGCAGCGGTGCCCTTGGATCTGCACGATGCCGACGGAAACCACTGGACCGACGAACCGCTGGGTCTCGACAGAGACTTCAATTGGAGGACTCGGAACATCCCCTATGTGCCCGACACCGGCAATGCCGGCCCTGGCGATCCGGTCATCGACATGGGCGCCTACGAGGCATTCGACCCGGCACTGATCTTCTGGGACGATTTCGAGGAGGGCGACACCGATGATTGGAGCAACGTCGTCGGAGGGATCTGAGAGGAGGGTTAGGAGTTAGGAGTTTGAAGGTAAGACGAAAGACGTGAGGGGATAGACGGCAGAAGAAGGTCGTCTCACTCCTCACTAGCGACCGAAGGGAGCGCTGACCTCCTCACCTCCTCACTCAATCGGACCACAAGGCACAAAAACGGCGGCGCCGCAGCGCCGCCGTTTGATGTTCCGAGAAACACGGTTACGGCATCTGGATCAGCCAGGAGCCGTCCTGGAACCACTTCTCCTCGAGGAGCTCGAGGATGCCGATGCCCTCAAGGGCGCCGAGATAGTTCTCCATCATGTTGATGAAGAGCGGGTCGTTGGGCGGCATGGCCACTCCCATGGGCTCAAGGGTGAGCGGCTGGGTCAGGGTGGCGAAGCCGTCATCGGGGAAACGCATCACGGACAGGGCGCAGATCGGGAAATCAGCCACCATGGCGCCTACTTTGCCCTCACGAACGAGATTGATCGCCTCATCGTAGTCGTCGGTCACGGTGAGCTGCATCCGCGGCCAGACATCGATGACGAAGTCCTGGCTCGTGGAACCCTTGAGGGCGGCCATCTTCACCTGCGACTGGTCAACGTCTCCGGCCTCTTCAATCTTGGCCAGCGCGGCGTTGGTGGTCAGGATCGACTTGCCCGAAACCATGTAGGGACCGACAAAAGCGACCCGCAGGTTGCGGGCGGGAGTCATGGTCATCCCCGACATGATGATGTCGATTTCACCCTTCTCGAGGGTGTCGAGAAGCTGACCGAAGGGCTTCTGGACAAAGGTCACTTCAACACCCATTGCGTCGGCGATGAGGTTGGCGAGATCGATGTCAAAGCCGATGAGCTCACCGCTTTTGGAGACCAACGAGAACGGCGGCTGGGCGCCCGAGGTGCCGACCCGAAGCTCATCGTTTTCGACGATTCGGGCGAGGACACCGTCGGCGGCGTATGCGCCGGCGGCGAAGCCCAGAACCAGGCTGAGGACAAGAGCTGTTTTCACGATTGAACGAATCACGGTTCACTCCTTCTGTTACAAATCGGTGTTGATGAATAGCCAGGGACCCGGCTCCTGTAACCGGCAAGGACGCTTCCTGGATTCCCTTTTGCGGGCGCATTGTATACCCAACAGCATCGAATTCGAGAATGCTATGGTCGGATCCCGGAGAGAGCACCCATGAAATCCACGATCCTGAGCTTTATCTTTGTCCTCTTGCTCACAACCACGATGGCGTTCGCCACGGTCCCGGATGAAGTCTCGGGAACCCGGCCGAACGCGGGCAGCGGCGCCACCGAGGTCTCTGTCGGTCTCTTTCTCATCGACGTGTCGAGAGTGGATGGTGCGGACCAGAGTTTCACCGCCGATCTCTTCATCCTGCTGAGATGGCACGATCCACGGCTCGAGGGGGTCTTCGATGCGACCGAACGGGTTCCTCTCGAAACGGTGTGGAATCCATGGCTTCAAATTATCAATCAACAAAGCGTCAGCACCACCTTCCCCGAGCAGGCCGAGATCGCCCCGGACGGCACCGTGATCACCCGTCAGCGCTATTTCGGGACCTTCTCCGCGCCCTTGGACCTGCACGATTTTCCACTCGACAAACAGCGTTTCGGCATCCGAATGGTAGTGCCGGGCTATGGACCGGACGAAGTTCGTTTGGCGCCCGAATCGGCCGATCTTGCAGGTGGAATGCGAGCCGAGACATTCTCCATCGCCGACTGGGACCTCGGTGCGATCGACGCCGGCCCCGAACCGTATCGGGTCACGGCCGGCGGCAGAGAGATCGGCGGCTATCGGCTCGCCTTCGACGGCCGACGCCACATCGGTTTCTGGGCCGGCAAGGCCTTCATCTCGGTCTTCATCATCGTCGCCATGTCGTGGATCGTCTTCTGGATCGACCCAAAACACGTCGGCCCACGGCTCAGCCTGACCGTTACCTCGATGCTGACCCTGATTGCGTATCGTTTTCTTCTCGCCCAGACGCTGCCGCGTCTGTCCTATCTGACGCGGATGGATTTCTTCCTCATCGGTTCGACGCTCCTGGTGCTGCTCGCAGTGATTCAGGTCGCCGCCACCACCCACGCTGCAGATCACGATCACCGCCGAAAAGCACACAGCATCAACACGCACTCACGTTGGTTCTTCCCGACGATATTCGCCGCGATGTTCGCCGCTATGGTCTGGGTGAGCTGAACGCCCGCAAAAAATTATGAATTATGAGTTATGAATGATGAATTTCATCGCAGGCGCTTCAGGTCAACCTGCGACGGCCATTCATAATTCATCATTCCTAATTCATAATTCCGGGTTCCTACTTCGCGATCGGCACCGTCGTTGGATCATTGGTCCGGTTGTCGACCACCGAGGCGTAGGTCGAGACCCCGCTCCCGGCTACCACCTCCACCACGGCGTACCCGCTGGAAATGTCGTTCCGACCGGCGATGCGATCGAACGGCTCCTGGAGCTGGACGCGGTCTCCGGCGGCAATATTGCGCTGTGTGGTCGACAACAACAACCCATCGGCATCGTGGAGATGAACCCGGACTCTCGCCGGTTCCCCCGAGGTGTTGAACAGACCGATGTTGGTGCGGAATTCAGGGTTCTGCTGCAGCTGGGGCAGCCATACCCGGTCGTCTTCTCCGATGGCGTCCCGATCGTAGAATCCGTCGAGATACTGACCGAAGGTTCCGGCGAGACTCTGGTTGTAGGTCCGTGAACTCACGAGAACGGGGATCGAGGAGGAGATCTCCAACGAACCGGAACCCTCGCCCCCGAGTCGGCCGACGACATCGTCGAGTACCTGGTGTTCACCGGGTGCCAGACTCACGCTCATGGCCAGATCCGGTCCACTCGATGGGTGGAACACGACACTGGCCTCCGCCGATACGGCCCCGAGGTTGAGCAGGCCGAGATCGGTCCGCCAGACGCTGCCTTCCACTCCCTCGCCGCGCGCCGCGGCGGCGACGTGGATCAATGTGGCGCCGGCGTCGTCCTTCATGGGGATGGTTGTGGGATCGTTGGTTCCGGAATCCACGACCGAACCGTAGACCACGACTTCTTCGCCATCGAGAACCGTGATCACCGCACAACCCGGATTGATGTCCGTCCGCCCCCCGATGGTCTCGAAGGGTCGGTTGAGCTGTTTGATCTGGCGGGGATCGACCGTTCGCGTGGCCCGACCAACCTCGGCCCCCGCACCGTCGTAGAGGACGACCCGAACTCGCGCCTCGCGCCGGCCGGCGTTGAGGATGCCGATATTTGAACGTGCAACCTCGTCCTCTCGCAGGTGCATGAGGACGGCGACATCACCGTTGATCAGGCCACCGGGCCCGGTGACCCCACCCAGGAACTGACCAAAGGTCCCTTCGCTGGAGACGTTGTAGGTCCTTGATGTGACGGTCAGGGGCTCGAAGCTGAAGATCCGTAGCGATCCCGAGCCGCTGAGGCCGAGTTCGGAGACGATGTCGTTCATCACCAGGTGCTCACCCGCGGCAAGTTCCAGGTCGCGATCCACGGCGACGCCCGGCATCTCCATCCGGATCTTGACCTGGTTGGTCATGGTCGAGCGGTTGAGCAGGCCGACATCGGAACGCCAGAGGCTTCCCGCGGTGCCGGCGCCGTTGGCCACGACCGGAATCCACGACTCGGCGAGCGCGGCACCAAGCTTGTGGTTCACCACACCCACCGATTCGAAAAGATCGTGATTGGGAATCACAGTCGGATCCTCGAGCTCGAGGTCGGCCATGTTCTTCCGGGTGTTGATGAACGCAGCGAACGCGATCCCGGGCTCCGCCCAGCGGGTCTGGGTCAGAGTCCCCGGCAGCGAGCCCGAATGGGCGTACACCATCTGGCCGTTTTCCTCGAATACGGTCCAACCCCTCCCGTAATACTCGCTGGTGGCGGTGTTGACCCGAACCATGTTCTGGATACTCTGTCGACTCAGCAGCGGACTCGCATCGAAATCATCAAACAGGGCACTCAAGAAACGGACATAATCGGGCGCCGCGACGATCCAGCCGCCGTGGGCATCCATGTTCTCGATGTTCCAGCGGTAGGGATCTTCACCGCCCGAGCCGTAGTATCGGACCTCACCCGGAACCCGCTCGTGGATGGCGGTGTGCCCGCGACGGGGACGGCCGACTCCGATGGGTTGGAAGACGTGCTCGGCGACCCACTCGCTGTAGTCCCGGCCGGTGATCTCCTCGATGATCATCCCGAGCAGACAGTAGCCGTAGTTGGAGTACGCATACCGGGCGCCGGGCTCCGACTGCATCGGCTGGCCGGTCATGAAGGTGGCGATATCGTATTTGCTGATCGGTAGGTCGACCCCGAGAGATGCGGCAATGAACCCGTCCAGGAACATGGGATCGAAGGTCTGATCGCGGTCCCACCCACCGGTGTGATAGAGCAGGTGATCGACTGTGACGTCCTCGAGCCACGGATCGACGGTGCGTCCAGGAGGCGGCTGCAGATCGAGCACATCCGTTACGCGGGTGTCGTAGCTCAGCTGACCCCGCTCGATGAGTTGGTGGATGGCGACGCTGGTGATGGGTTTGGACGCCGAGGCGATCCGGAAGAGAGAGTCCGGCTGCACCACCTCGGCCTCGGCCGTGTCCCAGGTGTAACCGCGGGAAAAGACAAGCTGTCCTTGAGAGACGAGGGACAGCACCGCGCCCGGGACCGCCCAGGTCTGCATGTAGTCCTGGAGGTCATCATCGACGAACTCCCACCCCGCGACCGGCTCGCCAGTCTCGGTCCACACGCGTTGTTGGGCGGTGGCCGGAATCGCGGCTGCAATCATCACGATGATCATGGCGCCAAAAACTGCTTGTCGAGACATGTTCCCTCCCGGATCGTAGATGGAATGACGTCGAGACGGTGTTGAGGTTGTCACCTGCCTCCTACTCAACCAAGCGACACCCGACGAAAATCCCCGCAACCTCAGCGATACGCGCCCCGAGGGATTGCATGGTCTCGAGCAAAGCGAGAACGAGACGCGGATGAAATCCGCGTCGAAAAAGAGATCAGGAAACTCGCCTCAACAGCGATTCTCAGCCCCGGGCTGAGAGTCGGGGGCCGAGAATCGCTAGCTGATGTTCTGCTTGTACTTCTTGATTTCGTTGAGGAGCTTGCCCGCTTCGGTCTTGACCTCGGGATCCTCGGTTCGCTTGGCAAGCTCTTCGACCTGCTCTTCGACCCGCTCGACCGCCGCCAACGCCGCCCCGGCTGCATCGGTGGTGTCCATTCCGCTAAGTCCGGCGCTGCGGCCGGCCTGACGGAACTCGCGCGCCGCGGCACGGAAATCGCCCCGGAGACGGTTGAGCTCGCCTCCGTCGTCGCTCGAGCCCCCGGCCGGCATCAGACTCAGTTCACCGGTGGTGAAGTAGTTGAAGGCCAGCAGGCCGAGAACAATGACGACTACAATCAGGACGATCTTCTGCACGGGTGCCTCCTACGGATCAACGGCTTTCAGCGTCCTTCCATTGTGCCACGACCTCGCGACGATATCCGAGGAGGCGTACGTGCTGGGAGCGTGTAGTTCACATCGCTGTCTTACCGCAAAGACCATCGCAAAGGACATCGCACTATTGACCCATTGCACCATCGCGGGAGCTCATCGGGGGTCGAGCACTCAGGTTGGCTGAAACGATGGTCGCCTAGCGAGGTTGTCCTTCAAGCCGGATGCCGTCATCCGACCCCTGTTGCGATGACTTTTTAAAGTGTTTCTTTGCGATGGCCATAGCGGTCGTAGCGTTCTTTGCGTTTCAAACAATCCGTTGAAGCCACAACAGTCGGCCCACAAGTCGCATGGCACTCCGGAACCGAGGTCCAACTCTCAAATGCGATGCTTTGTGGCCCTTCGTGCCCTTTGTGTTTCAATAATGATGCTGAAGTCGTCACCACCAATCCACG
>CBESWV010000185.1:0-7968 GCA_965533305.1 uncultured bacterium | reverse complement strand
TCGGTCATGACCGTGGCCGGGTTGGAGTTCACCAGCACGACCCGGCAGCCCTCCTCGCGCAGGGCCTTGACGCCCTGGACGCCCGAGTAATCGAACTCGCAGGCCTGACCGATCCGGATCGGCCCGGCGCCGAGGATACAGACCGACTCGGGGATGGCGGGCCGGCTCATGATTCTGTCTCCCGACACCGTTCGGCGAACCGCGTAAAAAGCCCGACGGCGTCGTTGGGCCCCGGGGCCGCCTCCGGATGGAACTGGACCGCCTCGACCCCGACCCGCGGCAGGGCGAGGCCCTCGAGGGTGCCATCGGTGAGATTGATGTGGGTCACCTCGACCTCGCGCGGCAGCGACGACTCCTCCACGGCATAATTGTGATTCTGCGAGGTCACCAGGACCCGGCCGGTGGCGAGTTCACGCACCGGGTGGTTGCCACCGTGATGGCCGTACGGCAGTTTGACCGTGCGCCCGCCCAGGGTCAGCCCGAGGAGCTGACAACCCAGACAGATGCCGAAGATCGGTATCTTACCGACGAGACCATCAATGAGCTCGCGGGCGCCGACCACCGCCGCCGGATCGCCGGGACCGTTGGACAGCACAACTCCGGCGTGGCCGCCGGTGAGAACCTCGTGGGCGGATACCGACGGCGGCAGGACCCGAACCCGCAGATCCTCGGCGACCAGACGTCGGAGAATTGAACGCTTGACACCGAAGTCGATGACCGCCACAGGCGGACGATCGCCTGGGTCCATCGCAGGTTCGGATTCGGATGGAGACCGCCACGGCCCGCGGTCCCAGGCATAGGCCTCGCCGCACGCGACCTCGCGGGCAAGATCGCAACCGTCGGTGCCCCGCGCCTTGCGGGCTCGCTCGACGAGGGCATCCACCGCGGTGCCGTCGGTGGCAAGCACCCCGGGCACGGCGCCGGCGGTGCGGATGTGGCGGACGATGGCCCGGACATCAAAGCCCCAACCGACGGCAACGCCGAGCCGCGCGAGCCAATCCGAAGTGTCTTCTTCGGATCGCCACGAGGACGGCTCGGTATCGAGGTCCTGGACGATGAGCGCCCGCGCCCAAACCCGGTCGGACTCGGCATCGATGGCGTTGATCCCGACCTGCCCAACATGGGATGTCGTCAGGGCGAGGATCTGACCGTGGTACGAGGGATCGGTGAGCATCTCCTGGTAGCCGGTCATCGCGGTATTGAAAACGACCTCGCCGTCGATGATCGACGACGCCCCGGCGGAAAAGCCGGAGAAGACAGTCCCATCCGCGAGAACGAGGTGGGCAGGCCGTGGGCTGTCGAGCAATCGGGGAAGGGAAGAGTTTGTCACCATTCTGAGGGCGGAGCTTAGCACGCCTTGGTGTGGATTTCCGCTCACCCGATACGGACGGGACCACCCTCCAGGAGCGGGCTCGCGTATCCTTGAACCACATGAGCGCTTCCACCGACGCATCCGCCTGGGAGGCCACGGCCGTCCTGGTTCGCCGGGCGCGATCGGGGGATGAACAGGCATTTTCTGACCTGCTCCAGACCCACCGCGCCGCCATCACCTCGACCCTGGTGGCATGCGGAGTGCGCCAACCCGAGACTGCCCAGGACCTTGCCCAGGATGTCGCCCTCAAGGCGTGGGCCCGCCTGTCGAGCCTCAATGATCCTCGAACGTTCAAAGCGTGGGTGCGGCGGATTGCAGCCAACGCCGCTCGCGATCACCTCAGGCGGATGGCGGTCCGCAAGGAAGATGAACTCGACGCCGCACTGCACGTGGAGTCCGATGACGATCCTCACAATGCTGCCGAACGCGTCGCCGAGGTGCGGCTCATGATGACCGTCCTCGACAGCGAAGACCCCGAAGTCGTGGAACTCCTCATGGCCAAGGCCGACGGTGAGAGCATCGAGAGCATGGCCGGCCGGCTCGAACTCAGCGAAGGCGCGCTCAAGATGAGGCTCATGCGGGTTCGGAAAAGACTGCGGCAGCGGCTCGATAAGCTTCGGCTGGGGAAGTGACCGCGCGTACCCTTCAACGCGATGGGAGGGGACCTTCCCACCGCATCTGACCCACTGTCGTGCCGGAGGTACGACTCGGATTCGAGCTGAGGTGTCGGCGAAAGCTCGCTTTCGTCGACGCCGAGGATTGAATTCGAACAGCCGCCGGTTCGACCGGCGGCGGTGGGTCTCCTACGACAACGGCCGCCACCAGGGTTCGAGGCGTTTGCACAAAGCGGCCCATGCGACATCGGTATCGACGATGGCATCGCCGCCGAGTTTGACCAGCATCTCGTCGGCGAGGATCAGCGCCAGCATGGACTCGACGATGACCGGCGCGGCGCCGATGGCGGTGACGTCGGAGCGCTCCCACACCGTCGCCCCCGCTTCCCCCGTTGTCAGATCGACCGACGGCAGGCCCTTGCGCAGGGTTGAAATGGGTTTGAAATAGGCCCTGGCAACCACGTCCTCGCCGTTGGTCACACCGCCCTCGAGCCCACCGGCACGGTTGCTGTCCCGACGCAGTTCACCAGCCTCGACATGGATCGCATCGTGGGCCTCGGAGCCGAAGCACCCTGCGACCTCGATCCCGGCGCCGATGGCGGCGGCCTTGACAGAGTGAATACTGACCAGCGCGTGAACGATCTGTCCGTCGAGCTTGCGATCCCAGTGGGTGTGCGAACCGAGCCCCGGGGGCAGCCCGCGAACCACCCCACCGACCACGCCACCCATGGTGTCGCCATCCTGGCGGGCAGCTCGGACCGCCTCGACCAGCGCCTCTTCGCGGTCCGGAACCGGTGTGACCAGGGGCGAGTCGAAGTCGACCCCGGCGAGTCCGTCCCAGGTCGGCGGACCCTCGGTCACCACGTGCGGCCCGAGTTGGAGCACCGCCGACCGCTGGGCGATCCCATATCGCGCGAGCAGCTGGGCGCAGACCGCGCCGGCCATGACCCGCGCACCGGTCTCCCGCGCCGAAGCGCGCTCGAGCACATTGCGCATGTCATCGAGCTGGTCCGTCGCCGCGCCACCGGAGTAGTCGGCGTGCCCGGGACGCGGCCGGGTCACGGCGCGGCTCTGGGCCTGCTCTTGATCAATCGCCCAGGGGGCCATGACCTCGGACCAGTTCTTCCAATCGCGGTTTTCAAGCTCGAGCACGAGCGGGCCGCCCATGGTCCGGCCGTTCCGCAGGCCACCGGTGACCACGACCTCGTCTTTCTCGATGCGTTGGCGGCCGCCGCGGCCGAAGCCGTGTTGCCGACGTTTGAGCCACGAGTTGACGAATGCCTCATCGAGCTCCAGACCCGCCGGCAGTCCTTCGAGGACCGCCGTCAGCCGAGGCCCGTGGGACTCCCCGCCGGTGAGAAAACGAAGCCGCCTCATAGCTGACCATCCCGGAAAACCAGGTCAAATGAAACCATGGATCAGTTATACGCGGTCCCGACCAAACCGCCAAGATCGGGCGTGGTTGATCTCTGCTATGATCGCTTCGCGCCATGGCTGAACGATTTCGGTTTTTCACAATTCTGATTGTGGGGTGCGCATCGGCGATCACCCTCGCCTCACCCCATGCCGCGGCGCAGCATCAGAGACTCACTCTCCTTCACACATCCGATCTCCACGGCAGCGTGCTTCCCTGGGATGACTTCCAAAATCAACCTTCCGACGGTTCGCTGGCGCAGGTTTCAACCCTCGTAGCTCAGATTCGCGACGAGGTCGACCACCCCGTTCTCGTCTTCGATTCCGGCGACACCATCCAGGGGACGCCTTTCGAACAGTTCCCCCACGTGCGCTGGTCCGAACCGAGTCCGACCATCACGGCAATGAATCGCATCGGCTACGACGCCATGGCGGTGGGAAACCACGAATTCAATTTCGGGCTTGAAGTCCTGCGCCGGGCCGAACACCAGGCCGATTTTCCCTTCCTCTCCGCCAACACCATCAACAAGGCCGACGGTCAGCCGGCGTTTCCGGCGAACATGGTGATCGAAGCCGGCGATCTTAAGGTCGGGGTCATCGGACTCGTGACCCCGAACATCCCCGGCTGGGAACGACCGGAACACTATCGGGGCCTTGTCTTTGAACCAATGGACGAATCCGCCCGCGAACAGGTGCGGTTGCTCCGCGAAGACCAGGGCTGCGATCTCGTGATCCTCCTCGCCCACACCGGTTTCGAAAGGGGTTTCGATGGCGGTGCTTCCAGCGGCACCGAGGTCGAGAATTTTGCCTCCCGGTTGTCCGAGGTCCCGGGCGTCGACCTCATCCTCACCGGTCACACCCACAAAGACATCCCGCCCCGGCAGCTCAACGGCGCCATCGTGTCGCAGCCCCGGGCCCGGGCCCGACTGCTCACCCGGATCGACCTCACGCTCGAGCAGGAAGACGACACGTGGCGCATTGCCTCCTGGGAAGGCCTCAACCTGCCACTGAAATCGATCCCGCCCGACCCGGAGATCCAGCAGCCGATGGCCGAGCTGCACCACCGAGTGGTGGCGGCGCTCGAAGGGCCGGTCGGCACGGTCAGCGACCCCATCAGTGTGGTGGGATGCCGGCTCGGGGACTGCGCCGCCCTCGATCTCATCCATCAGGTCCAACTCGAGGCTTCGGGTGCGGATGTGTCTCTGGCTTCGTTGCTCACCGATCGCACACCGGCCCTCCCCGCAGGAGCCGTGACCTGGCGTTGGATCTACTCCTTCTACGTCTATCCCAATACCCTGGTGAAGGTTGCGGTCACGGGCGCCGAAATCAAGGACATCCTGGAACACGCCGCCCGGTACTACAGCGGTCTCGAATGCGACGCGACCGGCGGTTGCACGCTATTGACAGATGCCTCTGTTCCGCACTACAACGTGGACACGATGGCGGGGGTATCTTATCGCGTGGATCCCACCCAACCGGTGGGCCACCGGGTGCGCAATCTGCGCATCCGTGGTCGCGTCATCGATCTTCATCAGAGATTCACACTTGTCTGCAATAACTACCGCGCCGCCGGTGGTGGCGGTTACCCGCATCTCGCGGAAGCCGACCCCGTCTGGCGGTCTTCGGATGAAATGACCGACCTCATCGGTGATTTCATCGAACGGTCCGGCACCTGGCAACCGGAGGTTGATAACAATTGGTGGATTGGACCCGCCTTGACGGCGGAACGAGCTCAAGCGGCGACCCCATGACGGGGAGCCGACGATATTTGTTTTTTTTATGTGAGGTAGGAAGGAAGGAGAGTGGTATGAAAGGTCATCGATTTATTGTTGGATGCGTGGTGTTGGCACTCCTCGTGGCGGCGCCACAAACACTCCTGGCGCAATCAAGCGCGTCGAAGGGGCAGATTTTCGGCACCGCCACCGACCCTGAAGGTTCGGTGATGCCCGGTGTGACCATCGTGGCGAAGAATTCCGACAGCGGTTTTTCGCGTACTGCGGTCTCTGATGGGAGCGGTTTCTACCGCATGGACCAGATGCCGGTGGGCAACTACGAGATCAGGGCCACTCTCTCCGGCTTCCAGACCCAGATTTTCCGCGATGCCTATGTCGGTCTCGGATCATCGTTGCGGATGGACTTCGCCATGGCCCTCTCCGCCATCGAGGAAGAGATCGTGGTCACGGCCGAAGCACCGGTGGTGGAAACCACCAACCCCAACGCGTCCGCCTCGGTCAGTGACCAGCAGATCGCCAATCTGCCGCTCAACGGCCGCGACTTCACCGATTTCGCGCTCCTGACCCCGGGTGCCACCTATGGCGACACCAATGCCGTCCAGGGCGCCCGCGGGGGCCTCAACGTCGGCGCCCGTGCGATCCAGAACTCGTTCAACATCGACGGCGCCAACAACCAGTCGAGCTTCTTTGGTGAGGAACGCGGCGGCACCCGCCCGCCCTTCACCTTCTCCCAGGCCGCGATCAAAGAGCTCCAGGTCGTCAAATCCGACTACGGAACCCAGTTCAGCTCCTCGGGCGCGGTGATCAACGCCATCACCAAATCCGGAACCAACTCCTTCCGCGGCGAGCTCTGGACCTACTACACCGGTGACAGCATGGTCAGCGCCACCGCAGGGAATGATCAGGTCGATTCCCGCGAACCGACCGACCAGACACAGCTCCAGTACGGTTTCGCCATCGGCGGCCCCATCGCCCGCGACAAGCTGCATTTCTTCGCTTCCGTGGACGCACAGGACTACAAGATCCCGATGTTTGTCAACTTCGATGAGTTTCCATTCGACCGCATGGCCGACTGGGAAGCCCTCACCGGCCTCGACTTCGCGACAGAGACCGGCGGGCAGACGACGCCCACCGACTTCGGCGAGATCCCGACTACCAACGATGCGTTGGTCTTCCTCGTCAAGCTCGACTGGCAGCTCGGCACCGACAACCTCCTGACCATCCGCGACAACTATTCCACCCAGGAAGGCAAGAACCTGACCTCGGGCTATGACAACACCGGCCTGTCCAACAACGGTCTCGAAGAGAACAGCTTCAACTCGCTGGTCCTGTCGCTCAACTCGGTGATCTCGGAGACCATCTTCAACGAAGCCTATTTCCAGTGGTCGGTGGAAGAGCGGCCGCGTGGCGCCAACAACACCGAGATCCCCGAAGCCGGGATCTATCCCTACCTCGCGGCCTGGGGCCAGAATCAGTTCCTGCCCAACTTCTTGGACGAGAACCGGATCCAGCTCATCGACAACATGACCTTCTACTCCGGGAGCCACAGCTTCAAGGTCGGCGTCAATCTCGATTTCGTCAGCTTTGACGACGGTTTCTTCCGCTATGGCGGTGGCTCCTACTCCTACAACGAGTGGGAGGGCGAAGAAGAGGGTTTCCTCGACGGCGGGATCCCGTACTCCTACACCCAGAGCTTCTCGGACTACGACGGAGCGGTGAAGTTCGACAACAAATACTACGCGGTCTACTTCCAGGATGAGTGGCGGGCGACCCCCAGCTTCACCCTGACCTATGGTCTGCGGTATGAGTTCCAGCAGCACGACCAGCCCAAAGAGACCAACCCTCTCTATCCGCTCACCGGCCAGATCCCCCAGGACAAGAACAACTTCGCACCGCGCGTCGGATTCGCCTGGGACATCAATAGTGACGGCAAATCGGTGCTGCGCGGCGGCATCGGCCTCTTCTACGACAACACCCCGACCCTGCTCGACGCCAACGCCCTGCTCACCAACGGCATCCGGGTGGTCCGCTACTCGGTGCGCTGTCAGTACAATCCCGGCGTCTGCCCGGTCTGGCCCGGAACCTGGAGCTCGGCCGAGGATGCCGGCGATGTGGTCCGCCCCGACATCTTTGTCTACGACCCGTCATTCGAGAATCCCGAGACCCTGCGCTTCTCGCTCGGCTATGAGCGTGAACTGGTGCGCAACTTCTCCCTCGGGATCAACGTGATCTGGCAGGACACCAAGAAGCTCCAGCGCAAATGGGACCAGAACATCGCCCCCGACGGCGGCACCACCCCCGCCGGTCGCCCGACCTATGTGGACGGCGAGGTATATGACGACTTCGACCAGATCATCCAGTTCTTCTCCGATGCCGAGCAGGAGTACCGCTCGGTCATCCTCCACGGTCAGAAGCGCTTCTCCGACCGCTGGTTCCTCGACTTCTCCTACACCTGGTCTTCCTCCAAGGATCACGACTCCAACGAACGTTCGGTCTCGTCCTCGGGCGACTTCCCCCAGGATCAGTTCAACCTCGACTACAGCTGGGGTTACTCGAACTTCGACGCGACGCACAAGTTCATCACCAACTTCGGCTGGCAGCTGCCCGCCAACTTCATGGTCTCGGGCATCTTCACCTGGCGGAGCGGCTTCCCCTACTCGGCCCAGGACAGGAACGACAACAACGGCGACGGCTACCGCAACGAGACCGCCCAGGTCGAGGTTTCGCCCGGTATCTTTGAGCAGTTTGATCGCAACACCGAGCGCCAGGATGCCTTCACCACCTTCGATCTGCGCCTGAGCTGGACCGCCAACCTCGGCAAGAGCATGCAGCTCGA
>CBESWV010000184.1:0-8083 GCA_965533305.1 uncultured bacterium | reverse complement strand
GTCAGAGCATCAAGATCTTGGCGCATCTCATCCACCAGAATCGCTCACCTTAGGTGATAGATGCTTTTGGAAGCTGGGAAGTTCCGACTTCCCAACGCCTGCCACCGAAATCTCTGCACCTCTTCGTTCGGGGTGGTTCCTACCGCTATTCCAGACCGACGGAGAACTCCGTGAGGACGGTGCAAGACTCCTGCGGGTACTCGATCTCGACCTGGTAGGTTCCGGGAAGCTGGATCTCGAGCTCGGTGACCACCCGACCGTTGAGGGTGGCGAGCTCGATCTCGGTCAGACCGTTGGGAAACGATCCGCCCGAGGCGGTGAAGACCAGGATGTCGCCGTCGGGCGGGCGGTCTCCGTTTGTGAGGTTGATGACATCGGCCTGGATCGAAACCAAGACCGGAACATCGTAGATTCGCGGGGGTATTTCACCGAGGTCGACGCCGATCTGCCAGCCGCCATCGCCGGTCGGATAGCTGATTTCGTTATCAGAGCATCCCAACGTCAGAAGCACCAGGGCCCCAAGGGCGGCAATGATCATCCTTTGTTTCATGAGCCGTCCCTCCCTTTTGACCGTTGCGCGTTCGGACAACGCTGGTTTTGCCTCACCTACGAACCTACCACACGACCGGTCGGCTCATCCCATCTGACACCCAACCCGTGGGCGTCGTCGCTCGGCGGCTGGTGGATTTCTGGAGTAGTATCGAGATGCGAGGAGTGCCGTCCCTTTTGCAGTGGAATCCAGGTTGTTCTCAATTTCGGAGTTGTTGTCTCCAGGAGCCAGCTGAAGCGTAAACACTTATCTCGCCACCAGCGCAGATCGCTGTTGGAGGTTCGAGCGTGTCGACGGGTAAACAGATCCACACGGCCGGAAGAATGTGGTTTGGTTTGGCTCGGACGTCCTCGTTGGTGGTCGTCATCGCCGCCCTTTCGGTTGCGAGTCCGTCGGCGGCGACCGAGCAGAGCCTGTCCGCCGGAATCATGAGCCAAACGATCGCCCTCGATGGATCCTTGGACGAACCAGCCTGGCGTGAGGCAGGTCTGATCCAGAACCTGACGCAGCAGGATCCTCGCCCGGGCGAATCCACGCCCTTTGTCACCGAGGTGCGGGTCCTGGTGGACACGCAGGCGCTGTACATCGGCTTTGTCTGTCACGACCCCGAGCCGTCCAAAATCGCCATCCACACCATGAAGCGGGACGGCGACATGGACGGCGACGACACGGTGGCGGTGGTTCTCGACCCCGTCAGCGACGGGCGCCGCGGTTATATCTTCCGGGTCAACGCCGCGGCCGCCCGGCTTGACGGGCTCGTCTCCGGCGCCGAGAGCATGTCCACCGACTGGGACGGGATCTGGGACGCCGCGGCGCAGCGAACTCCCGACGGCTGGAGCGCGGAGATTCGGATCCCGACTCAGACCCTTCGCTTCAAGTGGGGACAGGATCGGTGGGGCTTCAACGTTGAGCGCTACGTCGCGAGGGAGCAAACCACGCTGCGCTGGAGCGGCATCACCCTCGACGCAACCTTCATCGATCTCCAGCGCGCCGGGGCGTTGAATGGCGTCGGCGGTCTTCGACAGGGTCTGGGTCTCTCCCTCGCCCCCTACGGTCTCGTGCGCGCCGAGAAGGACTACGAGAGCGACGAGCACACGGTGGAGGGAGAGCTCGGTGGCGATCTGGCGTGGAACATCACCGGCGATCTCACGGGCTATCTCACCGTCAACCCGGACTTCGCAGAGACCGAGGTCGACACCCGCCAGGTCAACCTCACACGATTCCCGCTTTTCTTCCCGGAGAAACGGGCCTTCTTCCTCGAGGGCTCGGACATCTTTGAGTTCGGTTTCGGCCTGGGCAATGACTTCATTCCGTTCTTCTCCCGCAGAGTGGGTCTCTTCGGGGGTGAGAAGGTCCCCCTTCTGGGCGGGGCAAAACTCATCGGTCGTACGGGTCATTGGCGAGTCGCAGCCCTCGCCGTGGCAGCCGATGAGACCGAACTGACCGAGCGCACCAACCTCTTCTCGGGCCGAATCACCTATGACGTCGACGAGCACCTGACAGTGGGGGTGATCGCAACCGACGGCGACCCCGAAGGCGTGCGCGACAACTCGCTCGGCGGCGTCGACGTCCTGTGGCGCACCTCCACCTTCAAGGGCGACAAGAACCTCTCCGTCGGCGCGTGGGCGGCGGCGAGCCGCGGCGACATCCCGGAAGGACGGTCCTCCGGGTGGGGCTTCAAGATCGACTACCCCAACGATCTCTGGGATGTGTACGCCACCGTCAAGAACTTCGGCGAGGCACTCGACCCGGCTCTGGGCTTTCTCCCGCGTCCAGGTACCAGCTGGTACCAGCTGGGCGGCCAGTTCATGCCGCGGCCGCAGCGAGGCCCCTTTGATTGGGTGCGCCAGTTCTTCTTCCAGTTCCACCCGCTCCTGGTCCAGAGTGCCGACGGAAGGACCGAGTCTTGGCATGTGTTCATCTCGCCGTTCAATGTCCAAACACAGTCCGGGGAACACATCCAGGCAGTCATCTGGCCGAAGTACGAGCGCCTCGACGAGGAATTCGAAATTGCCGATGGCGTCGTCATCCCCCCGGGCGACTACCAGTACACGAGATACCGGGTCGAGGCGCAGACTTCTTCCTACCGACCGTGGCGGGTGGGGGCGACCGTCTGGTTCGGCGACTTCTACTCCGGCTCGTTGATCCAGACCCTGGGGTTCGTCAGCTACACGACTCCGTCGGGCCACCTCCAGCTCGAGCTCGAAGCTGAGCACAACTCGGGCGACCTCCCGGAGGGAGATTTCATCCTCAACCTGGGGCAGCTCAAGGTGACCTATGCCTTCACGCCGAACCTGATCCTGTCGAGCTACATCCAATATGACTCAGAGTCGCGGGACCTTGGGGCCAACACCCGATTCCGCTGGACCATCAAACCCGGTAACGACTTCTTTCTGGTCTGGAACCACGGCTGGCGTCGCCCCCTGGCCGGCGAGGACTGGTACTCGCTCCACCCGGTCAACGACCAGCTCATCGCAAAGCTGCGCTGGACCTTCAGATGGTGAGGATGGGCGCCCGGCGCTCGTAGCGCAGGAAATCGAAAATCAACTCAGCAATTGGTGCCACTGATCGCTCAATTCACGGTGAGGCTCCACTGAAAGGTGTCACCCGAATCGAAGCCGTCCATGAAGATCAGTTCTGGAAAGACACCTGGGCAGTTGATGTCAAAGACATAGACCGAGCCGGATCCAAGCCCGTTGTCGTCATCATCCGACGCCCCGAGGAAGGCGGTGGTGCCCGAGATCGCAACCGAACGGGCAAAGTGGTCATTGAGCGCGCCATCCGAGGCGAGCAGCTTTGCTTCTTCGGCCCAAACCATCCCGTCGTAGCGAAAGAGATACGCAGAGCCGGAGTCGAAGAGAGCATTGAAGTCGTCAAAGAACGCTCCGACCAACACGACGTCGCCGGAGATCGCCACCGAGGCGCCGAACCAGTCTCCGTACCCACCATCGGAGGGGATGAGTTTCGCCTCCTGGGTCCAGGTCGAGCCGCCGAACTCAAAGACATACGCCGAACCGGACCAATTGCCAAGGTCGCCGTCGAGCCATGCGCCGATCACCGCGATGTTGCCCGAAATGGCAACCGCTGCGCCGAACTCGTCATTCTGCGCGCCGTCCGAAGCGACGAGCTTCGCCTCTTCGATCCACTGCGATCCGTTGTAGCGATAGACATAGACCGATCCGGATTCCCACCCGTTGTCCTGGTCGAACTTCGCTCCGATGACCGTGGTGTTTCCTGAGATCGCCACCGACCACCCGAAATAGTCGTTCATCTCTCCATCGGAGGCGCTGAGTCTGGTCTCGTGAATCCAATGCGTCCCGTCAAAACGAAACACATACGCCGCGCCGGCCGAGGACGCCGTCTGGTCATTGTTGTACGACCCGATGACTGCCGTATCGCCCGAGATCGCTACCGAGGAACCGAAATAGGCTAGCGGGTGAGGGACAGAGGCAAGCAGCTTGGCCTCTTCCACCCATTGCGCCCCGTTGAAACGAAAGATATACGCCGCTCCGGCCTGGACGGCGCCAGTGTTGTCAAAGGGTGCCCCGACGACGATGGTGTTCCCCGAGATCGCCACCGCTATCCCAAACTCGTCCCATTCGGACCCGGTTGAGGACGTCAACTTTGTCTTCTCGGTCCACTGGGAACCATCAAAGCGAAAGGCATAGGCCGAGCCGGAGCCCTCTCCGTTGTCATCGTCCCGATGAGCGCCGATCACAGCGTGGATCCCAGAGACACCGACCGAGTAGCCGAAATAGTCATCGACGGCGCCATCGGAGGCGAGGAGCTTCTCTTTCTCGATCGGAGTGCACTGCGCATGGGTGGCCGACGGAATGGTTGCGAGCATCACAACACAAAGCACCGACGAAACCGGGGAAACAGAACGCACAGGAATCTTCATCTCATCTCCCATTTCTCTGGGCCCCGAGATCGACAGAGCGAGTCTCGATGTTCCTGTGAGTCTTATCGGCCGGAAATCGGATTTCCCTCACTTGATAGGTGCCATATGGGATGAGTAGGCCGTTCTAGGAAACCGGCCAACTCATCCCATCCGGCACCGATATTTGGGACCTTCCCTCTTGCGCCAGATCCGCGGGGGGAATGGCATAGGCGATGCCGTCGGTAGCCAGCCGATCGTGCAAGGTCGATTTCCTCGTCGACGAGCTGATGGACGGGTTGAAAACGGCGGGGTCGCCGGTCGAGGTGTAGACCGAGTCGCGCTCAGGGGTCGAGGTTAGGATCGTATACAATCCTCGGAACGGTTCGATCGAGAGCCGTGACCCACCCCGCCCCGGGATCCTCGGAGGAATCCGCCTTGCCGAATAATCCGTGCAAGCAAGCACGTCTACAGCTGTGCCCTGGAGGGCGGTTGGCGACGACGGTCGTGTGCATGAGCGTTTTGGCGTGCCTCTGGGGCGCCCGGACGATTGCGGGCGAGGAGGTGGACGCGGATGTTCCTCATCAGGTGCCGCGTACCACGTCGGAGATCGTCATGATGGGGTCGCAGAAACCGTGCCAGGCACCCACTTATGATGTTGTGTCGAGATGCGGCCGGCCAATTGAGGGGGCCTTGATCGTTAGATCATAAGTGAGTGCCCGGCACCTTTTTCCGAGCCAGCCATCGGCGACAATTGCCTCGAATGGCCGAGAATGTACGAATATATGAACCTGGCACCCTTTTTATGGCACCCTTTTTAGAACGGCCTACTCATCCCATCTGGCACCTTTTTGGAAGCTCTCTTTGAGACGACCGAAACCCTGCTCGGCGCCTGGAGATCATTCCAAGCCTCGGTTTCACAACAACAAGACTGGGCCAACAGGGTTTATCTCGTCTTGACTCCGGGAGTCTCGCGGGTTACTGTGGAGAAGATCAAGAGCGACAATGTATTGGAGGTTTCCGATGGTGGCGAAAAGCCTTGGATACTGGACCATCATGGCGGCGGCGCTACTGCTCGTGTCGGCGGTGGGCGTCGGCCATGCAAGCATCATGATTCACATCACCGAGTCCGGCAGCGATCTCGTTGTCACCACGTCGGGAAGCGTCGACACGACCGACTTGGGCCCGCCGGGCGGCACGATCCCGAACTCGCCGAGGTTCGATATCAACCCGTTATCCAACCTGGTGTTCGCGGCTTTCGGGGTCGGGACACAGGACTTTTGGGAGCAGCCAGCCGTTGGTTCGTTCACCTTCACGGACAACGGGTTACTGGATGACAGCTACCGAACCGAGAATCTCGTCCTTACCTCCGGCGGAGGCGATGTCGCCTTCAGAGGGGCCAGTACGTTGTGGTTGCCCCAAGGATATGTCTCCGGGACTCCAATCAACCAGGTACTCACCATTTCCGGAGAGAGCTTCGCATCGATCGGTGTCGAGGATGGCGACACGGCGACCTTCTCCTGGGGAGTATCCAATCCCGACAGCATCACGATGGCTATCGGTTCCGGAGTGCCGGTGGAACTGCAGTCGTTTTCCGTCGAGTGAGGTCGCAAAAAGATCATGATGATGGATGCCACATACACACTTTCACACTGTTGATCCGCCTCGGAGAATCTCTCGATAACCTCGTGTCGAGGTTGCGAGCATCAGACCTGACCAATGCTCGGTGCAACCCACTCTCACGGTCGAGGCGACAAATCACCAAATGTTTACGGGGCAACCTTCATCTCAAAACGGCTGATCTCAGAAACCGTGCCAGGCACCCACTTATGATGTTGTGTCGAGATGCGGCCGGCCAATTGAGGGGGCCTTGATCGTTAGATCATAAGTGAGTGCCCGGCACCTTTTTCATTGGGGGCAATCAGACGGGCGGAGGGCGCGGACTTCGCAACCGCTGCCGATGCCCTTGATCAAGCCGCCAGCGAGGAGCCCTGAGCGAGACAATTAGACAAAGAGGTGCCCGGCATTTTTTGCGGTGATCTCGTCCCCCGCCGCTTTCGCTTGGCACTCATCCACATCATGGCCCGATTGATGACCAGTTGGACAACGACCCGATCTCGAAGCCATCCCCGAAGATCGCCACCATCTCCTTCGGGAAGAAGAGCACCGACAGCGAACCGTCCCGCACCCTGAGATTCGTTGATGCCGGTGTGTCGGAACGTCCGCCAGCCAGCCTGATGGTGTGGCTTCCGGCCTCGACCGGCACCAGATCCGACAGCGCCAGATTCCGGTCGATGGTGTCGTTGATCTTGAGGTAGCGGTTGGCGATGTCGTCGCCAGTGTCGACCCGGGCCATGATGTGGGCGGCGTAGTCGGCTGTGTCCGGGCTGATCGACGCCGTGGCGAGGATCAGAAAATAGCCGTCGACGGCCGGGTTGAGCGTGGTCTCGAGCATGGTGCTCGGCGTGATGGAGGTCGTCGTCCACTCGGCGGGCAGGACGGCGCCATTGGAGAGCACCGGCCCGCCTGCGGCAACCCACAAAGCCGCAACACCCGGCCACATCACCGACACCATCCCGGGTCCGAAAGAGCGGGCGATCGTCATATAGAAATACGCCGTCCCCGCATCGAGGTTGGCTAGGTAGCTGGTTGCAAGACTGTTGTCGACGCCGTCGTAGACCGTGTCACCGACCACGTCGAGCCGCCGCACCGTACCGGGCTCGACGGTGGTCGACTGGTTGCCCCGCAGATCGGCGTTGAGTTCCGCCTCGAAGTCGGAGAGCCGCATCCACCCATCCGAGGACACCAGGGCCGAGCCCATTCCGAGCCCCGCCAACGAGCACGATGCCACGATGGTCTGCGACACTATGTCGGTCGTGAACTCACCGACCCAGCGTCCCTCACAGAGGCGCATGTTTGTCTCACCCGACGGGATGAAGACGGCGAGGATGCGCGGCCGGTACAGGGTCACCGTAGCGGTTCCCGTCACGCGTTCGGCGAAGTAGTAGAGGGTGTGGCTGCCGGCGACCACCGGTGCGGCCACCGTCGCCATGGTGTTCTGGTACTCGAGATACGTCGTCCCGTAGACGTCGACCACCCGCTCCGAGGCCACCAAGCCCAACCCTCCAGGCTGATCGATTCCCACTTTCAGACTTAGCTGGGTGTGCTCCGTCCCGACCCGATTGACGCTTGTGCTGGCGATCACCAGGATGGTGCCGTCGGTGGACGCTTCGAGCGTGCACTGGGCCGCGACATACGGCCCGCTCGGCCCGCTGACACTCGCGAAGGGCGGGCTGTCGCTGCACAGCATCACCTGGGCGCTGACCGGCGCCGTTAGGAAGAGGATCGCGACGAGTACCCGCAGGGTCCTTCTCAGCATTTTATGCCTCCAGATACTTCCAATGTACCCCATCCGCTCTTCTGGAAGGGTGCCACGTGAGCCTCTTGCAAAACTCGAGATTCGAAATACGACGCCGCAGGCCCAGGCCCTATTCCTCGGCCTTCCGGCCCCAGCCGACACCCAGGTATTTCGACGGATAACGGATAGGAATTTCCTTTCTCATACCACCGAGCGTACCTCGCATCCTGGGCCCGCATTCCCCTCAAGAACCACCGTTTGAGACTTGGGCGTCCTCTTCGGCTCCCCATCCTCGGAC
>CBESWV010000183.1:0-8084 GCA_965533305.1 uncultured bacterium | reverse complement strand
TACCGCCACTACGGGTGGGAAGAGGGCGAGGAGAAGAAGATCGAAGCGGAGGTCCAGGGTCTTCTCTGAGCCGATCGACTACCATCAAACCATCAGCGGCCCGCCCCTCATCTCCGGCCTTCTGGGCAGCCCCTGGCGACCCAGCGTCAAGCAGTCCATGGCCTGTGGAAGCGCGATGGGAGCGGTGTCAGGCACCTTTTCGCGGCGAAAAGAGAGCCAGGCACCGAGCCCGCGTTCTTTCATCGATGGGCTTTCGGGTGGAGAAATCGCCAGGCATCCGGTGCGCGTGGCGTGGTGCCATTTGTTGCATTGTTCGGCGGTGAGCCTTTCCGGCAAAGGTAGATCGTCGGTGCCGATCAATGCTACGGGTGGCACCGGAGAACTCGTCACGTGTGCTCATCGACCGGACCGTGCCAGCGGCTCCGTCTCTGTCCCTGCCGCTGACTTCCCGCACCGCTATACTCCGAAGCTGATGACGGCCCGAAACTTGGAGAAATGCGTGAAACACCCGGCCCTCTTTTTTGTCATTCTCTCTGCCTTCTTCTTCGGTACCGCCGCAGCCGACGAAATCGACGACCGGAAGTTCGACCTCATCGATGTCTTCCAGCTTGAGTACGCGGCCGATCCGCAGATATCGCCCGATGGTGAGCAGATCGTCTACGTCCGATCGTTCATGGACATCATGGAGGATCGGCGGCGGTCGAATCTCTGGATCATCAACGTCGACGGGTCGAATCACCGACCGCTGACCACCGGCAGCTTGAACCACCACTCACCGCGATGGTCGCCCGATGGCGGCCGACTGCTCTATCTGTCCGGGGAGGAACACACCGCTCAGGTCTACTGCCGCTGGATGGACACCGGACAGACCGCGCGTCTTGCGCAGCTGCCCGGACCGGCCGGCGGGATCGCATGGTCGCCGGATGGCACCCAGGTGGCGTTTTCCATGCCGATTCCGGTCCCGTCGGAACCGTTTGTGAAGATGCCTCCCAAACCACGCGGCGCCACCTGGGCCGACCCGCCGAAGGTCATCGATAAGGTCCTCTATCGCATGGACGGTGTCGGATACCTCCCGGATATCTTCTTCCACATCTTCGTCCTGCCGGCGAATGGAGGAACCCCGAGACAGATCACCACGGGGAATTTCCACCACCGAAACGCCAGGTGGACACCCGATGGCGAGGCGCTGATCTTCTCGTCCAACCGCCACGATGATTGGGAGTACGAACCGCGGAATTCGGAGGTCTACTCGGTCGATCTGAACACCCGGGAGATCACTGCCCTGACGGATCGAGAGGGTCCTGACGCGTCTCCGGCGGTATCGCCGGATGGGATGAAGATCGCCTATCTCGGGTATGACGACCACTATCAGGGCTACGAGGTGACGCGTCTGTATCTGATGGATCGGGACGGTGGAGGGCGGAAGGTCTTGACCGCTGAGTTCGATCGCAGCATGGAGAGCCCGGTCTGGAGTCAAGACGGGAGTGGGCTCTACGTCAAGTACGACGATCAAGGGAACACAAAACTCGGTTTTGTCTCCCTCGGCGGTAACGTCGAGGTCCTCGGCTCGGATCTCGGCGGCCTGTCTTTGGGGAGGCCGTACAACGGAGCGAGCTTCTCGGTTGCCGATGACGGGACCTATGCCTACACCATGTCCCGGCCGGATCACCCGGCAGATGTGGCGGTGGGGCGCCGGGGCGCAGAATCCGAGCGCCTCACCCGGCTCAACAATGATCTTTTCGGCCACAAGGAGCTTGCCGCCGTCGAGGAGATACGCTTCTCCTCATCATTCGACGACCGCGAGATTCAGGGTTGGATCGCCATGCCGCCCGGTTTTGACGCTTCGAAGAAGTACCCGCTCATCCTCGAGATCCACGGTGGCCCCTTCGCGAACTATGGAGACCGCTTCACAGCCGAGATCCAACTCTATGCCGCTGCGGGCTATGTCGTGCTTTATGTTAATCCTCGTGGGAGCACGAGCTATGGCGGGGAGTTCGGAAATCTCATCCACCACAACTATCCGAGCCAGGATTTCGACGATCTCATGTCGGGGGTCGACGCCGTCATCAAGCGCGGATACATTGATGAGAGAAATCTGTTTGTCACCGGTGGCAGCGGGGGAGGGGTGCTTTCGGCCTGGACCGTGGGAATGACCGATCGGTTTGCCGCGGCCGTCGTCGCCAAGCCGGTGATCAACTGGTACAGCTTCGTGCTCACCGCCGACTTCTACCCGACCTTCTACCGCTACTGGTTCCCGGGCCCGCCTTGGGAGCACATGGAGCAGTACATGAGACGGTCGCCGCTGTCCCTCGTCGGTAACGTGACCACACCGACCATGCTCCTCACCGGCGAGGAGGACTACAGGACTCCCATATCCGAGTCCGAGCAGTACTATCAGGCGCTCAAGATCCGCAGAATCGAGACCGCCCTGGTTCGGATCCCCGGTGCGGGGCACGGTATCGCAAAGCGCCCGAGCCAGCTCATCACCAAGGTCGCGCATATCCTGAAATGGTTCGAAATGCATCGCTCGACGGAGGACTGAGGCATGAGCAAAAAGGCGATCCAGGACAATTACCCCGATGACCTGAGCCACTGCTACGGCTGTGGACGGCTCAACCCGCACGGCCACCAGATCAAGACGTATTGGGACGGCGATGAGACGGTAACGGTCTTCGAACCACGTCCCGAGCACATGGCGATCCCGGGTTATGTCTACGGCGGACTCATCGCCTCGTTGGTTGACTGCCACGGCACCGGGACCGCCGCGGCCGCCTCCTACCGCGAAGCGGGCCGCGAACCCGGCACCGAACCGGCCTTTCGTTTTGTCACCGCATCGATCAACGTCCGTTATCTGCGACCGACACCCATGGGGGTCCCCCTCGAGGTTCGCGGGCGGGTCGAGGAGATCAAAGGGCGCAAGGTTGTGGTCAGCGCCAAGGTGTCGGCAGCTGGTGAAGTCTGCGCCACGGGTGAAGTCGTCGCGGTGCAGATGCCGGAGCACATGGTGCCTTCGACAGGTTCGTAGTCTCAGGTTTGTTCCGAATTTGAGTGGGACTCATCACACCTTGACCGCGATCGTGGCGGAGACGATCTCCGCCGGGCCGAGAATAGCGGTACTCTATTGAGAGATGAAAACGGATCAACTCCACTGGTCGGAGGATTGTGGATGGGATCGTTCGGCCCATGCCGATGTCGCGGATGCCGCGCAGGTGGTCCTGGTTTTCGGCGGCAGCGGAGTGCTTCGGGACCGGGATCGATTGACCGAGGTGGCGGCGAGCTATCCACACGCTGAGATCATCGGGTGTTCGACTTCGGGGGAGATTCGCGGCACCCACGTCAGTGAAGAGTCGATCGTGGCCACCGCCATCGAGTTCGACTACACCTCGATCCGGACGGCGGAGATGTTGTTGACCGAGTCCTCGGACAGCCGGCAGGCCGGGCGGGAACTCGCCGCGAGATTGGTCGACAGATCTCTGGTCCACGTACTGGTGTTCTCGGATGGTCTGGTGGTCAACGGCAGCGAGTTGACTCGAGGATTCGTGGATGCGCTGCCCCGGGGGATTCAGGTCACCGGGGGACTCGCAGGTGACGGGACCGACTTCCTTGAGACCCTCATCGTTTCGGGTACCAAGGCCGAGCCACGCAAGGTCATTGCCATGGGTCTCTACGGCAAACGCCTGCGGGTCGGATATGGCTCCTTGGGAGGCTGGGATCCCTTCGGGCCGGAGCGCCTGATCACCCGATCGCGTGGAAATCTGCTCTATGAACTCGATGGCCGCTCGGCCCTTGGCCTATATAAGAAGTATCTCGGCGAGTATGCCGAAGATCTGCCGGCCAGTGCGCTCTCGTTCCCGCTCAGTATTCGATCGACGGTGGACGAGCCGTCGGTTGTGCGCACGGTGCTTTCCATCGATGAGAGTGATGGCAGCATGACCTTCGCCGGTGATCTGCCGGAGGGCTCCTACGCGCGTCTGATGAAGGCGAATTTCGAGCGTCTCATCGACGGCGCCAACGATGCTGCGGTTGCGGCTTTTCAATCCACCGGTTCGACGAGCCCGGATCTCGCGTTGCTCATCAGCTGCGTCGGAAGGAAGATGGTGCTTCGCCAGCGCGTCGAGGAGGAAGTCGAGAGCGTACGAACGGTTCTGGGAAACCAAACGACCCTCTCGGGTTTCTATTCGTACGGGGAGATTGCGCCAAACGCGCCCGGGGGCTGCTGCGAACTCCACAACCAGACCATGACCATCACGACCCTCACCGAGACGTGACCATGCACAAGCTTCTCGACCGCCAAATCAGAAAGGTCTTCGGGCGAGAGGGAGAGGTCCCGCCGGCGCTGGTGCCTTTTCTCGAGGTCGTCGACGCGGCATACCGACAAGCCGATCGCGACCGGGTCCTGCTCGAGCGATCGCTCGATCTCACCTCAACCGAACTGCTCGAAGCGAATCGGGAATTGCGGGCCTATGCGTCGGATCTCGAGCGGAGGGTCGCCGAACGCACCGCCCAACTCGAGACGACCAACGTCTCTCTCGAACTCGAAATCGAGGAAAGGACGGCAGCTGAAAGGACCATCAGCGAATCGGAGGAGCGCTACCGCTCGCTCTTCGAAAGCAGCAAGGACGCCATCTACATCAGCACTCCCGAGGGCCGGCTTGTGGATATCAACCCCGCCGGAGTCGAGCTCTTCGGCTACGATTCGGCGGAAGAACTCCTGATGGTCGATGTCGGAAGAGATCTCTATCGCCACCAGGGGGATCGAGAGAGATTCCTCGATACCGTCGACAGCGAGGGATTTGTTCGCGACGGGGAGCTCCAGATCGTCCGCAAGGATGGCGAGATCATCAACGTCCTCGACACCACAACGGTGGTGAGAGACGGGGCCGGCGAGGTGATCGCCTACCGCGGGATCCTGCGGGATGTGACGACGCAGCGCAAGCTTGAACGTGAGATCCGCCAGGTCCAGAAAATGGATGCCGTGGGCCGCCTGGCCGGTGGCGTCGCCCACGATTTCAACAATTTGTTGACGGCTGTTTTCGCGTATGCCGAGCAGCTTCACCTCAGCCTCGATGAGGGAGACCATCGACGATCATATGTTGATGCCATCGCGGACGCGGCCAAACGCGGATCGGTCCTTACCAGCCGGTTGCTTGCGTTCGGCAGACGCCAGGTTCTTCGCCCAGTGCCCCTTGACCTCAACACGGTGGTCGGTGAGATGTTCGCCCTTCTGCGCCAAGTGATCCCTGAGGACGTGGAACTCGTGACCGATCTGGATCCCGAGGTCGGGCTCGTCCGAGTCGATCAGACTCAGTTCGAGCAGGTTGTTCTCAATCTCGCCATGAACGCCGGTGACGCCATGCCGAGTGGTGGGCGGTTGACCTTGAGCTCGTCCAGATGCCACGTTGGCGATACCCGGTTGGAAGATGCGCCGGCGTTGGAGCCGGGAGACTACACGCGACTGAGGGTTAAGGACACCGGAACCGGAATCTCCGACGCAGTGCGGGAGCAGATTTTCGAGCCGTTTTTTACCACCAAGAGCGCCGATCGCGGGACCGGTCTTGGTCTCGCCACCGTCTACAGCGCGATCCACGAAAACGGCGGCCTGGTCGAGGTCGATTCCGAGCTCGGTGTGGGCTCCGTCTTCGATGTCTATCTTCCGGTCTATGGTGGAACCCTGGAGGAGACTGCGCAGATCACACGCCCGGATATCGTCACCAGGGGTCATGAGAATCTGCTCCTCGTTGAAGACGACCCTTCGGTCCGTGTCGTACTCAAGGACTATCTGGAAGACCAGGGCTATTCGGTCCTGACCGCCGATGACGGTGAAGAGGGCCTCGCGGTCGCCAGGCGCAGCGCCGGCTCGGTGGATCTCGTGCTGTCGGATGTGGTGATGCCGAAAATGAACGGGGTGGAACTCGCCCGAACTCTGCGAAGCGAGACCCCCGATATCAAGGTCTTGCTGATCTCCGGGCATACCAGGGATCGCAAGCGGGTCGTTGAGGAATCACTGAGGTTCTCGTCCGGTTCGTTCCTCCAAAAACCGTTTACTCCTCAAACGCTGGTGGCGAAGATTAGGGAATTGCTGGACGAGTGAACCTCAGACGGTGATGGGTCAACCACCTCATCTCACCGCCTGGCGTCGAGGAGTTCGCGGACTCGAAGCAGAAGCTCGTCCCGGCGGAAGGGCTTGGTCAACAGGGGGAGGTTCTCACCTTCCATGGTCCGAACGAGCTCGTTGCTGTAGCCGCTGGCCAGGAGGATGGCCACATTCAAGCCAGTCGCTCGGATGTGGCTGACGACGTCGAGACCGCCTGAACCCGGCATGACCACGTCGAGTACGGCGATATCAATGGCTGCGTGATGGTCATCGAGATACCCAATCGCTTCGTTCCCATTGGAAACAGAAACCACGTGATAGCCGGCCTCCTCGAGCATCTGTTCGACGACGACCCGCACACCGGCGTCGTCTTCGGCGAGCAGCACCGTCTCGGTTCCTCCTAGCGCATCCAACGTCTGAACCCGTGCGTCCCTGGGCGGGGGCCCGTCGATCAGCGGAAGATAAACGCCGATCCGGGTGCCCTCGCCGAGGGTGGAATCGACCTCGAGAAAACCCTCATGCTGTTTGACGATGCCAAAGACCATTGCGAGACCGAGACCGGTCCCTTCCCCAACGGGCTTGGTGGTGAAGAACGGTTCGAAGATCTGGGATCGGGTTTCGGGGTCCATGCCGACGCCGGTATCGCAGACTTCAAGCGAGGCATAGGTGCCGGGTTGGACCCACGGATGAGCCCGGCAAACATCATCGTTCACCTTTCGTGATCCGATGATGATGGTGATTCGGCCGCCGTTCGGCATGGCGTCGCGGGCGTTGACGCAGAGATTCATCAGAACCTGTTCGAGCTGTCGGGCGTCTGCCCGGACGATTCGGGGATGGACACCTCGCTCGAGTTCGAGGGTGATCTGCTCTCCGATGATCCGGTTGAGAAGTTCGACGGTGTTGCTCACCTTTTCACGGAGATCGAGGAGTTCGGGCTGCATGACCTGCCGTCGGCCGAAGGCGAGAAGCTGCCTGGTCAGATCCGCGGCGCGTTCAGAACTCAGGCGAACATGGGCCAGGTGGTTCGCGACCTCGGTTTCGGCGTCAAGTTCCCGCTCGGCGAGATCGATGTGTCCCCGCATCGCCTGGAGGATGTTGTTGAAGTCGTGTGCGACCCCGCCGGCGAGTTGGCCGATGGCCTCCATCTTCTGTGATTGCAGGAGTTTTTCTTCGAGTCGCTTGCGTTCGGTGATGTCCCGACCGACCCCGATGATGGCGACCACGTTGGAAGCGTCGTCCAAGACCGCGGTGTCCGCCCAGCCGAACCATCGCCAGCCATCACTGGTCAAGGCGCGTTGTTCGACATAGATGGAGTGCGGTGGCGAAAGGAGTTCGACCATGGCGCGTTCGGTCCGCTCGCGGTCATCCTCGTGCACCAGGGGCAGGTAGCGGTGACCAATGAGCTCGTCCTCGGTCTTACCGAAGGTCTCGCAATAGGATGGGCTGACGAAGAGGAGGTGCCCTTCGAGATCGGTCTTGACGACCACGTCGGTCTGATTCTCCACCAACAGACGGTAGCGGGTCTCGCTCTGTCTGAGAGCTTTCTGGTGCTTCAATGAAATGTGAATGGCCCAAGCAAGGAGGATGGCGAGCAGGATCCCGATTCCAAGGAGGACTTCGTCGGCAGTGGTTCGAGTCGATACCAAAAGTTCTGCTGTCGGCGCGATCACGAGAGTCCAGGGATGACTCGGGACATCCACGGTTCGATATTCCGCAAACGGCCATTCGTCAGCCGGTTCGGTGACTCCGTGGGCGTAGGCGATTCGTCCGTCTTCTTCGATGAGTTTGAATCGGAACTGTGAGCGCAGCTTCTCTTCGGACAGACAGGAATCGATCAGGGTGTCGATGCGAAAAACTCCGTTGATGAATCCACGAATGGCGCCGTTGGAATTGACCACCGGGTAGTAGGTGGCAAATCCGGCCCCCCCCTGGACGAGGTCGATGACGGTGGTTCGGTGGAGGCCAAGGGTGCGCTCGGCGGCCTCGAGTC
>CBESWV010000182.1:0-8113 GCA_965533305.1 uncultured bacterium | reverse complement strand
CGCGTCGAGCACGGCGTTGACCCGTCCCTTGACCAGCAGGCTGAATCTCTGTGTGATCTGCATTTCGATCTCCTTTGGTTGGGCTCCCCTGGGGAGCGTGGGTTCATCGATCACCGGTCGATCCTTCGTCGGCGTCATTCACGCGACGATGGGCTTCCGGCAGGGATCTTCAACTCCAGGATTTGAACTCGCGGCCAAAGACACGGATCTGCTGCAGGAGGCCCTCGCGCCTGTACTCGAGGTAGGCCGCCCACGCCATGAGTCCGAGCCCGAAGGCGAGCCCGAAGACCCACAGCAGCATGGGTTCGGTGGTGCCGATCTTGAAAACGAAGAAAGCCAAATCGGTGAGCATGGCGGCCGTCGACACCACCAGCAGCGAACGGCTGCGCAGGGCGATGCACGCGCTTCCGGTGGCCACCGTCATGACCAGCAGCACCGCCAGCCACATCCAGGAGACCTGATCCGCCAGCGCGATGATGGGTGTGGCATAAAGAAAAGCCGCGCCGGCAGTGGCGAGATAGGAACTCCAGGTTCGGCCGGCACGTGGACGCAGAAGGGCTGCGAGAACCATGAGTGACAGCCCCGGGGCCAGGAAATAGAACTCGAAGCCAAGCTCGCCACGAACAAAGACGGCGAGGAGCGTCCAACCAAGGGTGATCGCGGCCGCCAGAGACGCGCCCGTGGAACGGTCCTCGCGCACGGCGACCACCGCATAGAAAAGACTCGCCGCAAAGGCCGGTAGCGCCGCCAACCAGACCGCTGACCCGCCATGACCCACCGTCCGCATCATGGCCACGATCCACGCGACCAGAGGCAGACCAAGACCGATGAGGCGGCATGTGGGACCAAAGACCGGTCCGAGTCTGGTGCGCGCGAGCCCGGTCGCGAGGCCGTACTCGGCGATGGCCACCCCCAGCAGAACCCACGGAGCGGCGGCGTCGTCGAGATGGAGCCAGCCGGCGGTGAAGCCGTGCAGAATCGCGAGGCCGACCCAAATCTGTGCCATCCACGAGTGGAGCACCCGGGGTTCGGACGCACCCGAGGCGACCCGCACCACCGCCAGGGCCGCCGCAACGGCCACGATGACGGCGTGAGCGAGGATCGACAGCTCGGGAGAAGCCAATGCGGCAACGATGAGAAAGACGCCCAGACCCAACTCCACCGTCAGGGACCATTCGGTCATCCCCTGTTGCCGGCCCAGGAGATGAACCAGAAGCCGCCAACCGAGCACCGCCGCCGCCGTCAACGGCAACAGATCAAGGCCGTTGATGACCAGCTCCAGTGGCATCACGGTGGTGCCCCCACCGGCCAGAATCACCACGAGCTGGAACAGAAATACGAGCAACAACCTCAAGGACAGCGCGTTTCGGATCTCGCGTGGATCGTCCGGCCCGATGCGGACAAGGGCCACGACCACGAGCATGGAGGCGGCCAGGATGAGGGCTGCCGGGCCACAGAAGAACAGGCATACGACCACCGAGACGGCGGTCCAGAAGTCCGTCAGAGAGTGGGCGGAACCCACCACCAGATTCGTGAACTCGCCGTCTTCGAGGGCGTAGCGTCGCTGGAGGCTCGTTCGCAAGGCTCCCCGGCCGAGAAGGACCATCACGACCAACCCCAGAGCGGTGGCCGAAAACGATGCCGGGATGGCCACGGTCCAGTCATCGAGACCGGCGATGGCAAGAAACTGCAGTTGCGCGAACAACGCGATGAGAAGACCACCGATGATGACGTTGGCTCGAGACCGCGTCGTCAGCCCGACATCCGCGGCGAGGACACCCAGGATGACGAGAAGCATGGGCTCCACCGTCAGATCCCAGTTGGCGATCCCGAGGAGCAGCCACCACAGACCGAGGAGGCAATGGAGGAGGGCCACAATGAATGCGGTCGGGCGAAGCAGGGAGGCGATGGGTCCGCGGCCGCACGCCACGGCGACCACTCCCCACAACGACCCGACGGCCAGGAGCTGGGTCGTCAGAACGACCGCCGGTGCCACCGTATCGGTGAGTTGAAAGACCAGAACATGAACACCGATGGTCGTAGCCAACCCGCCCAGCGCCGGCAGGAAGCGATGACCGAGCCCAACACCCGCGACAAGGAACACCGCGCCGGCGAGGATGAGCTCGAGGCCGCCCAGATCGTTTCTCAGAAGATCGATGGCGAGACCGTGGATCGCGATCAGTACTGCGACGGCGGCGGCCGGGAGCATGAGGAATCGACGGGTGGTTGCGGCATCGATTCCGAGCAGCCGTGTCGGCGGCCGTTTGATTCCCAGCACCGCAAGGCTCATCATCAAGGTCGCGGCCCCGAGCACCAGGAGATCGGCTGCGGTGAGGAGTTGCGGCTCACCCAGCAGCTGTCGGGCCAATACGAGAATGAGGGCTGAAAGAGTCCCATAGATCCCGACGATGAACTCCGGCCGTCTCGAAACAACGAGTCCGACCAGACCGACAACACCGAGCACCACGAGGAAGAGCGATGGATCGGCAGGGTCGATCACGGCGAGGACGCTCAGCCACCACAGATAGATCACTGCGATGCCGGCGTGAATGGCGCGCAGCCGGTCGGTGACGAGTGTCTTGCGGAGCAGACCGGACCAGGCAACGAGGATGATCAGAAAGCCGAGATCCGCGATGCTGAGGGCCAGGGGACTGCCGTGGGACAGATCGAGGGCGGCAAGCAGTCGCGCCCAGAGCTCTTTCGCCAGATCGGGCACCAGAGCAGGAATGAAGTGATAGGCCGCCCAGACCGATCCGAGGGCCGCGAGGTGGGACGGAAGCCCCGGCGACCGAAGACTCCAACGGCCGAAGAAAGCCGCAGCGCAAAGCGAGACCAAAGCGGTGCATCGAAGACTCGGATCGGCGAAGGACAGCGGCAGCGCGACCACCATGGCCGCGATGCCGATGGCCAACATCGCCACCGATCGCCTTGGCCATTTTTCGGGCGTCTCGCCGCGAGCACGGATCAGCGCCCGGTAGTACTCCTCGCCGGTGTCGGCGAGGACCATCCCGATCACCGCGAGGGGCAGCGCCATGAGTTCGGATCGCGGATCGAGCAAGACCATGGCACCGAGATAGAGAACGCCGAGGACCACAAAAGGCATCCAGCGGATCGGTCGTTCGACACCGTCCTGGCGGTCCCGGTGGAAGAAGAAGCGGTTGATGTGACGGCTCCCGATCTGAAGAAGCAGGCCGAGGAGGAGCGCCGCAGCGAGGTAGATCGCCGCGGTGTGGTTGGGAATCCGATCGGCGACCAACGGAAGCACCGGTTGCGCCAAAATGAACAAAGCGAAGACGGCCGGGTAGAGCACCCCCCGATAGCCGAGCATGATCCGGAGAGGGCGATGCGCGGCCCCAAGCAGCGCCGCGGTGCCGATGGCGAAAGCGAGCCAGCCGAAGGGCCTCGCAAGGAGATCGAGATAGACCGCGCCCCAGGAGAGCACAGGGACCAAAGCGGTGAAGAGCAACATTAGAGCCGAACCCGCCAATGGCAGACCGAGCCGGCGATGGGCGAGTTCGCCCGTCCCATAAAGCGCGAGCGCCCCAAGCACCACCACCAGGTACTGCGCGGCCACCGGTATCGAGGCCCACTGCGATTCAACGAGGCGAAAGAGTGAGACAGCCGTGACCAATGCACCGGCAAGCAACAACCAGCGGATGCTGCGCACCGATCTCAGGCCGGCATCGTCATCGGATTTTTGTCGACCAGCTTCGGTCAACGAGGTGGTTTCGGTGGTGGCAACAGCCTTCGTCTCGGATGCGTGATCAGCCATGGTGCATCTCCCTTCAACGGGCTGCCGACCTCTATTACAAGTGCCGTGCCAACTATCGGAGAATCTTGAAATATCCGAAATAAAAGGAGTTAAATAGACCTTCTCTCTTCATTGACAGGCAAGTGCAGTATTATCAATGCATCTCGGAACGCAGCAAGTGCAGTATTGACGCTGCACCCGCTACAATAAATAGATGGGCCAAACCCTCCTGCTCTATGCGCATCTACTGGTCTTTCTGATCGGCACCCTGCTCTACGGATTCCTTGTCCGAGAGCTCGTGCGCAACCCATCGGTCCTGCCGGGTTTTCCCGTCCGGATCCTGGTCTTCTGCCTCACCGTCTGGTACGGCGGGTGTCTCGTCGACGAACTGGCGACCATCTTCAGGGCGCCTACCGGTGCGCCGGCGCCTTTCGGAGCCGTCTTCGACATCATTCGCGGCATGGCCTGGTTGGCGAGCTTCCCGCTTCTCGCCAGCACGATCTGGGGTGTACTGGCAAGAGAAAAGCCAACCCGGAATGACCCGCTAGCCGGCACGGAGCGACCCCTGCGGAGGCCCTCCCGGCTTTGGCTCGTCCCCAACTATCTGACCCTGCTGCTCTTTCTTCCTGCGGCCTTCAGAATCTGGCAGCTCCGATCACCCTGGTTGGAGTCGGCGGCGCGCGGGGTCTTCCCCCTGGTACTCCTCCACGCCTCACTCTCAGTCGCGGTGGCCGGATGGCTGCTCGTGCAGGTCATTCGAAGCACCGACGACGGCCGCCTGAAGCAGTTTCTGCGTTGGCTCCTGCCGGCTCTCCTGGCGATGCTGGGGCTACTCTTCCTCGGCCCCGTCGTTGGGATTAGGGCCGGCGCACCGAAGATCGCCCTCGGCATCTGGCGACTCTCTTCGGAGGCCTCCGGCCTGGTTCTCGGTCTGACCTTTCTCTACTTTGTCCAACGCTACAACCTGCTGCGGCTGTCGCTGTCGCACCGGAGTCTGCGGCACTTCGTAGCGGCCATGGGACTGGTGCTGTTGGTGATGCTCTACGGGCCCGCCGTGGGCATCCACGACACCGAGATCTTCCGGCGGCTGGTCGCCTTCGGTCTCGTCGCAGCCGTGCTTGCAGCCATGCTCTATACACCACTGCGACGCGCCGCCGCCTCCCGGTCACGAAAACTGCGGCGCCTCCTCGGCGAGAGCCCTACGCCGCAGGAACTCGACGCGTTTTCCAGCCGGCTCGAGACCCTCGACCTGCCGGAGGGCGAAGTACTCGATGAGGTCGCCGGCCAGATCGGCGGGTGGCTGGTGACACGGGCCCGGTTTCTTGGTCCACCGACCGACGGCGATCGCGGTGAGGCCTTGCTGTGGAGGCACCTCCAGAGTTCCGCGGCAATCGCATTCAACCGGCTCTCACCGCCCTCGAACCGACTCGCCGCCGTGTTAGGTCGGACTCATCTCCACGCCGTGTTTCCGCTCAGGGTCGGAGGTGTGTTGGAGAACGTCCTGGGCCTTGAGGTCAGCGCCACGGGCGGCGGCTATCAGGATGGCGAAATGGAGTCGGTGCGGCTCGTGCTGCGGCAACTCGGCGGGGCGCTCCAGCTCCGACGTCTGATGGAAACCCGCCTCGCCGAGGAACGCACCATGGCCGAGCAGGAGCGCCTGAGAATGCTCGGGATGGTGTCCGCGTCCCTGATCCACGAGGTTAAGAACCCGTTGTCATCCATCAAGGTTCTCGCCGAGACCGTCGGTGAGGAGCTCTCCACCGCCGACCCCGGCAGCGAGCAGGCCGAGGATCTCGGGCTCATCGTCGATCAGATCGATCGCCTCAATTTGGTGGCGGCTGAGATCCTCGGCTTTGCCAGGGCCCCCCAACAGCCGTCACAGGACAACGCGGTCGATCTCAGTCAACTCACGACCGACACCCTTGCGGTCTGTCGCTACCACGCGAAGACGCGGGGCGTGGAGTTGGATCAGACCGGGATCCAACCGGGCCTGCGCGTCGTGGGCACCGCGGCCGGTTGGCAGACCATCGCACTCAACCTCGTCAACAACGCCATCGAACATGCGCCCGGCGGATCATCGGTGAAGGTTCGGCTGCTCAGAGACGGTGGGTCGGTAGTCTTTGAAACCGAGAACGCGGGCCCGGCCATGGACCCCGAGATCGAAGAACGGCTCTTCGAGGATTTCGTCAGCGTCGGCGGCACCGGGCTCGGGCTCGGGCTCGTCTCCCGGCGGGTGGCTGAGTTCGGCGGCGAGATCACCGTCGGCAACATCGAGGACCGAATCACCTTCACGGTCAGCTGCCCGGCAGTGGCGACCGACCAGACCACCGAAGAAACCGCCGTCGCTGGAGAAGAGAAGCCATGAGTTCAATTGCAGGCGAAAGCAGTCGACCGTTGATCCTCGTCTGTGACGACGAGCCGGTGGCGCGCCGCGCCACCGTTCGCGCCCTCGGCAAGGCCAAGTACGACTTCACGGAGTGTGACAGCGGCCTCGGCGCCCTCGAGGCTCTGAGTCCGCGCCATCACGGCATTGACCTCGTGCTCCTCGATCTCCACATGCCCGGCTTGGACGGAATGGGCTTTCTTTCGCGGCTCGATGAGCTTCAGGCTGCCCCGCCGATCGTGGTCGTCACCGCCGACACCTCGATCAAGACCGCCATTGATGCCGTCCGCGCCGGTGCGTCGGACTATCTTTGCAAACCCTTTGCGGTGGACGAACTCAGGATTGTCGTCGAGAAGTCCCTCGAGACGGCTCGTCTGCAGTCTGAGAACCGGCGGCTGGCGGCCGAGGTCCAACGGCTCGGCGGCCCGGCTGAGCTCCTCGGCGAGTCGCCCCCCATGCGACAGGTGAAGGACACCATCGAAAAGGTGGCGCCGACAATCGCCAGCATCCTCATCCTCGGCGAATCGGGCACCGGCAAGGAACTGGTGGCGCGCGCGATCCACCGCCGAAGCGACCGGGGGAGCGGACCCTTCGTCACCGTCAACTGCGCCGCGATACCCGACACCCTGGTTGAGAGCGAGCTCTTCGGCCACCGGCGGGGCGCCTTCACCGGTGCTGACCGGGATCGCTCGGGAAAATTCCAGGAGGCCCATCTCGGCACGCTCTTCCTCGACGAGATCGGCGACATGGCCCTGCCCGCCCAGGCCAAGCTTCTCCGGGTCCTGCAGGAAGGCGAGGTGGAGCCCCTCGGTGGCGGTCCCACTGTCGCGGTTGATGTCCGCATCGTGACCGCGACCCACCGCGACCTCAGGAAAATGGTCTCCGACCGCAACTTCCGTGAGGACCTCCTTTTCAGATTGCGGGTGGTCGACATCAAGCTGCCGCGGCTGCGAGACCGCAGCAGCGATGTGCTCCTGCTGGCTCAGCACTTCCTTGATGCCTTCGGCGGTGGTCGTCTCCGGCTCAGCCCCGAGGTTGAGGGCATCCTCTGCTCTTACCCGTGGCCCGGCAACGTCCGCGAACTCGCCAACGCCATGGAACGGGCAGCGATCTTCTGCACCGATGATGTCCTTCAAGCGGCCGATCTCCCGGCCGATCTCCGGCGCGAAATCGATCTCCCGACGGTGGGCCTGGCGCCGAACATGGGTCTCGGTGACGAGGACGACTTCCGGGCCGCCAAGGCGAGAGCCATCGACAGCTTCGAACGGTCGATTCTCACCGCCGCCTTGCGCCGGCACAACGGCAATGTGTCACACGCGGCCCGCTCCCTTGGCCTCCACCGTCAGAACATGCAACAGAAGCTGCGCCGGCTGGGAATCTCCGCCGCTTCCTTCAAGCAGAGCTGACCGGCTCGCCGCCGGGGAAACTGACCCCGGTGAGCTCTTCAGAGAGCTGCCACAGCCGACCCGCGTCATTCTCGTTTCTGGCAGCCGAAGACGTATCGACTCTCTTGGGATATCCCATCAATTCGAAGAGCCCGCGCGGGCCGTAATAGTCGCCGCCCCGCGCCCGTGGATCCACGGCGGCGCGCAGCGTCGTCAGAGCGCCGCGCGCCGGCCCCGGGGCCAATGGGGTGAAGAACTCGATCAGAGATGAGTGGCGCTGGATCTCGGTTCCGGTCCACCCGGGGTGGGATGCGACGGCCAGGACTCTCGAACCCGAGCTCTCGAGCCTTCGCTGAAGTTCAAAGGTGAAGAGCAGGTTGGCAAGCTTGCTCTGGCCGTAGGCGGCCATCTTGCGGTAGCCCTTCTCGGCGTTGAGATTATCGAAATCGAAGGCGCCCATCCGGTGGGTGAGGCTGCTGACGGTGACCACACGAGCACCCGGCGTCGCCTCGAGGTGGATCATGAGCCGGCCGGTGAGAGCGAAGTGACCGAGGTGGTTGCAGCCGAAATGAAGTTCAAAACCGTCCTCGGTGT
>CBESWV010000181.1:0-8143 GCA_965533305.1 uncultured bacterium | reverse complement strand
AAGATCGTCACCGCCCACGAAAAGGTCCTCGCCGAGCCCGCACCCACGATCGCGGTGTCGAATCTCGGGGACTCATCGGTGGATCTGGTGGTGAGGCCCTGGGTCAACGGCGCCGACTACTGGGGTGTTCGTTTTGACCTGACCCGACAACTCAAGGAAGGTCTCGAGGCCGCCGGCTGCTCCTTCCCCTTCCCGCAGCAGGATGTCCACATGCACCAGGTATCCGGCTGACCTTCGCCGGCTCGAAGACATCAACGCGGGACCCCGATTCGGGTCCCGCGTTTTTTGGTGTACCCTAGGATGAGAAACTGACCAATTCGAACGAACCTGTAGATCGCACTGAAGAACAGGTGGTCAACGAGGCGATCGCAAAATCGCCTCATCAGGAGGAGGAGCCATGCAACAGATCATGGACTATTTACGAGAACTGATCACCGCCAATTTGGGCCAGATGCTCATCGCGCTGGCCATTTTGATCGTCGGTTGGCTGATCGCCCTTGTCTCATCGATCCTGGTACGCCGGGCGCTCGGCAAGACCGAGTTCGACAACCGGATCGCCCAGTGGTTGATGGGGGAGGATGCCGAGAATCCGCCCGAGATCGAGAAGTGGGCGGGGAGGGCGGTCTTCTGGCTGCTCATGCTCTTTGTCCTGGTGGCCTTTTTCGAGGCTCTGGGGCTTCGTCTGATCACCGAGCCGCTCAACCGGTTCCTCGAGATCGTGGCGGGTTATGTCCCCAACCTCATCGGGCCCGCCATCCTGGCAATGGTGGCGTGGGGGGTCGCCACCGGTCTGCGGTTCGTCGTTCAGCGCGTACTCGGAACCATCGCCCTCGACGAAAAGTTGGGCGAAGGGGCGGGGCTCGAAGACGAGCCCCGGGTTTCCATCGCCAAGACGGTGAGCGAGGCGGTCTACTGGCTGGTCTACCTCCTCTTCCTGCCGGCGATCCTTGGTGCGCTCAAGCTCGACGGGTTGCTGCAGCCGGTGCAGGGCATGATCGACAAGATGCTCGCCTTCCTGCCCAATTTGCTGGCGGCGATGCTCATCCTGGCCGCGGGGTGGCTGTTGGCCCGCGTGATCCAGCGGGTGGTCACCAATCTTCTGGCCGCGGTGGGCACCGATCGCTTGGCCGAGAACACCGGTGTGGCCACGGCCCTGGGCGAACAAAAGCTCTCGGGTCTCATCGGCTTGTTGCTCTATGTTTTCATCCTGATCCCCGTGCTGGTGGCGGCGCTCAACACCCTGCGCCTCGATGCCATCACGGCGCCGGCGAGCGACATGTTGCAGACGCTTTTGGCGGCGCTGCCGTTGCTCTTCGGTGCAACCCTGGTGCTCGCCATCGCGTTCTTCGTGGGTCGGATCGTGTCGGGACTGGTGGCCAACGTACTGGCCGGGATCGGCTTCAACAGTGTCCTCGAGCGGCTCGGGGTGGGGCGTGAGCCCGAGGAGGGTAAGCAGACCCCTTCGGATATCGTCGGTCATTTGGTGCTCGTGGCGCTGATGCTCTTCGCTACCATCGAATCGCTACGGATGCTGCAGTTCGAGGCGCTGGCCGCGCTCATCACCGAGTTCATGATCTTTGCCGGGCATGTCGCCCTCGGTCTGGTGATCTTCGGCATCGGGCTTTTCTTGGGCAATCTCGCTGCGCGAACCATCGAGGCGAGCCGTTCGACCCAGGCGCCCATGTTGGCGCTGGCTGCGCGGATCGCGATTCTTGTGCTCGCCGGAGCCATGGCACTTCGGCAGATGGGGCTCGCCAACGAGATCATCACCCTCGCTTTTGGTCTCCTGCTCGGCGCCATCGCTGTTGCGCTCGCCCTGGCCTTCGGGCTCGGGTGCCGAGAAATGGCCGCCGACGCCATGAAGGGCTGGATTTCGGATATGAGTGGTGGCGGGCGTTCGGAAGGCGAGAGCTCCGAAGGTTGAGAATCGAAGATCGATAATGGCGATCTCCCGACAAAGGCGGATCGTCCGGATTATTGAGGAATGAAGGAGGAGCGTATGTTCAAGGAGTTCAAAGAGTTCGCCATGAAGGGCAATGTCCTCGACATGGCAATCGGCATCGTCATCGGTGGGGCCTTCGGCACCATCGTCAAGAGCCTGGTGAGCGATGTCATCATGCCCCCCATCGGCCTGCTGTTGGGCGGTGTCGACTTCGGCAATCTCTTCTCGGTGATGAAGGAGGGGGACCCGGCCGGGCCTTATGCCGCACTTGTCGATGCCCAGGCCGCTGGGGCGGTGACGGTCAATTACGGCCTGTTCATCAACAACATCATCAGCTTTCTCATCGTCGCCTTTGCGGTCTTCATGCTGGTCAAGTCGATCAACGCCATGCGACGCGAGGAAGAAGCGCCTGCGGCCGAACCGACCACCAAGGACTGCCCCTACTGTGCGACGGAGATCGCCATCACGGCGACCCGATGCCCCAACTGTACGTCTGAGCTGTAGGCACCACCCGGCTCGGAGACTCCGGCTAGTCGGAGTCTCCGACGCCGAGGCGTTCGAGATCGGCGAGGACTTCGGCGGCGTGCTCACCCGGTTTGACATCGGGGTAGGGCACGAGGACGAGGCTGTCTGCGCCGACCAGGTATGAGATCCGTTTCGGCAGCGGGATCATCGAGCGCGCCGCGCCGACCTGTTTGGCGAGGGCCTTCTCTTGATCGGAAAGCAGCTTGAACGGGAGGTTGTTCTTCTCCGCCCACTTTTTGTTGGCGTCGGGTTTGTCAAAGCTGACACCCACGACGTTCACTCCGCGAGCCTGAAGATCTGACCAGCTGTCACGCAGCTGGTTGGCTTCCAGTGTTCAACCACCGGTGTCGGCCTTGGGGTAGAAGAAGAGCAGGTACGGACTCCCATCGAGATCGGCGCTCGACACCGTGGTGCCGTCATGGGCAGGTAGTTCGAAACTGGGGAACGGCATTCCGGGTTCGAGCATGGCGTCGTCTCCTTGTGCGGGCGCCGCGGTGGCGACGAGCGCCACCCCGAGCATGAGTGATATGAACGTGTGGTTCTTCATGATATGAAGGGGAACCGTTGTCGGGGTTCGGGGCATTCCCGATTCTGAGGCGCGCCACCGACGAGATTCTCCCGTCGCGATTGGCCGAGGGAGCCACCTTTAGCATTGTTCGGGATCAGCGTGGCGGTCCACATCGGCGGTCCGCCGCCCGAACAATGACAAAAGATGGCACCCCGTTTGAGGCCAATACCGCGTGACCTCGACAGAACGCGGGATGGGTGCCTGGCTCTCTTTTCGTCGCGAAAAGGTGCCTGGCTCCCCTCCCATCGCGCTACCGGAGGCCGGCGAGACGCCGGCCCTACAATGAATCTCAGCCCTTAGTAGTGCCGGCGTCTCGCCGGCACAGAGACCACGAACCATCGGGAAAGATGGCTTTTGCAGGAGGCTCAAGTGGCACCCCTCCCATCGCGCTACTAGAGGCGGTCGAGCTTCGCTGCCCACTCCGCTCCACGTCTGATGCCCCGCCGTAGGTGGTCATGGGCGGCAATGACGAGCGAGTGGGTGATGTCGCCTTCATCGATGAGGCGTGCAAAGTCCTTGAACGGGGCAAGGGAAACCTCGATCTCTTCCGACGGATCGAGATGGACTTCACCATCAGCGCGACACCCCAGCGCCAGATAGGTCCAGCATCGATTGGAGAGAAATGCCGGGTTGGGATCGACGGTGCCGATTTCGATGAGCTCCGATGACCGGTAGCCGGTCTCCTCTTCGAGCTCTCGAGCCGCCGCGGTTTCGGGGTGTTCGCCCGGATCCACGGCGCCGCCCGGGATCTCCAGTGCCATCTCATCGGTTCCATGACGGTACTGCTCGACAAGGACCATCCGGCCGTCATCGGTGAGGGCAACGACGTTGACCCAGTCGGGACAATCGAGGCGCAGAAACTCGTGTTCGCGACCCGAGACGGGCGATTGTTGTCGGCTCCGTGAGAGTTCGAAGATGGGGTAGGTGCCGAGTATCTCGGTGGCCAGAGTGGTCCATGAGCGGGGTTGATCATTTGTCATGCCGGCATTCTACGCGTCGGCGTCCGCCCAACCGTGCCCTTGACCGGTTCACCGAGGCCGCGGTAGCGTGTGCAATGATCAGACGGGAGGCGAGAAAAGATGGCAGGTAAGGCGGAACTCGTGGATCGTATCTCGGTGCTCACCGGCATTCCCAAAACCCACATCGCCATGGTGTATGACAATATTTTCGATATCACGGGCGAGATGCTCGCCGAGGGCGAAAAAATCACGGTGCCCAACTTCGGGACCTTCATGATCTCCGAACGCCCGGAACGTCAGGGGAGAAATCCGGCCACCGGTGCGACGATCACCATTTCAGCCTCCAAGAGCGTGCGGTTCAAGGTCTCGAAGAACCTGAAGGAACGGTTGTAGCGGGTCGCTCCGACCGTCCGGTTGTCGTTCGTTAACTTTCGCTCGTTGGTGGATGCCGCTGTCCGCGTGAAGAGTGAGAGTTAGGAAGTAAGGTAAAAAGCTCCGCTCACCTTCTAACTTCCTAACTAGCGAGCGAAGCGAACGCTGACCTTCTCATATCTCACCGGTCTTCAAGCCGCTTCCCGAGCATCACCGTCAGTTGCTCATCCAGCGGCATGGCCGGTTTGGTTTCTTCCTCGTCTTCCCACGGCCAGGTGATGACCGCCATCCGGCGTTCGTAGAACTCGACGCCACTCGCCGACGACGAGACCATGAGCGCGGCAGCCAGGCCCTTCTGCAACCGGACTGAAAAGACCATCGCCCGTGGCTTGCCCATCCCCGGTTGGTGGCCGCCGAGTATGTGGGCCTGCTCCGAGGCCATGGCCATGGCGACTCTCGCCATCGGGTCGTCGTTCCACCGTGCGAGGCGGGCCTCGGTGCGTGGGTCGCGGGGGCGCAGGTCGACGTTCTCCAGATCGAGGTTGAACTGTTTCTTGTCATCGACCTCATCCGCCACGACCGGTGCGGCGATGATGAGCGCGAGGACGAGGGCGAGACGAATCAGCATCAGGTCTCCCAATGTAATGATCAACGCGAGGCAACGCCAGATGTTTCCGGATCGAGGGCGTGAGGATCCGGGGATTGAGGACCTGAGGACGAGCCGCGAGTATCCCAGGACTCCAAGCCCTCGCGCCCCGGGCCCCCGCTCCGCTACAATTCGCTCGTGAAATCCATCGTCACCAGTATCGGCCTCTTGGTTCTTGCCCTGGCTTCCCCATTGGTCGCCCAGAACCTCGATGTTGCGAGCTACGACATCGAGGTCGCTCTCGACCCGGAAAGCCATGAGTTGACCGCGTCGCAGATGGTGCGGTGGCGCAACACCGCGAATGCGGCAACCTCTGAGATCTGGTTTCACCTCTATCTCAACGCGTTCTCGAACTCCGAGAGCACATTCATGCGCGAACTCTCGAACGATCCTCTGGGGAGTTCAGTGACTCCCGACGACGAGTGGGGTTGGACCCGGATCACTCGTCTGGCGCTTGCCGATGGAGCGGATCTTATGCCGGGGCTGCGCTTTGAGCGGCCCGATGACGGTAACGAGAGTGACTTCACCGTGGTGCGTGTCGAGCTGCCGCGGGAGGTGCTGCCCGGAGAGGCGGTGGAGCTCGAGCTCGACTTCGAGGCTCGTCTGCCGGAGGTGGTCGTCCGAACCGGTTTTTCCGGCGACTTTCACATGGTCTCCCAGTGGTTTCCCAAGATCGGTGTCTTCGAGGGCGAGGCGGGGTGGAACTGCCACCAGTTTCATGCATCGAGTGAGTTCTTCGCAGACTTCGGGAGCTACCGGGTGAGGATGAGAATCCCGCGCGGTTGGGTGGTCGGCGCCACCGGTGAGCAGATCTCGCGCGAGCCCGTCGGCACCGACGACGTGGTCGAGTTCCGCGCGAGAGATGTCCACGATTTTGCCTGGACCACCTCACCGCCGAGTCTGATGTCTGCGTTCGAGGTCGATTTTGATCCCGGCCGTCACGTTCCGATGGTCTGGCTCGAGCGGGCCGGAGAACAGCTTGATCTGGGAGCGGCGGCTCTCGAGTTGCCCCCCATGACCATCCGCTTTCTGGTGCCGCAGACCCAGGGTATGTTGATCCCCAGGATGATCCGCGCGACACGCCTCTCCATCGCGTGGTTCGGGCTCTATTTTGGTCCCTATCCGCATGCGCAGTTGACGGTGGTGTCACCGCCGCCGGGAGCGGAGAGGGCCGGCGGGATGGAGTACCCGACCCTCATCACCACCGGGGCGAGCCGGCTCGACGCCTCGCCGGTGTTGTCGTGGAGAAAGAGGATCGAATCGGTCACGGTGCACGAGATGGGCCATCAGTACTTCCAAGGGTTGCTCGCCTCCAACGAGTTCGAGGCCGCCTGGCTCGACGAGGGTCTCACGACCTGGGCGGAGAACCGTTGCCTCTCCGACATGGTTGCCGACGGGCTGGTTCCGGAGATCCGATTCGCCGAATTCTGGGGAATGGAGCGTGTCCGGGCCTCATTCGAGCACCTGCCGGTGATCATAGATCGCCCAAACTGGGAGCGGCGCCGGCTGATGGACTCATTCTTCGCCACTTACGCCAAGCCCGCGTTGGCCGTGAGAACCCTCGAGGGGATCTTTGGGGAAGATCGTGTGATGCGGGCGATACGGGCATATGTTGCTGAGCACCGCTATGACCATCCCACAGGCCTCGATCTGCAGCACGCCCTCGAGAACTCCTTGGGCGAGGATCTTGCCTGGTTTTTTGATTCTGTGATTCGGGGTGATCTGATCCCTGACTGGGCGGTGCTGTCGGTGCGGCATCACTGGGTCAGGCCCGCCAAGGGAATGGTTTGGCGTGATGGTGGGTGGCACGAAATCGATGACGAGGACGACCCCGGTCAGTGGCGGATCGAGATCGATCTCGGTAGGTTCACGGATCTGATTGGGCCGGTCGAGGTGGAGCTGAAGTGGGAAGGCGGGAGGGTCGAACGCCGCATCTGGGATGGCCGCGACCGCTGGGTTCGCTGGATCGAAGAGTCTCCCGAGTTGGTGATCGAGGTTGTGGTCGATCCCGACGCCGCCTGGGCGTTGGAAACCAGGCGCGCCGACAACTACTGGCGTAATGAGCACTGGTCCCGCGAGCCGGTCGACGCCGGACCGTTGTGGTGGCTCGATGGCGCCCTTCGTATGGTGAGCTTTTTCGTGGTGCCGTGGAGCTAGGGTGACGAATCCCGCACCTTCCTGGTTGTTCGGCCTGAGAAAATCCCTCGGCCTGTGGCGGGTCGTCGTTCTGGTCTTTCTGGGGTCGGTTCTGGTCTTTGTCCCGGCTCGACTCGTGCTTTGGACCACGGTGGGGGGAGTTTTCGCAAACCTTCCCGATGGCGATCTTCCGAATGGCGAGATCGCGCTGATCCTCACCGAACTCCTGCGCCCCATCTGGCCCTCGTTGGCCTTGGCGTTTCTTTCGGGTTGTTTCGCGCTGTGGGTGTGGACGGTGCTCTGGCACGCCGGTCTGGTGCGGTGGTTCTTCTACTCCGGAAAGAACGACATCCGGTTGGCGGAGGTTCTCAGCCGCGGGCTCTTCGGCTGGTGGCGCTGGGCCCGCCTCGGCCTCACCTCGGTGGCGGTGCTCGTGCTTGTCCACTCGTTGGCCGGCATGGCGTTTGTCAAACTCAAAGAACGCGCCGCGGTCCTCGCTGACGACTCACGCCTCGGCATCTATCTGGAGACGGGAATCCTGCTCTGTCTCGCGGCCGCGTTGCTGGTTTGGTTGGCTACCCTCAGGGGCGCTTGGTTGCTCGGTGAGAGTCATCGCCGTTCGGCGGTTCTGGCGTGGCTGAGCGGTTTGTGGGGAACCCTCAGACAACCCGTGCGATCGCTTCTGACCTTGATGGGGTGGGTGGTGCCCGGTCTTGCCGCCGGCGTCGCCCCAGTGATCCTGGGGTGGCACCTCGAGATCCTCAGAGGAACGATCGCGAGCACGGTCCTCGGCATCATCGTCGGTCTCGTGATGGCCTTCTGTCAGGTGGGTCTCTTCCTTTCCTTCGCCCCGGTGACGGGGTTGGTGGGAGAAAAACGCCAAGAGTAACCAGGGCCCTGATGAACGAGGCGCTTTTTGCATTGTTCGGCCTCGAGCCGTGACCGTTGGGAGAACGCGGGCTCGGTGCCTGGCATCCACCTTTGTGAGCCGCGAA
>CBESWV010000180.1:0-8152 GCA_965533305.1 uncultured bacterium | reverse complement strand
CCGGCCAGCGCTTCGACGGTGGAAAAATGGAAGCCGAATCTCGATTGGAGATTCATGAAGTTTTCTGAAACCATGAAGTAGTTGCGGTTTGCGTAGGGCTTCTTGAAGGGAGTCGCCAGGGCCGGATTCCGGGTGGCCTCGAAGAGGACCGAGGCCAGTCCAGAGCCGCTCATAGCCGGTGGTCCGTCCCATGGAACGGCGACCATTCCGTCCCACAGTGCATGCATGGGGGCGCAGGAGATCTCCTCGAGGTGCACGTATTTCCCCTTGATGTCCTCGGTGAAGCCGTCATCGAGATTGAGCACCCACCACTGCATGGGGACGTTGTGGTGGAGCTGTTTCGCAGCATATCTGGGAAACTCGTTGTCTTTGCCGAACGCGAACATCTCCCGGACGGCCTTTTCGTGGCAGAAACGGGTGATGTCGTGGAGCGTCTGTACGTTGGCGGGGCGGAACTCGGGTGCCGCAGGGTCGAGGAGGTTCAGCGGTGAAATGTGGGTGAGCGCGTGCCCGAGCATCTCGTAGATCGGGCTGCCTTCCATGAGGTTTCGTCGCGTCCGGTCCCTGTCAAGCCCGGGAACGAGGCCCTTGTGGACGGCCAGTCCATCCGCGTCTACCGTGACTTCATCGCCACGGCGGAGAACTTCGAGGGAACCGATTCCGAAGATGGCCGGGACACCGAACTCGCGTGCGACGGTGGCAAGGTGACCGGCGATCCCGCCGTGTTCGGAGACCACGGCAGCGGCCCGGTCGAGGAGGGCGGCCCAGCGGGGGTCCGGATAGTCCACGACCAGAACGGCGCCATTGGGCATCTTCAGCGCCTCGCGGTCACTGCGCACCCATGAAACTCGTCCGCCGGCTGCGCCGGGGCTGACGCAGGTTCCACCTCTGACAAGCGGTGTTCCTTCGATGGTCGGTGCGGCGGTGGGTACGATCGCATGGTGCATGGGTCTCGCCTGGAGAACGACCACGCTGCCGTCTGCCTGCAGTGCCCACTCGACATCCTGAGGAGCGCCGAAGTGGTCTTCGAGCCGGGCGGCAATATCGGCGATCTGGAGGGCCTGAGCGTCGGTGAGCGCCGGTTTTTCGGCAACTTCCGCCGGGACATCCTGCCGGGTGATGCCTTCACCCGGCCGTAGGACAAAGGCGGTGGTCTGTTTGACGATCTTTCGCTCAACCACGGCGGGCGGATTCCGGTTGACGATGAACACGTCTGCGTCGAAGCGGCCGTCGACAACCGCTTTCGGCAGACCGATGGCGGCGCTGATCCGGATTCGACGATCTGTGGCGTCCTGTGGATCGGAGGTGTAGGTGACACCGCCTGCCACCGCGTCGATCATGGCCATACAGCCGACGGCCATCTCAGTGTCCACGCCGCGAAGCCCGTGCTGGCGCCGATAGACCATGGCCTGCGGCGTGTACTTGCTGGCAGCCGTTTCGACATAGGCGTTGAGCAGATTCTCCGGGTGGATGTTGAGCTGGGACTCATAGAGCCCGGCAAAGGAGGTTTCGGCGGTGTCCTCACCAGAGGCGCTGGATCGCACGGCGAATCCGGTTTCCGAGTCGAGTCCACCGCGGACTTCAGTCAGGGCGTCGGCGACGGCTTTGCAAACATCGGAGGGCACTTCGGCGGTCGCGATGAGCTGTTGCAGCTGTGAGCTGAGTGCAAAGAGAGCGTCGGGCCGGTCGATCTCGACACTCTGGATGAGGCGGTGGATCTCGGGTCTGAGGTCGTTGTGATCGAGAACTCGATTGTACGCCGCCGCGGTGATGACGAATCCCGGCGGTACCTCGATGCCGAGAACGTTGCGGATCTCTCCGAGGTTTGCCATTTTTGCGCCGACCACCGCGCTGTCATCACGTCCGATGGCTTGCAAAGGCAGCACAAACGGGGCATTGATGGTCGGCGGCTGCTCCTGCAAAGTGGCATCCATCTCGCCGCGGATCTCGTCGAACCGTTGGAACAGTCCGGTGTATTTGTCCGGAGCGAGTGCGTCGAGGTGGCGGATCATACGGTAGACCCGGACTCCTGTCGTGGTCGCGTTGGACACCACGAAGTCCATTCCGTACGGCTGGGTTCCCGCCCAGGCCTGTTCCATCGCCGCCATGGTTTCGAGGGCGCGACCGTTGGCGGCAAGAAGCACACGGAAGCTGTGATAGCGCTCCCGGAAGAGGGCGCTCAGCCGCTCGGACTCCTCCTCGGAAAGCTCCGGCTCTTTCGGGCCCACGAAGCGACGAAACCACCCGGCGATGGACTGAATGACGCTCGACATCGTCGGCTAGGGGCGACCCACCGGAATCACGTTTCCTGCTCGTTCGATTCCACCGTCTCCTCCCCGTCCAGAGAGCGGATCTTGTCTTCCTGGAGGGTCTTGCGATGGTGCGCGTCCTCGACCTTGTAGACCAACTCGTCGATGCGAACCGGTTTGAGCAGATAGTCGAAGGCTCCCAACGCCATCCCGCCTACCGAGGTCTCGAGATTCGCGTAACCGGAAAGCAGGATCACCTCCACCAGGGGGTGCCGCCGCTTGATGGTCTTGATGGCCGCCAGACCGTCGGTACCGGGCATCTTGACATCGAGGAGCACCACGTCGATCTTCGGGTTTCCTGCGAGGATTTCAAGGGCGGTTTCGGCGTCGAATGCCTTGGACACCTCGAATTGCCGGATGGCCAGCCGCTTGGCCAGCGATTCGACAAAACCGACTTCGTCATCCACCAGGAGAACCGAAATCGCCATTATCCTCTCTCCCCGGCCTATCTCGGCCGTGTCCATCGGCACCCGTCCATCGTGTCGAGGCAGCTCGTCAGTGAGCCTCCAGGTCGAAGCCCAAGCCTTCGAAGATATACATGATGGCATAGCCGTACCACACGGTGTAGACGACGTAGAAAACCAGCGAGACTAAAACGATGGCCCATCGGTCCTTGATGTTCTGCGCGTCGATGCCGTAGTAGTTGTAGGAGCACTCCACGGTCTTTGCCTGAACCGTGTGGGTCAGATCGGCCGCTTTGAAGAGCTTCTGGCGTTTGAGGTCTCGTTCCATCTCATTGAGTGCGTTCCACCAGCCGAAGAGGGTCGCGCGAGCGCTGGTGCCGTACCGTTGCTCAAACTCTTCACCGCGGTTGTGATAGGCCGCGTCCGCATCGACAAGACAGGCGGAGAAGATGGTATTGAGGTCACCGTTGACCATCAGATTGTTGGCCTCGACTGAGGTCGTGACTCCGGTCTTAGCAAAGAGCGGCTCGATGGCCTGCGCGGTGAATGCGTCGGCCATTTTGAGGTTGAGGGTGACGATCTCGCTGCCGTGGTCTTCAACCAGATGCTCGACCTTGGGGATGTAGTATGCCGAACCTTTGGAAATGGAGTTGTAGAGATTGTCGAGATAGTCGAGACCGTTCTTGCCTTCGAAGACCGGCATGAAGAAGATGACGAGAACGACGATGAAGCTGACGAGGAGCGCGGCGCCAATGCCGAGTTTGGTGTTGTTGGCGCTCATGACGACACCTCCATCCCTCTGAGCTCGCCGATGTTCGAGATGAAGATGTAGATGACCCACACGGCGAATCCACCGATGACCAGGAAGAATGCCCAGATACCGATGTTGTCGAGCAATGAAATCACCCCCGGAGAAAGCGAAATCACCTCGAGATCGCTGAGCTTGCCGGGCAGGGCAAAGACCCGGTTGATAAAGCCGGCGAGAACCGCCATGGCGTAAAAGCCGCGGATCGTGATGCCCGGGACCACCTTGGTCACCATGGCGCCGATCTGGACTCCGATGAGCGAGCCCAGGAGCATCCCCATGGCCAGGGTGTAGAAGATGAAACCGTAGATTGCGTACTGGCTGATGGCGGCGAATCCGGCGGTAAAGACGATCTGGAATATGTCGGTTCCGACCGTGGTCATGGACGACACACCGAGGGTGTAGACAAAGATCGGGAAGGTCAGGAAGCCACCGCCCACACCCATGATGGAGGCGGCGAAGCCGACCAGAAAACCGCTCGCGATGAGGAACCAGGCGGAAATCCTTCGGCCGCCGGGAACCAGGCTCTCGTCAAAGGTGATCATGGGGCGCGCGTTGATGGCCTGAAGTTTTTTCGGCAGGGAGCCGAGCTCGGCGCCTTCGGAATTGCCGCCGTGGGCGTCTCCGCCTCCCCCTTCGCGCTTGCGAGCCTTGAGGAAGTCCATCATGGCGTAGGCGCCGAGACTGCCGAGCATGATCGAGTAGATGGTGGTGATGAAGGCGTCGGAGAGCACGGGGTTGATCTCGTACAGCGTCCGGTTGATGAACCCGCCGATGAGAGCGCCGCCGATCGCTCCAATCAGAAATGTCATCGCGAGCGGTACCGAGACATTGCCGAGCTTTCGATGGATCACGCTGCCCATGATGGCCTTGGCGAAGATGTGGAAGAGATCGGTGCCCACCGCCAGGATTCCTTTGATACCGGCCGACATCAGGGCCGGGGCGATGATGAAACCACCGCCGGCGCCGATGCACCCGGTGATGAGACCGGCACAGAGACCGATGAGAATAGACGCGATAAAGATGCCTGTTGAGTAGAAGGCGGGGCTGTAGGCCTTCTTTCCGCCAAGCACATCGGGCAGGATGTCGCCGGCCTCGGCGGCCTGCTCAAAGACCTGCGCCGCCGCCGCCGGTCCGAAAATGAAGATCGGCAGCAGCAACAGAAGAAGAATTAGGACCCGTTTGGGATCGCCGAGGATTCTTCGCGAGGTGTCGAGTTCCCAGGCCGCATGGGCCTGAGCCGCCACCGTCATGAACCTTCCCCAGGCTTCAAAAAATCTCATCATCACGCCTCCCACATAAAACCGCGGTGTCTTGATACCGCGTTGATGACTGCAGTTCTCGGTGCCGATTGCTGAATCGATGGGTCACGACATCACCGTGTCTCGGAGGCGAGCGCAGCCGAGATCGTCTCGATCAGGCGCTTGAGGCCAACGGGTTTGATGAGATAGTCGAACGCGCCCTGGGTGATTCCATCACGGGCCGCCCGTTCGGAACCGTGCCCGGTGAGCATGATCACCCGTAGGGATGGATCCATCTTCTTGAAGATTTTGAGCACCTCGATGCCATCCATATCTTCCATCTTCAGATCGACGACGGCGAGATCGAACTCCCACTGTCTCAGGGCGCGGATGGCCTCGGTGCCGCTGCTTGCGGTGGTCACTTTGTAACCACGGCGGGTCAGCCGTTTGGAGAGGACCTCCAGATAACCGATTTCGTCATCGACGAGAAGGAGCCGTACGGATTCGGCCGACTCTGTCATGGCGGTGAACTCAATCACCCCGGCGCAGCGAAATCAGCGACGCACGGGCCTCGAGGATCTTTGTCTCGTGCTCGCGTTTCTTGGTTGCGGCCTCGTTGAGCTTCTCCATGAGAATGTCGAGGTCGCACGGTTTCATCAGATAGTCGTAGGCGCCGTGCTTCATGCCTTCGATTGCAGACTCTACCGTGGCGTGGCCGGTCAGCATGATGACCTCGACAAGGGGGTGTGCCTCCTTGATGGTGGCCAGGGTCTCGAGACCGTCCATCCCCGGCATCTTGACATCGAGGATGACCACATCGGTCCGTGTCGCGCCACTGCCCGCCAGGCTGTCCAGAGCCTCCTGTCCGCTGTGGGCGGAGCTTGTTTTGACCCCTCGCTTTTCTAGACGCTTGATCAGGGTTTCGACGAACTGGACTTCATCATCGACAACAAGGACTGATGGATCGATCATAGGTTTTCTCTTTCGCTGTTCGGTTCAGTTGACTGGTCGTTTTCGGGAGACTCGCGTGGGAACGAAACGGTGAAGGTGGTTCCCTGTTCGATCTCGCTCTCCACCGTGATGCTCCCACCCGCCTTTTCGACGATGCCGTAGCAAATGGAGAGACCGAGACCGGTGCCCTGGCCGACGGGTTTTGTTGTGAAGAAGGGATCGAAGATCCGCGCGAGGTTGGCCTCGGGAATCCCCTCGCCGGTGTCGCGGACTTCGAGAACCACCGCGTCGCCCTCGGTCCGGGTGACGACGGTGATCGTACCGCCGGGACGTTCGATCGCATCGATGGCGTTGTTGACAAGATTGAGCAGGACCTGCTGGATCTCGGTCGGCGATGCCTGGATCTCGGGGAGGTCCGGACTCAGCTCGGTGGCGATGTGGACGTTGGCATAGCGGGTCTTCTGGCTTGTCAGACCGATGACCTCATCCACCATGTCGTTGAGGGACACCGCGCGCACCGAGGGGTCGGTCTTGCGCGCAAAGCTCAGGAGTTTGTAGGTGATCTCCTTGCATCGGTCACCCTGGGTTCGGATCTGACCGACGGCACGGTTGATCTCGATGAGGTTCTCCTCCGAGGTCGGATCATCGTCCTGGAGGAGATCATCGATCCAGCCCGCCTCCTGAACCATGATCGCCACCGGGTTGTTGATCTCATGGGCAATGCCCGCGGCGAGCTCGCCGATGGACGCGAGACGGCCGGATTCGATGACCTGGTGCGTCATGACGGTCCGTTCTCGATCGGCCTCGGCAAGCTGGGAGGCGAGATTCCTGGAAACAAAGAAACTCACGGCGAGGGCCACGAGTGCGACGACGAGCAGGGCGATGATGGAGAGACGGACAACCTTCCGTACCTCTTCGAGAGCATCGGAGGTCTCCTGCTGGTAGCAGAGCAGCCATCTGCCCTGTTTGAGGGGCGCGAAGGCGAAGATCGACGGACGACCGAGGAGGTTCTCACCATCCACGACGAGAATCCGGTCCGAACGAATCTCTCCGTCGAGAATACCCGAATAGGGGGAGCGATTGAGAGCGACTTCAAAGTGTGGGTTGGTCTGGAACTTCCCCTCTCGGCTGATGATGAAAGCAAAGCCGGTGTCGCCGATCCGGATGCCTTCAACCAACGCGTTGAACGACTCGAAGTCGATGGTGGCCTTGAGGATGAATGTCTCGTTGCCCACCCTGCGCTGGGTGGCGACGATGAAATGGGGAGAACCTCGCAGCCCCGCGAAGACGTCGCTGATAAAGCTCTCGTTGGCGAAGGCCGGCTCGAACCAGTTTGCGGACGAGTAATCGGCCATCTCGAGGTTGAAGGGCCCAGCATAGGCTATCTGGATGCCGTCCTTGTTGACCAGACCGAGATCGACAAAGGCTCCGTGGTATTCCTCGCGCATGAGGTTGAGCACCTGGCGTAGGAAGTCGGCGTCGGCCAGACGCTCGATGGGGTGCTCGCGGGCGATGACCCGGACATCACTGAGGCGGTCCTCGATAAACGAATCGACGATGAAGCTGTGCCGTTCGATCATCACCGTGAGCTCGTTGTCGACCTTGTTTCGATAGACCTTCTGAAACTGATGCAGATTGATCGCGCCGGTGATGACGAGCGGCGCGAGGACGATCAGGGCCAGACCGATGATCACTGATCGAACACCGGTCTTCGGGGCGTTGGTGTGGTCGGTGGTGTCGGGTGTTGTCATGGCGGCTCGGTCCCCTCTCGTCGACATCCGGCATTGACGTAATCCTTATGCCAGATGGGTCATCTCCACCGAGAATGTTTGACTCCCTGCGACACCAGGGCATTGTACCTCTCTGCGGCATGCAAGGCGGCGTCGGTCACCCTGCGCGTGGGGATTGGCGAGCGATGGGCTCCCACTCTCCCGATCCCGGGTTGTAGGCCTGGATGGTGCCGGCGTGAAGGTCGTAGAGCCAACCGTGGATCTTCAGCGCACCCGCGGCCTCGCCATCAGTCACTGAGGGGAAGGTCCGCAGATTGTCCATCTGAATGAGCACGTTGGTCTTGATGGTCTCGAGGTAGAGATCCTCCTCGGCAACACCGGACGCCAGCGCTCTCTCTCGCGCCGGTCGAGCGAACTCCAGCCATGACACGATATTCGGCTGTTTCCCCGGTTCGGGTTCGCCGGCGAGGGCCGCGATACCACCGCATTCGGTGTGACCACAGACGACGATGTGCTTGACTCCGAGGTGAATGACGGCGTACTCGACGGCGGCACCGGTGGCGCTTTCCGGCGAATCGGCCGGCGGCACGACATTGGCGATGTTCCGAACATTGAAGAGTTCACCCGGATCGGCGCCGGTGATGAGCTCGGGCACGACCCGCGAGTCCGAGCAACCGATCCAGAGAACTTTCGGATCCTGGCCCTCGTCGGC
>CBESWV010000179.1:0-8155 GCA_965533305.1 uncultured bacterium | reverse complement strand
GAGGAGATCGGCGCAGCGGCGGTCTATCTCGCCTCACCCATGGCGGCGTATATTACCGGTACCCTGTTGGTGGTCGATGGGGGTCAGAACCTCGCCGGATCCTGTCCCTTCGGAGATCTCCTCGACGAGGCCATGAAACGCGATCACTGAGCAACCGGAAAGGACACCAGCGGGGGTTCGGGCGCCAACTTCATCGTCGAATGGTCGGGAATTGACGACCTCAATCCGCCCCTCATCGAGACTGTGATGGTGGGGATGGACGGAACCCATGGGATGGCCTTTGTCGGTCAGGCAAGGGAGATCGAGCAGGAGATGTGATCGCGGGCACCACAGCGGGGCCGGGATCAGATAATCTGCCGCGCGATCGCTCGTAAATATTCCGGGCGCTGGAATGAATGCCGTAGAGTTCCACTTGAGACAACTAGGGTCGGACCAAACGACTCACCTTCGAGACGTAGGGGAACATTGAAACCAAATCAGCTCAAGGCAGGGCTTGCCACAGTGATGATCCTGGCCTCCGGCCTCGCTGGGGCTTCCGAGCTCACGGGTGAGATCGCTGCAGGTATCAGAATCAGCGATCCGGAGGCGATCATCGATGATCTCATCGCCGAACCGCGGATCGGTGCCGAGGAGGCTCTTTACATCGCTTGGACGGTGCCCCTCGATGGCACCGCCGACATCGAAGCTGTCGAAGCGATCCGTTCCTCCGGCGCCACACCCTGGTTGCGGGTTGTGTTTACAACCCCGGCGCCGCTTGTCGAGAATCTCGACGGACTCGAACGCGAACTCGGGGAGTTGGCGGCGATCGCGACGGCCTCCGGCGACGAGGTCTTCATCCAGGCGGTCTGGCATCCCATGAGCGGCGCAATGTCCGCCACTGACCACGGCTACCTCATCAAACGAGCAGCGGTCGTGGTGACGGGGGCGGCGGTGGGAGCCGGTTTCGCGGCCGGCCCGTTGCCCACCGATCGCGGCGCCCTCGAATGGCTGTACCTTGAGGAGATCGCCGCCTATCTCGATGTTCTCGTGCTCGCTCCAGGCGGGCAAACCACGTCGGCCATGAAGATCTTGGGGGAACTCGACCCTGGCAAACCGGTGGCCGTGGATGCCGTCCCCTGGTCGAAGGAGTTGACGGCTTCGACGGGCGAGGTCGCCTATTGGGCCGCGGCCGGGGCGGCCATCACCTTCATCGAGCCCGACGCTGGAGTCACGCTCGATCTGCGAGCATTCAAAGTGACGGCACAAGAACTCGGCGGCAGGTTGGTCCACGATCCGCGTTCAGATCCGACCGGGAGCGGTGGTGCGTGGGCCTTTGTCCGGGAAGACCTCGGGCTCCGGGTGGTGGCCAAGAAGTCGCCGGATGACCAGCGCCTGCGATTGGTCTTCCCCGACGAGGAACTTCGTTCACCCGAGTTGGTCGATCTGGAGACCGGTCAGGTCCGCGCTGTGACCGGTGTCCGAAAGGACGGAGAATTCGTCGTCGTCGTCAATGATGCGCCGGATGTCGTGCTTCTCCGGCTCGAGCGGCCGAGCGCAGCTGAACTCGAGGGATTCGACGAGGAGATCGATGTCGGCGGCGGCCGGGAGATGCCGGTGGAGGAGATCATCCGCAGACTCCAGGCCTTCGAGGACGACCAGGATCGCCGCCTGCGCCACTACCAGGCGACGAGGAGTTTCGCCCTCAGGTTCCAGGCTCAGCAGGGCTCCATCGAGCTGTCGTACGACGGCGACTTCTTCTTCCGCGATGGCGCCTATGACTGGGTCTGGTCCAATTTCTACATCGCCGGGGTCAAGTGGCGTTCCCGAAAGATGCCCAAGATCCCATTGATCCAGCCCGAAAAGGTGGCGTCGCTGCCCATCGAAATCAAGTTTTCCAAGTACTACACCTTCCGGTTGCGCGGGACCGCCGTCGTTGATGGTCGTGACTGCTGGGTTGTGGATTTCAAGCCCGTCGAGGCCGCTCCCGGCCGGAGTCTCTTCCAGGGAACGGTGTGGGTCGACCGGGAGGTCTACACCCACGTGAGGACGCGGGCGGTTCAAGTCGGCCTCAAGGGTGATGTGCTCTCCAACGAGGAAACCTATTACTTCAGCCCGGTCGATGAGAACGGAAATCCAGTGCCGTGGTCCAAAGAGGCATTTGTTCTGCCGACGAGGATCTCCGGCCAACAGGTCTTCTCCATCCTCAACACGACCATTCCGGTGGAGGTCGACGCCCGCCTCACCGCGATCCGGATCAACGGCGACGAGTTCGACGCCGACCGTGAGGCGGCGTTGGCATCGGATGCCACCATAGTTCGCGACACCGAGGATGGTCTGCGCTATCTGCCGAAGGACAAAGAGGGTCAACGGGTGGTCGAGGAGGACTTCGATTCGAGTCGACTCTTCCTGGTCGCCGGGGTCTTTTGGGACGCATCTGTGGACTACCCGCTGCCACTGGCCGGGGTCAACTACTTCGACCTCGATCTCAAGGACACGGGAGCTCAGGTCAACGTCTTTTTCGCCGGGGCATTCCTCTCTGCAAATATCGCGGACCCAGACTTCCTGGGCAGTCGATGGAATGCGGGGGCCAACTTCAACGGCGTCTTCTTCAAGGGCAAGGACGAACTCTATCGCGATGGCGCGGTGGTCCCCGATGAAGAGATCAAGCAGCGATCCGGTAGGTTCAATCTCTTTGTCGGTCGTCCCCTCGCCAAGTTCGTGTCGCTTGAACTCAAATACCGTGCCGACTACCACCAGTTCTTCAAATCCGACAACACCGCCGAAGACTTCGTCCTGCCCCAGGACACTCTGACGAACGTTTTCAGAGCGAAAGTCGACTACAACCGATCGGGCTACCGCCTCACCCTCGCGGGCAGTTATCACAATCGCGCGAACTGGGAGTTCTGGGGTCTGCCCGACAACACCGAGTACAGTCCGGATCAGAAGGACTACCAGCGGTGGAAGGTCAATCTCGCCAAATCATGGTGGCTGAAAGATTTCCGAAAGATCGGCCTTGTGCTCGAGTACCTCGACAGCGCCGGCACCGATCGGTTCTCCGGCTATGACTTCGGACTCTTCGGAGATCCTTCGGTGGCCGGCTATCCCAGCGGTCTGGTGCGGGCGGAGAAGGCTTACGGCGGTCACCTCAGCGGCGGCGTCAATTATCTCGATCTCATCCGGGTGACGGCCAAGGTCGATGCCCTGTGGGCGACTAATCTCGAGACGGGCCTCGACCAGGAACTTCTCGCCGGGATCGGTGTCGGTGGGACGGTGACCCTGCCCTGGCAGCTCATCATGAATTTCGATCTCGGCTACGCTCTCACGGGCCCCGGCAAGGGCGATTTCGCTGTGCGGGTCTCATTCCTCAAGCTCTTTCCCGGGAGTTGACCGTTTGGCTGAGGCAATAGAGTTGCGCGACTCCGGGGGTCGTGATCGCCCGGGGCGGGACGGGGCTTCTCGATCTGGACGCGCGAGTGGCGGGCGAGTCATCCACCGATTGAACCTCATCATCGAGCGTCTCCAGAGAGACGATATCTCAATTCTATACTGGGTGATATGATCAAATAAGAAATCAACGACCGAGGTGATCGGTCGATTCGGGAGATGACGTGGAACACCGTCCGATACACCTTCACTCCATGTTGGTTCATGCGGTCGTGGCGTTGGCGCCGCTGGCTGCGGTGGCGATGATCCTGGAAGTTACCTCGGTGACCATCGCGGGAATCGGTCCCACCATTTGGGCTTTCCTTTTCCGTGGATCGCTCGTCGGGATCATGCTGATGGCTCTCCCTTCGATCCTCACGGGGATCAGCGAACGCAACCATATGTATGTCAACTGGCCGCCGAGCCATCGCATCAAGCTGGTGTTGTCCATTGCTCTGGTGGTCCTCGTTTGTTTTGAACTTGTCGCGGTCTTCGGTTCGCAGACGCCTCTTCTGCTCGACTCCTGGCTTGCCTTGGTGGTGATTCTGGGCAACTGCGCCCTGGTTTTGGGGCTTTCCGCCTTCGGCCTGCGGATCACCCTCGGTCGCCAGAGCCTTGCCGGGACTTCGTACAAACCCGACATGGACTTCGATCCGCCCATCAACATCCTCGACTGCGTCTCCGATTTCGCCGAGGATCCGGCAAAGCTCATCGATGTTCGAGAGGAGAGATGATGGATTTCAGCCCGAGTGCGGAACAGACCGAGTTGGTGGAGCGGGGGCGCGCCTTCACTCGCGAGTTCATCGGTCCCAACTCGATGGAGTTCGACCGATCGGGCGAGTTTCCCCGCGAGATCTGCCGAGAGGCCTTCAAACAGGGATTCATGAATCCGCACGTCCCCGCCGAGTACGGCGGGTCGCCCCACTCGGTCCTCGACCATTGCATGGTCCTCGAGGAGATGGCCACCGGATGCTCCGGCATCGCCACCGCCATCGACGCCAATGGCCTCTCGCAGTATCCGGTGATCTACGCCGGTAACGACGATCAGAAACGCCGCTTCCTCGCGCCCATGACCGAGGAGCTGATGTTCTCCGCATATGCCGTGACCGAACCTGAGGCCGGCTCCGATGTTTCGCGGGTCAAGACCTCCGCCACCAAGATCGGGAACGACTATGTCCTCAACGGCATCAAGTGGTGGATCACCAACGGCTCGGTGGCGAGCTGGTACTTCGTTCTGGCCAGGGTCGACGACAAGCCGACCGCCTTTGTCGTGCCCGCCGACAGCCCCGGGATCATCCGTGGACCCAAGGAAATCAACCTCGGCCAGCACGCCTCGAACACCGTGCGGGTGACCTTCGAGGACGTCAAGGTCGAGGAAAAGAATCGCCTCGGCGACGAGGGCGATGGGTTCTCAATCGCCATGAAGACCTTCGACCACACCCGTCCGGGGGTCGCCGCGGGTGCCAACGGGATCACCAAGGCGGCGCTCAATATCGCCCTTTCCTACGCCAAAAGGCGCCGCACATTCGACAAGAAACTCATCTCCAACCAGGGGATCTCGTTCAAGCTCGCCGAGATCATGACCGGGCTCGATGCGGCCCGGTACCTGACCTACAGAGCGGCCTGGCTCTTTGATCAGGGCCTCGACAATGCGCGTGAGGCGGCCGAGGCCAAGTGGTTCGCCGCGGATGTCGCCATGAAGGCCGCCATCGAGTGTTCCCAGGTCCTCGGCGGCTATGGCTTCACCACCGAGATGCCCGCCGAGAAGCTCATCCGTGACGCCAAGATCTACCAGATCTACGAGGGCGCCACCGAAATTCAGAAGATGATCATCGTCGGCAAACTCATGCGGATGAGAGAGGTGCATTAGTGCACTCCTTCACCGTTGTAGTGGTATTCGACCGCCGATGCATCCCTCCTGCCTGTGCTTCGAACCCTCAAAATACGGCAGAGTATTCCTCGGCCACGAAACAAAGGCAGGAAGGCGCCTCAGCGCTCTCGGTACTGCATTCCAACTGTGAAGGGGCGCAATGATGTCCGGCGATTTCAGTCGAATCACGGCGAGGATCGCCGAGAAGTTCAAGCGGAGGTTCTACGGCAGAACCTTCAACTGTCCGGTCTGTCATTTCGAACTGGCGGTGGTCGATGCCGGATCGAACCGGCTGCTGGTCTGCCCGGTCTGCGGTGTGGTCATCGACATTGAAGAGGTTTACGGCCACGCGGTGCCGGTGGTCCTCGAGGTCGAGCTCTACCGGCCCCAGCCGAAAATGAGGATTCACCCCCTCGCCACCCATGTCCCCATCGGGCTCTACCCGTTCGCGGTGCTCGGCGCGGTGCTCCTGGCCGCCGGCTCGTTGGCGCGGCCATTCTTCCCCGCCATCGAACCGCTGCTGGACAGTGCGCCGGTGGTCGCGGATGCCACCCTCGTCCTGCTCGTGCTCTCGGTCGGTTTGTCGGTTCTGACCTTCGCCTCCGGGCTGTGGGACTGGAATCGACGGTATCGCCGGCGGTCGTATCGCCAGATCCGGCTCAAGATCGCGTTCTCGGTCCTCTTTCTGGCACTGGGTGGAGTCGCCATCGCGCTCCACGCCTCCGGAGCCGCGTTCTCGGCCGGCACCGGGCTCATCGATCTTGGTTCGACCATGTCCGTCACGCTGGCGGTCCTCGAACTCGCGCTTCTGGCCGCGGGAATGGTGGTCATCGCAACCCTCGGTCACGTTGGCGGAACGTTGGTCTACGGCAAGTGAACGCCCGTTAACGCGGGTGGAGCCAGGTCGGGAGCAGCGAGTAGGGATCGATATCCGTTCCGCGGTTGTAGATCACCGAGTTCGAGGAAAGCATGGTCTGGAGCTCGCCCTCGTTGAAAGCGTCGAAGGTCTCGGTGGCGCCGCCGAGGTGGCGGCCGCCGACAAAAATCTGAGGGATCGTCTTGATATCGAACCGAGCATTGAGCGCCGCCCGGATCTGACCGCCCCAATCGCTCTCCTGGTAGGCGGCGGAATCGAGATCGATGGACCGATAGGGGATATCGACCGCGGCGAACATCTTGCGCACCGACCAGCAGAACTCACACCACTCGAAGGCGAACATTACAACGGGCTCGTCGGAGCTGTTGAGAACCTCATCGACAAACGCCTCGGCGTCCGCGGTAACCCGTGGGGCTTCGGTGGGAGCCGGGGGCGGTGATGAAGGCGCGTCGAAGCGATAGCTCGGGGTGGACTTCGAGATCAAGATCTCGTTGTCGGTCATCTCTTCGGCGATATCAAAGAAGAGGGGGGTTGTCATGTAACGTTCGCCGGTATCGGGGAGGATGCACAGCACCACGGAGCCTTCGGGCGCCCTCTTGCAGACATCAAGCGCGCCGGCAAGGGTGGCGCCGGCCGAGATCCCGACGAAGATGCCCTCTTCGCGCGCGAGTCGTTGTGAGCACTCGATGGCGTTGTGACCCGGGATCGGTACGAACTCATCGATCAACTCTAGATCCAGGACATCCTCGGCCAGCTGCGGGATGAAGTCCGGGCTCCAACCCTGCATCAGATGGGCGCGGAAACCCGGGTGACTCTCGGCGATAGAGCCATCGGCGTTGCGTGTCTGGGCGATACCGCTATTCAACATCACCGAGTTGTCCGGTTCGCAGACGACGACCTTGGTGTCAGAACGCTCGGATTTGAGTACCCGCGAGATGCCCTTGAGGGTCCCGCCGGTTCCGAAACCCGTGACGAAGTAATCGAGTCGCTCACCGGCGAAGTCGGCGAGAATCTCTTGTGCCGTCGTCGCCGAGTGGACGTTGGCGTTGGCTTCGTTGGTGAACTGGCGGCAGAGGAACCAGCCGTGCGCCTCTGCGAGCTCCTCCGCCTTTCTCAGCATCCCCGTGCCCTTCTCCGACGCCGGGGTCAGTACGACGTTGGCGCCGAGAAAGCGCATCATCTTGCGGCGTTCGATGGAGAAGTTCTCAGCCATGGTGACAACGAGGGGATAATCCTTTTGGGCGCAGACCATGGCGAGACCGATGCCGGTGTTGCCGCTGGTGGCCTCGATGACGGTCTGCCCGGGCTCGAGTTTGCCGCTGGCTTCGGCATCCTCGATGATCCCCAGAGCGAGGCGATCCTTGACCGAACCCATGGGGTTGAACGACTCGACTTTGGCATAGAGCGTCACGCCTTCGGGCGCCATTTTGTTGATCCGAATGACGGGGGTGCGGCCGACCGCACCGAGGATGTTGTCGTACTTGGCCATGTTCTCTCTCCCTCGAATTGTGGAATCAGCCTAGCATATTGAAATTCAGACTCAATTCCAGCAGATCCGAAAGATCGAGGCTGAGCCCGTGAATGCGTGATGGGAGGGGATGCCAGGCACGCCCTTGTGCGAGCGCAAGGACGGAGTCGGGCACCCAGTCAACGTGAGATGCGAGGCGACGACGATTGCCCCCGCCTTCGGGTGTGCAGAATCTGATCGCTGCCGCTGTACCGTTCATCGGGATCGGGATCGGGTCATCTCGGACGCGGGCAAGGGCACGGACGCGGGGTAGCGGGATCACCCTCAGCTGATCAACACTCCGTCACGTTGATGGCCAATCCTCCAGTCGATGTTTCCTTGTACTTGGACTGCATGTCGCGGCCGGTCTCGCGCATGGTGACGATGACTTGGTCGAGGGAGACGTGGCGGGCGCCTTCGTCGCGCAGCGCCATCCGAGCCGCATTGACGGCCTTGACCGCCGCCATGGCGTTTCGCTCGATACACGGGATCTGAACGA
>CBESWV010000178.1:0-8169 GCA_965533305.1 uncultured bacterium | reverse complement strand
CCGGTCCTCTTCCCCAACGTTTCGTTCCAGAGCTTCACCGAGTACGCGCCTGTCCCCGCCGGTACCTACGACCTCGAAGCCCGCATCGCCGGTACCATGGATGTGGCGCTCCAGCTGCCCGGTGTGGTGGTGGCCGACGGCGCCGTCAACACCGCCGTGGCCACCGGTCTCGTCGCCGACATCGGTGCGTTGGATAACTTCTACTTCATATCCGCCGCAGCTCGTGCGGGAGGCGTCGGAGGCTCGTTCTTCGTCACCGATGTCGATGTCAACAACCGCGGCGACATGATGGCAACGTACAAGGTGCTGTGGCTCCCCCGCGATACCGACAACTCGGCTCCCGCCATGAGCGGCGAGGTGACCATCGGCGCTGGTGAGACCACCCGATGGAGCGATGTGCTCGGCACCGTCTTCGGCGTGCCTGACGGCACCGATGCGGTCGGCGCTTTGGCCTTCCTTTCCGACAGCGAGGATCTTCTCTTCTTCTCGCGGACCTTCAACATGAGCGACGCCGGCACCTTCGGCCAGGCCATCCCGGGCATCGCGGCTGCCGATCTGATCCCCGCTGACGAGATGAAACGGATCCTCTTCTTCACCGAGAACAGCGACTTCCGCTCGAATATCGGTATCCTCAACGGCACGGGTTCGGCGATGACAATCAAGTGGCGCCGGTACACGGCGGACGGCATGATGGTCGACGAGTCCATGGCCGATCTCCCGGCCTGGGGCAACGTCCAGCTCAACCGTGTCTTCAGCGCTGAAGCACCGGTCGAGGGCGGCTACATCGATGTCTGGACCGAGACCGATGACGCAGCCTTTACCGCCTATGGTTCTGTGCTCGACAACGCGACCTCGGACCCGACCACCGTGCTGCCCCAGTAAGCACGCTCGATCAACCACACGAACAGAGGGGGCTTCGGCCCCCTCTTTTTGTTATTCAGAGCCATATCCGGTCTCGGATTCACCCATCACAAGGCCCGTTGGCGCGACGCGGGAACCGCGGATTGGAGTGTCGGCGGAGGCGATCTCTAGTTTAATTCTATATTTTACGAGATATCACTTGACAATTATCTAGATAAGACCTAGATTCTTTCTCAGGAGGACATATGAACGCCACCAACGCAACATCCTGGGACTTCGAAAACGGCCAGCTCCCGTATCGCGATCAGCTCTTCAAGACCGCGCTTCGCCTGACGCGTTCGGTGGAAGAGAGCGAGGATCTTCTACAGGAGACCTTCCTCAAGGCCTTCCGTCACTACCACCAGTTCACCGAGGGCACCAACCTCAAGGCCTGGCTCTTTCGGATCATGAAGAACACGTTCATCAACGGCTACCGGCGCCAACGAAACCGCCCGCAGATGCTCGATTTCGATGAGCTTCGCGACTCGGGCGACGACTTCGGGGAGATCACGCCCACGACCCAAGATCCGGAGGTTGATCTTCTCGGACGGGAACTCGACCACGAGATCCGCGATGCGCTGATGGCCTTGCCCCACCACTACCGCATGGCCGTTCTGATGGTCGATCTCCAAGGCCTGAGCTATCAGGAAGTTGCCGACACTCTCGAGGTCCCCATCGGCACCATCATGTCGCGGCTCTATCGCGGCAGAAAGAAGATCGAGCGGGCGCTGTTCAACTATGGGCGTCGAACCAACTACGTCGCCGGCACTCCAAGGCGCCGTAGGGATTCATCGCTGCTTCCGGAGCAGGTGCAATGAGCTCAGCGGAATGCCCGGCCGGCACCGATCTCGTTTGATTCTCTTGCAAGAACCCTCATTTTCGATGGTTCACAGTGGCTGTGCCGGCGAGACGCCAGCACTACAAAGGGCTGAGATCCATTGTAGGGTCGGCGTCTCGCCGGCCTGATGAAGACAAGGGTCGGAAGACCTCAGTGTCCGATTCTCAGATTTTGCAAGAGGCTCATTTGCGAGTCCGGCAGTTGCCAACCCGGAGACCAGAACGGCAGCGGGTCACCGCTCACGTTGCGCGCGGGAGGTGCGGGCCCGCTGATCTCCGCAGCGGAGCCGGTGTACTCTCTCGCGGCAAGGCCGGGTTCAGTCGGTCTCCGAACGGGTCAGATGTGGCCGAGCGCGGTATCGAGGTCATCCAGCGTCGAGACGATCTCGACACCGTCAGGAAGTCCTTCGAGGTGCGCGGCGCCCGCACCTCCGAGCCACAGTCGGGTGGTGGGTGGCAAGCCCTCGCGAAGTTCGCGGACCGCCTCGATGGTTGTTTTGTCCGTGCCGAAAAGGCTGATCGAGAGACCCGCCACAGCGGCATCGGTGGCATCGGCGGCCTGAACGATTTCATTCACCGGAAGGTGCGGGCCAAGCACCCGAACCCGCCGACCGGCGGCGACCACCGCCAGCGCAACGATATGAAGCCCGAGACCGTGAAGCTCGTCGGGCAGCGTGGCCAGAATCACCGGTTGGCCCTTGCCGGCCGGCTCCAACCCGCTCCTGAGGCTGCGCAAAGTGTCCTCGAGAACCTCCGAGAAGAAGTGCTCGTGTCTCACCTGGATCCTGCCCTGGGCCCACGCGTTGCCGATCTCCTCGAGCAGCGGAACGACCCTCTCACGGAGGAACCTCTTCACTCCGAGCAACGATGCGTCGGTGTTGAGGGCATTGGCGAGACCGTCGCGATCGAATCGGGTGCATGCGTTGATGATGGTGTCGATGATGGCAGGCGTGATGCCCGTCGGTATGCCGGCGTCAAGGGCGCCACAGTTACGCAGAAGGTCCTCGAGCTCAGCCTGCCCCAATGGAACGACATCCCCGGCGCGATAGCCACAGTTCAGTGCGGCATTGATGAGCATCAGTTGCTGCACCTGGTCCGCCGGATAGCGACGATGACCGGATTCCAGACGGTGGGGGGCCGGGAAACCGAAACGCCGTTCCCACGCACGCAGGGTGTGCTCGCCGATCCCGGTGCGGCGGGTCACCGCACCCATGGGCCACAGTTGAGCTTCGGTCTCTTCATGGATTTTCTCGCCATCGTTGCTCACCACTCTCTCAGCTCCTTTGTCCCGTCGTCCCCGGGAACGGTCGTTGCTCTCTCAGTCGTCACGCGGCCTGCTGGATCGTCCGGCGCCCGACCTGGTAGGCCTCCTCGATTGCCTGGATCGACCAGGGCGCCTCGACGACGACAACCGGTCGCCCGAGCGTGACAGCCGCGTCGATCAGCTCGTCGTGAAGCGGAAGATGCCCTTCGAGGGCGACGACCACCGCGGTCGGACAACCCATGAACCGCACCGCCGAGGCTGCGTCGGACAGCCCAGGCGCGCCTCTCCCGGAGCCCGAGCTCGTCACAAACACATCCAAACGATCCTCGAGGTCCTCCACCAGGGATGAGACCTCCGGGTCCCACAGACCGCCGCTCGCCGTCGGCCAGTGGAGTACCAGTGCCGGTTCGAGGGCTGCAATCGAAAAGGTCGTTCTGTTCGCCATGCTTCACCTCCGTCGGTTGGCTTCACACATTGACTGTGTCGATGGAGGCGACCCGGTTGCAGCGGCTTTCAAAGATCCGCCTCGAGCCTATCTCCTCGATCGGTAAACGTCTAGGTATTTTCGAAATATTCCTTGACGATATCTCGTTGCGTCCAGAGTGAAAACCATGATTCCCGAGTCCCGGATCTTTGCCGAGAATACGGGTGAGGTGCGCACCGAAGCATCGCATGTGATCTACTGGATGACATCGACCCGCCGCCCCCGCTTCAACTACGGTCTCCAGCGAGCCGCCGAGTGGTCCAGGCACCTCGGCAGACCCCTGATCATTCTCGAAGCGCTGCGGGTCGGCTACCCCTGGGCCAGCGACCGCCTCCACCGCTTCATCCTGGACGGGATGGCAGCGAATGCCTCCGCATTCGTGGGTTCCGGGGTTGAATACTATCCGTATGTCGAGCCCGAGCCCGGCGCCGGCCGCGGACTCCTGGAGGCTCTCGCAGAGGACGCGGCTGTCGTGGTCACCGATCGGTTTCCGACCTATTTTCTGCCGCGGATGGTGGCGGCGGCGGCGAAACGCGTCCCGATACTGCTCGAATCGGTCGACTCCAACGGTCTGATTCCTCTCGGCGCGACCGAGTCCGAGTTCGCCACTGCGTACGCCTTCCGCCGGTGGATCCAGAAACACCTTCATTTCCACCTCGGTGGGATTCCTCTGGAGAACCCGCTCGCTGAGCCGCTGCCTCCCGCCCTCGGGATCCCCGAGAACGTGGTTGACCGCTGGCCCCGAGCGAGCCGCTCTCTACTCGAGGGCGACAGACCGGCGTTGTCGGCGCTGCCCATCGATCACACGATCGGCGCGACCGCGATCCGCGGCGGCGAGCCCGAGGCGCGGCGCCGCCTGGGCTCATTCCTTGATGAAATTTTGGGAGACTACGTTGACAAGCGAAACCGGCCCGATGACGGCAGCGGCAGCGGTCTTTCGCCCTATCTCCATTTCGGTCATGTGTCCGCGCACGAGGTCTTCCTCGAGGTCATGCGCCGCGAGCGGTGGTCGGCGGAAGACGTGGTGCCGCCGAACAACGGCCGCCGGGCCGGGTGGTGGGGCGTGGGGGAGTCGGCGGAGGCCTTTCTCGATCAGCTTCTGACCTGGCGCGAGCTGGGCTTCCAGTTCTGCCACCACCGGGATGACCACGACCAGTGGGGATCGCTGCCCGATTGGGCCCGCACGACGCTGGAACTCCACGCAAGCGATCCTCGCGAACACCTCTACTCCATCGAAGAGCTCGAGTCCGCTTCGACCCACGACGATCTGTGGAACGCGGCCCAGACCCAGCTCGTGCGTGAGGGCGCCATCCACAACTATCTCCGGATGCTCTGGGGCAAGAAGATCCTCGAGTGGACCAACCATCCGCTCGAGGCCCTCGAGATCATGACCGAGCTCAACGATCGGTACGCCCTCGACGGCCGCGATCCGAACTCGGAGACCGGGATCTTCTGGGTGCTGGGCAGGCATGACCGGGCTTGGGGCCCAGAGCGGCCCATCTTTGGTAAGGTCCGCTACATGTCAAGCGCCAACACGGCCCGCAAGCTCCCGGTCAGGGCCTATCTCAAGAGGTACGCACCACACGGAGGAACGACATGAGAGTTCTCGTCACCGGCGCCACCGGCTATATCGGCGGACGGCTCGTGCCGCTCCTGCTCGACCGCGGACACCAGGTGCGGGTCATGGTCCGCGACCCGGCTCGGATCGCCGGCAAACCATGGGCCGCGCGAGTCGAGGTGGTTCGTGGCGACATCGAAGATCCCGCGACCCTGGGTCCGGTGGTCGAAGACATCGACGCCGCCTACTACCTCATCCATCTGATGGACAGCGGCAAGGGCTTTGCCAAGCGGGACCGCCAGGCCGCCCACAACTTCGTCCGTGCGGCTTCAAGGGTCAAGCGTGTGATCTACCTCGGCGGGCTGCTGCCCGAGGCGGACGACGTTTCGGATCATCTCTCGAGCCGCGCCGAGGTCGGAGAGATCCTCCGCGACGGTCTCCCCACCCTCGAGTTCCGCGCAGGCCCGGTGATCGGCTCCGGATCGGCGTCGTTCGAGATGGTCCGCTATCTCACCGAGCGGCTGCCGGCCATGGTGGCGCCCAAGTGGATCCTCAACGATGTCCAACCGATCGCGGTCCGGGACATTCTCGAGTACCTCCTCTTAGCGCTCGAGCGGGGCTCAACCGGGGTCTACAACGTCGGCACAACGGCCATGACTTTCAAGGCGATGATGGAGGTCTTCGCCGATGTTCGCGGTCTCCGGCGGGTGATCGTCCCGGTGCCGGTTCTCGCGCCCGGACTGGCGGCGCTGTGGGTCGGTCTTGTGACGCCGATCCCCAACCGTCTTGCGGTCCCGCTCATCGAAGGGGTTGTCCATCCGGTCGTCGCCGACAGCTCCAGAGCCAGGGAGGATTTCCCGGAGATCGATCCCCTCGACTATCGACGGGCGGTGGAGCGAGCTCTGGAACAGACCGAGGCGAACGCGGTCTCGACCAGGTGGAGCTCGGCTCTCGGCAGCGCCCCGGCCTTCGAGCTCAGTCAGAGTCAGGGGCTGATCCGCGAAACCCGTACCAGGTTGACCAAAGCGAATCCTGAAGCGACCTTTGCGGCATACTCGTCCCTCGGCGGTGATCGCGGTTGGCTCTTCTGGAACTGGGCATGGGCGTTCCGGGGCGCGCTCGACCGACTGGTGGGCGGACCAGGTCTCCGACGCGGCCGTCGCCATCCCACCGATCTCGAGCCCGGCGACGCCCTCGATTTCTGGCGTGTGGAACAGGTCGACCCACCGGGGTTGCTGCGTCTCCGCGCCGAGATGAAGGTGCCGGGCCGCGCATGGCTCCAGTTTGAAGCCCTGCCCGAGGGTGACGGCACCCGCCTGGTGCAGACCGCCATCTTCGAACCCATCGGTCTCGGCGGCCAGCTCTATTGGAATCTGCTCTACCCAGTTCACCGCATCATGTTCTCCGGCATGGTCCGGCGTGTCGCCGCCCTCGCCGAAAAGGGGATCGACGCATGAAGATTTTCAGCTATCGCTCGGAGCAGTGGCTGCCGCGGCCGCTCGACGAGGTGTTTTCGTTCTTTGCCGACGCGCGCAACCTCGAAGAGCTGACACCCCCCTGGCTCAGATTCGATGTCGTCACTCCCGAGCCCATCCCGATGATCGTAGGCACGACGATCGACTATCGGTTGGCGTGGCGCGGGATTCCGTTGCGGTGGACCTCCGAGATCGCAGCCTGGGAACCGCCCCACCGATTCATCGACAGACAGCTCCGCGGGCCCTATCGTCTGTGGCACCACGAGCACCGGTTCGAGGAGCGTGAGAACGGGACCAACGTGATCGACGAGGTCGACTACGCGGTGTGGGGCGGCGCCATTGCCAACCGCTTCGGGGTGGCACGTGACATCGAAAAGATCTTCGCTTTTCGGAGTGCGCGGCTTCGGGAGCTCTTCGACGGGTCCTAGGGCGCGACGCCCGCCACCACAATTCGCCCTCGTTTCCTTGAGATCCCTCTCGTTGGATCGGACGCCCCGCCCGCGCAATCATGGCTGTCTGCTCATTTTTTAGATTAAACCTGGAATACAAGATAGAGCTCTCGGCTTTACCTTGACGAGGCCGGCGAACGGCCATCTCAATCAAGACCCTGGAGGTCATCATGAAGCGCACCGCAGTCCTTGGAATCCTACTCGCCTTTGCCGCCGCCCCCGCCTTTGCCGGGAGCTGTGGAAGCCATGCCGCAACCGCTTCGAACAACATCGTCGAGACCGCGGTTTCGGCCGGCTCGTTCAACACCCTCGTGGCCGCCGTTCAGGCCGCCGATCTCGTCGACACCCTCGCTGGTGAAGGCCCGTACACGGTCTTCGCGCCCACCGACGAAGCCTTCGCCAAGCTCCCCGAGGGCACCATCGAGGCGCTTCTCGCCAACCCCGATCAGCTGCGTGAGATCCTTCTCTACCACGTCGTGCCCGGCAAGGTGACCGCTTCGCAGGTCGTCACCCTCACGAGCGCCACCACAGCGCAGGGTTCCGATGTCGACATCAAGGTCGCCGGCGGCTCGGTAATGATCGACAACGCTACCGTCACCGCGACCGACATCGAGACCTCCAACGGCATCATCCACGTGATCGACACCGTCATGCTTCCGGCCGGCTGAAAATCTGTCCCCCTGCATTCGGATTGTCCGGATGCGCCCCTCGGGCCCTCCACTGCGGAGGGCCCTTTTTCTACCGCAGCACTTGTGTTGAATCGTGTAAAAAAATTCTAGATAAAACCTGGAATAGAACTACTCACAGTTTCCTTATCCCTTGAGATCGCGGCAAACGGCAACGGCCGATGCCAAACACGGACCGGCACCGATCCCAACCCAGACGCTTGCCACGAACCAGCAGGAGGACAACATGAACGAGGAAATGCGCGCACGGAAGATCAATCTTGGAATCAACTGGGTCAAATCCGAATCCGGCTCGACCTACCTCTGCCCGGCAGATCGTGACTTCAGCGGCGCCAGCGAGCAAGAGCTTCGCGCCCACTGCGTCGACGAGTCCCTCAACCCCCAAAACGACTGACTTCTCAAACAACCCCTTCTCCCCCTCACAACGGGCGGCCGCAGCCGCCCGTTTTCCTTTTGTGTCTTCAGCCTCATGCAAAATTCGAGAATTGGACACTGAGGTCTTCCGACCCTCCTCAC
>CBESWV010000177.1:0-8196 GCA_965533305.1 uncultured bacterium | reverse complement strand
AACTCGGTGTCAGCGTCAATACCGTGCGCAACTACGTCCGCTCGATCTACGACAAACTCCACGTCCACTCCAAGTCCGAAGCCGTGTCCAAGGCCATGCGGGCCGGCCTGATCTAACACGGAAGAAAAATGAACATTCGCTCGTTGCTGCCCCTGGCCCTCCTCGTCGGTATCATCGCCACCCTCGCCCCAACTCTCTGCACCGCCCAGGCACAGATCTTCAGGGTTGGTCCCGACGGCCAGTACGCCACCGTCTCGGCGGCCCTCACCGATCTGCTGGCCGCGCCGCACGTCAACAACTGGATCAAGATCGAGGCCGGGGTGACGACCTTGGAGCACTTCTCACTCCCCGCTTCCTGGACCACCGGCAACATCTGGATCTCGGGGGGGTGGGACGCGTCATTCATCAACCAGAGCGGCAACCCGGCCGACACCGTCATCTCGGGCTGGACTTCCGGCCGGGTCATCGATGTCGCCATGGCGGGCGGGTCCCTGTTTTTGTCGGATCTGAGCATCAGAAACGGCGCATCAGCCCGTGGCGCCGGGATCCAGATCAACCCGACCAACGACTGCAGCGTACGGCTGGACAATCTCCGGATCTCGAACAACACCGCGAGCGGCACCGGTACGGTGATGGGTGGCGGCCTCAGCGCGTCCCTCACGGACACCACCCGTCTTGACATCGACGGATGCGAGATTGACGGCAATTTCTCCACCGGCACAGTTGCCGGGGCCGAGTCCTTCGGAGCCGGGATGACAATCGACGCTGCGGTGTCCTCGGAGTTCTCCGTCATCCGATCCTCGATCCACGACAACACCGCCACGTCGGAGACTCAGGTCGGCGGCGCCGGAATCGACCTTTCCCTCACCGACAACGCCAACGGCAGCATCGCCGACTGCGTGATCGAGGACAACATCGTCTCGAGTACGATCCCGATCTCGGTTTCGGGCGCTGGCCTCAGAGGAGGCACCGCCGGATCTGCACAGCTCACCGTGGAACGGACCCGTGTATTCAGCAACACCTCCAGCATCGGAGGCGTTTACCACCAGGTCATCATTCTCGCCCATGGCGACAGCGTCGTATCAATCTCGGACTCCATCGTTGCCGACGGAGGGTCGGATGGTCTTTATGTAAGCGCCTCCGATCAATCGACGGCGTATCTCACCAATCTCACGGTGGCAGCAAACGGCAACGACGGCATTCGCCTCAATCGCTCCGCCGCGGGAACGGCGGACATGTATCTCAGCAACAGCATCAGCGCCATAAACGGTGGCCTTGACCTCAGCGTCAACTCGGGCACGATCACCCAGACCGCCAATCTCATCGGCGTCAACCCCGAGTTTGTCGATTGGCAGGATCTCGACTTCCGGGTCGAGGTGGGCTCGATCGCGGAGGATGCCGGAGTTCCCGCTCCGCCCGGCGGCCTCGGCGCCGGCGATGTCCGCGGTGGGATCCGTTTCCTCGGCGGCGCCCCCGATGCCGGAGCCTACGAGGGTAACGTCAGCCTGATCTTCTCCGATGGCTTTGACGTCGCCTTCACCGGGCGGTGGTCCGACGTGGTTGGCGCTCTGATCCGGTAGGAACCACCACTGGATTTCTCAATGCGCGCATGTCCATGCGCTGCACACAACCCGGAAACATTCCGAGGATGGATGTCGATGGGCGGTCGCGGCGTCTGCCGCGGCCGCCCGTTCTGTTTGCACGATCTCCCAATTGTGAGGTAGCGTAGAGAGGAGGAAAAGCGGCGCAAGAATGGAGGGCATGGCGGCGTGAACGGCAGCGCGACCGCAACAGAACCAACCCGGAAGTTCGGCACTTTCCTCGGAGTCTATACCCCGAGCGTGCTGACCATCCTCGGGCTCATCATGTACCTCCGCTTCGGCTGGGTGGTGGGCAACGTCGGTCTGCCTCTGACGCTGGCCATCGTCCTGCTTGCCACCTCGATCACCGCCATCACCGCGCTGAGCGCGTCGGCGGTGGCAACCAACATGCGGGTCGGGGTCGGCGGCGAGTACTACATGATCTCGCGCAGCCTCGGTCTCGAGCTCGGTGGCGCCATCGGGATCCCGCTCTTCTTGTGCCGGACGCTGAGCATCACCTTCTACTGTTTTGGTCTGGCAGAGTCGATCCTGGCCTTTTGGCCCGCGTCGTGGGGCCCGATCCCAGCGGTGACGTCGCAGCTTCTCACCGCCGGTCTGATCGTGGTCATCATCGGCATCTCCGGCCGCAGCGCCGAGGTCGCTCTCAAGCTTCAGGTCCCCATCATGATCGCGGTCGGGCTCTCCATCATCGCCCTCGCAGCCGGAGTCGCCACCGGCGCCATGGGCACGCCCGAAATGGCTCCCACCTACCGCACGGCGCCGGCCGGTTTCTGGTATGTCTTCGCGGTCTTCTTCCCCGCCGTCACCGGCTTCACCGCCGGGATCGGGATGTCCGGCGACCTCCGCGATTCCCGCAAGTCGATTCCCAGGGGCACGCTGCTGGCAGTCATGACCGGCGCTCTGGTCTATCTCACTATCCCGGTGCTGCTCGCCTTCACCGCCAGGGTCTCTCCCGAAGAACTGGCCGAACCCGGCATCATCTGGGTCAAGATCGCCGTCCTCGGGGCATGGTTGGTCTTTCCGGGGGTCTGGGGCGCGATCCTCTCATCGGCCTTCGGCAGCGCCCTCGGCGGCCCGCGAGTCCTCCAGTCACTTTCTCGGGACGGCCTCGCCCCCGCCTTCCTGTCACGGACCTCATCCACCGGCCAGCCGACCATCGCCACCTGGGTCGCCGGCGCCATCGCCCTGGCCGCGGTGGCCCTGGGTGGGCTCAACGCCGTCGCTCAGTTCGTCACCATCCTCTTCCTGACCCTCTATGTGACGATCAATCTCGCCGCCGGCCTCGAGAACCTCGTCGGGGACCCATCATTCCGACCAACCATCAAAGTCCCGTGGTGGGTCTCCCTGCTCGGTTCCATCGGCGCCATCGCCGTCATGTTCCTGATCAGCCCATTGGCCTGTGTTGCGGCCATCGTTCTCGAACTCAGTCTCTATTTTTACCTCCAACGCCGGGTCATGCGCCGCGAGTGGGGTGATGTCCGCGCCGGAATGTGGATCTCCGTCGCCCGGTTCGCGCTGCTCAAGCTGCGAGAAAACCGCACCGACCCACGCAACTGGCGGCCGCACATTCTGCTCTTCGCCGGTGATGCCGGTAAGAGAATCAATCTGGTGCGTCTGGCCAGCTGGTTCAACCAGGATCGCGGCATCATCACCGCCTGCCGGCTCGTGACCGGCGATCTTCAAGACGGGAGTATCGAGATCGACCGAATTCAGGCCGAAATGGAGACCGAGGTCGACGAGGCCGGGGTCACCGCCTTCTGCGAGGCTCACGTGGTGCCGGATTTCGAGACCGGAGTGCTCGGCATCGCCCAGGCCACCGGAGTCGGCGAGCTGAGCGCCAACACGGTGATCTTCGGTTGGTCCAAGGAGAGCGAAAGGCTCGCCTCTCAGCTTCGACTCATGCGCGCGCTGGCCAACGCCGGAAAAAGCACGATCATTTGCCGCCTCAACTGGGCCCACGAACCCGGCCAGGAGAAGCGCATCGATCTGTGGTGGGGTGGTCTGCAGAACAACGGCGATCTAATGCTGCTCCTCGCCCACCTGTTGCGGCTCAATCCCGAGTGGAACAATGCCCGGCTGACGGTGCGCTCCATCGCCCGCAGTGAAGCCGAACGAGACAGCCAGCACTCGGGGTTGGCAGAGCTCCTTGCCGAGAACCGTATCGAGGCCGATACCGAGGTCCTCTACGAACCCGATGCGGATCGCGATGTCGCCGAGATCCTCCATGAACGCAGTGCCAAGGCCGATGTCGTATTCCTCGGTCTCATGATGCCGTCGTTCGGTGACGAGGTGCATTATGCCAAGCGCCTCGAGAAGCTCGCCGAGGGGTTCAAGACCACGATCTTTGTGAGGAACGCGGGACGCTTCGCCGGCGATCTCCTCTGACCCGCACTTCTCACCAGGAGTCGTCACGAGGTGGCGAGGCCCGGTGGCCAGGCGGGTTCTCTGAGTTCGGACCGCGGTAGACTTCATCCATGACTCGCACCCGTGACGGATCACTCTGGAGGATCGGACTGCCCCTCGCCGCAACGGCGGTGGCGGCGTTGATGATCGCCCTTGCCACCCTCAGCCATCACGCCATGACTGAGCGTCACGAGCTCGTCCTCGAGGGACGGCTGCTCGGTCTGGCCCATTCGGCCGAGACCTGGCTCCGCGACTCGGGCATCGGCGATGCCGACGAAGTTCTCTCCGAATTGCTCGCCGACGTCGGTCCGGAGGTAATCGGCATCTCGCTCATTGACAACGCCGGGGCGACGGTGGCGTCGGCCGGAGAACCCGACACGACAGCGCGTGTGAGATCGGTCGATCTCTTTCTCGGCCGGCAGGGCGGCGGCGACTCCCGGCCGCGCCGGCAGGCTCTCGGTCCGCCCGGTCCGCGCGGGGGAGGACAGGGACGCTTCGAATTGCAATTGCACCTCGGCCCGACGGCGAACACCCTGCCGCTCGCGGCGCGTCTCCTGCTGCCCACGGTCATCCTGGCCGGCATCGCCCTGGTGTGGCTCGCATTCCTCGCCGGACGGCATCTCGATCGTCAGCGCAGGATGATCCGTGAAGCGTCGGAACGCCGGCGGATCGAAGCCCTGGCTCGAGCCGGAGCCGGACTCGCCCATCAGCTCCGGACGCCCCTCGCCACCATCAAGGGCACGAGTCAGCTCATGGTCGAACTCTGCGACAACAAAGATCTCCGTCCTCGGATTGAAACCGTGATCACCCAGGCCGATCGGATGAACCGCCTGCTCGGTCGACTTCTCGACTTCGCCCGACCACCGGTTCCGGAGCCCCGGTTCGTGAGGGTCGCCGAGATCACAGAGGAAGTCGCCGACCGGTATCCCGCGATCGAGGTGGCGGTGCCTGAGAACGCCAGAGCCTTCGTCGATACTGAACACCTTGTCGAAATTCTTGACAACCTTCTGGCCAACGCGGTCTTTTTCAGCCCCGAAGGCACGGTCGTTGTGGTTGATGCTCAGTGTGATGACGAGGGGCTTCGCCTCGCCATCCGGGATGGCGGACCGGGCCCCGGTGACGACCCGGAGATCCATTTCGAACCGTACCAGACCTCGCGAGCCGACGGGACCGGTCTTGGACTCCCCATCGCGAGAGCCCTCGCCGAGGTCAATCGGGGTTCATTGCAGCTCAGGGCTTTGCCCGGTGGAGGTTGCGAGGCTCTGCTGCGTCTACCCACTTCGCCGGACGTTCCATGACTGCCACTATCCTTGTCGTCGACGATGACCACGCCTTCCGCGGGCTCGTGGTGGAGATCATCGGGTCGGAGGGATACCACGTGCTCGAGACCGACAGCGCGGAAGCTGCCCTCGAGATCCTCTCCGACAGGAGGATCGATCTGGTCCTGACCGACCAGAGGATGCCGGGGATCAACGGGGTCGAACTCGCTCGAAGGGTGCGCTCGTCCGCCCATCCACCCGAGGTCGTTGTCATGACCGCGTACGGAACCATCGCTCAGGCCGTGGAGGCGATGCAGTCGGGCGTCGCCGACTACCTCACCAAACCACTCGAGAGCCCGGCGGCTCTGCGCCGGCTCGTCCGCAGGGTGCTGGGTGATCGAATCCAGGCCCAACCGGCGAGCGGGGCCTTTCTTACTCGGGATCCCCGGGTTCTGGAGATCCTCTCGATGGTTGATCGCGCCGCCGCCACCAACGCCACCATCCTCCTCACCGGCGAGTCCGGCACCGGTAAGGAACTGCTCGCCCGGCGGGTCCACGGCCAGTCGAAGAGAAGCGGGGAAGCGTTCATCGCGGTCAATTGCGCCGCCCTGCCCCAGTCTCTGGCAGAAAGCGAGCTCTTCGGGCACGAGAAAGGGTCGTTCACCGGCGCCGAGAAGCGCCGCAAGGGCCGCTTCGAGACCGCCGACGGCGGCACACTCTTCCTCGACGAGGTCGGAGAGCTCTCGGAGGAGATCCAAGCCAAACTCCTTCGCGCCATCGAGGAGCGGACCATCGAGCGGGTCGGCGGCACCACTTCCATCGCCCTCGATATTCGATTGGTGGCGGCCACCAATCGCGATCTTGACGAACTGGTCCGACGCGGGCGTTTTCGTTCCGATCTCTACTTTCGCCTGAATGTGGTCGCGGTCGAGATCCCTCCGCTCCGTGATCGCCCAACCGACATCGCCCTGCTGACGCCGATCCTGGTCGAATCCACCGCGAGTCGTCTCGGCCTCCAACCAAAGGAACTGTCCGACGACGCGATGGCCGCGCTCGAAGCATCGTCGTGGCCCGGAAACGTCCGCGAGCTGAGAAATGTGCTCGAACGGTCCCTGATCGTCTCCACCGGGACCACGATCAACGCCGACGACCTGCCGATTCTCGAGCCGGCCCTCGCGACGAACCCGGAAGCCCGGACCGAATCCTGGATGGCGCCCCTGTCGCTCGAGGAGAGGGAACGCCAGGCCATCCTCGACGCCCTCAGACGGTGCGACGGACACCGGGAGCGGGCGGCCAAGCTCCTCGGGGTTTCGATCCGAACTCTCTATAACCGGTTGAAGCAATACGGCATCCAATAGGCTGCAGATCCTGCAGGTCCTGCATCTGCTGCAGGTGCAGGACCTGCAGGCTGCCGGCCTTCCCGTAGCCTCAGATATATCTAAATGCTGAAATAAAACAGGTTGAGCCGATTGAGCAATGTTGGCACACGAGTTGCAAACTGGTAAATCGAGTGCCGGATAGGCACCAGAGAAAAACGGAGGTTCATCATGAAACGATTCGTCATTCCCACCCTGGTTCTCGCACTGGCCCTGACTGCTTTCAGCCCAGTCGCCTTCGCCCAGAACCGCGGTGGTGGTAACAACGGTAACGGCGGCAACAACGGCAACGGCGGCAACAACGGCAACGCAGGTCAGCCGTGCTCCGGTCTCTCGATCGAGCACCTCGAGTCTCTGCCGGTCGAAGCTCTTTCACAGACCGAGCTCGACGCCATCACTTTTCTCCGCGAGGAAGAGAAGCTCGCCCGCGACGTCTATGCCACCTTGGCCCTGAGCTGGGACATTCCGGTCTTTTCGAATATCGCCCGCGCCGAGCAGCGCCACATGGACATGGTCGCCCTTTTGTTGGATCGTAACGGCGTCACCGACCCGGTTGCCGACGACACCATCGGCGTGTTCACCAACCCCGAGCTTCAGGCGCTCTTCTTCACCCTGGTCAACTCGGGTGAGACCTCCCTCGAGCAGGCGCTCCTGGTCGGCGCCACCATCGAGGACCTCGACATCGCGGATATCAAGGAGATGATCACCGAGAACGACAATCTTGACATCGCCTTTGTCGGCTACAACCTGGTCAAGGGCTCCCGGAATCACATGCGTGCGTTCTCCCGGAGCCTTGAGATGAACGGATTCGATCTCTATTCCGCCCAGTATCTCCGCCAGGACGAAGTGGACGAGATCATCGCCTCCGATCACGAACGCGGCATCGTCTATGACGAGTACGGTGATGTGCTTGCCGCCTGCGACAGCGGCCGGGGCAAGGGCAACGGTTCCGGCCGAGGCAGGGGAACGGGAGCTGGCCAGGGCAGCGGGAGCTGCGCGAGGACGAACTGACTGCAGGGGGCGAATCGCCCGGCACGATCTTCAATGGGGCGATCCGGCCATCGAGGCCGGATCGCTTTTTCTCTCAGTCGAGGTCCGAGGCCGTAAAATCCGCCAACGAACGAAGCTTGAGATCCGCGATGTCGAACCGCGGATCGTGAAAATCCGCGGCGGCCGGGACCGCGACCACATATAGCCCGGCGGCGTGGGCGGCCTGGACACCCGCCACGGAGTCTTCGAAGGCGAGACTCTCCCCGGCCGGCAGACCCAGACGTCGCACGGTGGTCAGATAGACCGCCGGGTCCGGTTTGCCTCGCAGCTCGTCGCCGCCGCTGCACCGAACCTCAAAGGTGTCTTCCATCCCCAGAGCCTCCAGAACGACGCGAATCAGATCATGTGAGGAGGACGACGCGAGGGCGAGTCGCAGCCCTGCGTCACGCAGACGCTCGATGGCATCCCTGACCCCCGGAAGAGCGACGCCGCGCGCCGAGATCAGATCGGCAACCCGGATTTCCAGGTCTTGGACCGCCGCATCCTGACTGGGCCCGGTCCACGGGT
>CBESWV010000176.1:0-8233 GCA_965533305.1 uncultured bacterium | reverse complement strand
GATGCCCGCGATGGTGCGTTGGAAATTGAATTGATTATGAATTATGAGTTATGAGTTATGAATTTCGGACCTCTAACTCGAGCGACATTTGACTATCGTACGGGGAAAAACCTGATCGAGGATCTCTGATGGGCAGGCGGGACGCCCGCCCCTACAATCCATCACGTCAGTCTCTAGAACCAACCGTGATGCCCGCGATGGTCCGATGGAGCGATGGAGCGATGGAAATTCAAAATTCAAAATTCAAAATTCATAATTTGTTGCGTGTATCCTTAGGCTTGAAACGTTCCGGCCTGTACGGCGATTCGGAACGTGGTGAATTTCAATTTTCTGGGGGCTCCCCATGTGTCTTGCCATCCCGATGGTTCTGAAAGAGCGTACGGAGTTTGAAGGCGTCGTCGAACTTGACGGGATCCAGCGGACGATCTCTCTGATGCTTCTGCCGGAGGCTGAAGTCGGTGAACACGTCCTGATTCACGCGGGCTACGCCATCGGTTCTGTCAACGCCGAGGAAGCCGCGCAAACCCTCGAACTGCTCCGGGAATATGCCGACAACATGGTGGATCTGTGAGCGAGGCGCAGGAACTCCGCAACCCCAAGGCCATCGCAGCACTGATTCGAGAGATCGAGGGAGTGTCCGAAACGGTCGGCCGCAAGGTCACCCTCATGGAGGTCTGCGGCACCCACACCCATGCGGTCGCCGCAGCCGGACTCCGCCAGATGCTGCCACCCGGTGTTCGACTCATCTCCGGGCCGGGCTGTCCGGTCTGCGTCACCCCGGTTGACTATCTCGACCGAGCCCTCGCCCTCGCTGATCTCGACAAGACCACCGTCTGTACTTTCGGCGATCTCATGCGCGTGCCGTCGAGCCTGTCGAGCCTCGAACAGGCACATGCCGAGGGTCAGCCGATCGAGATCGTGTACTCGCCCCGAGATGCGCTGCAGGTGGCGCGCGACAATCCGGATCAGCGGGTGATCTTCCTGGCGGTCGGCTTCGAGACCACAGCCCCCACCATCGCCGCAGCTCTCGCCGAAGCCGAGGCCGACGATATCGGCAACTTCCTGATCCTTCCGGGCAACAAGGTCATGCCCCCACCCATGCGGGCTCTCGTCGAAGACCAGGAGCTCAAGGTCGACGGATTCCTACTGCCGGGTCATGTTTCGGTCCTCACGGGCTGGGAGTGCTTCCGATTCCTTGCCGAGGACTACTCGGTGCCCGGCACCGTGGTCGGCTTCGCCCCCGCCGATGTCATGCGAGGTGTCGCGGACCTCCTCCGGCAGGTCCAGAACGGCTCCGCCGAAATCACGAATCTCTACAGCCGTGTGGTCTCTCCGCACGGGAACCGGGTTGCCGCAAAAATCGTTGAGCGATTCTTCGAGCCCATCACCACGAACTGGCGGGGGTTCGGCGGAATACCTGCCTCGGGGCTCGGCCTCCGACCTGAGTTTGCCCACCGCGACGCGTCCCTCATCGAAGTCGAACTGCCCCCTCCCCATGAACCCGTCGGGTGTGCCTGCGGCGATGTGCTTCGCGGGGTCATCGACCCGCCCGAGTGCTCGCTCTTCGGCACCGCCTGCGAACCCGCGACACCCGTGGGCGCCTGCATGGTCTCGTCCGAGGGCACATGCGCAGCTTGGTATCGCCACGAACGCTTGACCGGAACAACGACATGAAAAAGAAAACGCCCGATCGCCTCCTCCTCGGTCACGGATCCGGGGGACGCTTGACCCACGAGCTCGTGGCCGGCACCTTCCTTCCCGCCCTCGACAACCCGATTCTGGCGAGCCTGAGCGACGCCGCCATTCTGCCCGAGCTTCCCCCGGGACGACCGGCGCTCACCACCGACGGTTTTGTCGTCGACCCGCCGGTTTTCCCCGGCGGCGATCTGGGTTACCTCAGCGTCTGCGGCACCGTCAACGATCTTGCCGTGGCCGGGGCGCGACCGTTGTGGCTCACCTGGGCTCTCATCCTCGAAGAGGGCGCTGACGGGGAATTGATTTCAACCTGCACAGCGGGCACCGCCCGGGCCGCCTCCGAGGCGGGAATCCAAATCGTCGCCGGCGACACCAAGGTCGTACCCCGCGGCAAAGGTGACCGGATCTACGCGGTCACCGCCGGTCTCGGTGTCGTGCCGCCGGGGCGAGAAATTTCCGACAGCCGTATCCAGGACGGCGATGTGGTCATCGCCTCCGGCCCGTTGGGCGACCACGGCGCGACGATCATGGCCACCCGCCACGGTCTCGCCACCGGCGATCTCAAGTCCTGCTGCGCACCTCTCAACGCCCTCATCGAGTCGGTCTTCGAAGCCGGGATCGATATCCACTCAATGCACGACCCGACCCGGGGCGGTGTCCTCACGGTCTGCAACGAAGTGGCCGAACGGTCCGGCAAACAGATCATCCTCACAGAGACCGCCATCCCGGTCAGGCCCCAGGTTCGGGCGGTGTGTGAAGTCCTCGGTCTCGAGATCCTCGGACTCGCCTGCGAAGGTCGGGTTCTCGCCTGGGTCCCGAGCGATCAGGCCGAGCGCGCTCTCGCGGCATTCCGCCGACACCCTGATGGTCGCGACGCGGCGGTTTTCGCCCGGGTAGAGGGCTCGACCGATGGTCGGATCCCGGTCGTCATGGAGACCGAGGTCGGCAGCACCAGACCACTCGATATGCTCTCGGGGATCGACTTGCCGAGGATCTGCTGATATCGCAAGGTATTAGGTTTTAGGTATTAACCCATCGCAGCATCTCAAACACGACGACTCGAATACACGAAGCGATCACCAAGACATCAATATTTGAGAGTTGGCGGCACGTACTCGAAGGTTCTACAACTTCGTGTCAGCGCGATCGACGCCAAAAAGTCTCTGAATGTGGGTTCGAGCGATGCCTTGATGATTTCTTTGCGTCTTGGAAGTTTTTGGGTATGCGACGGTTGTGCGATGCCTAATACCTAAAACCTAATACCTAATACCTACTCAGCTTCGACGAGCTTCACCGTGGCGATGGCGCAGCGACCTCCGTCCTCGTATCTGAGATCGTCGAAGCTGAGCAACCGCGCCATGGCGATGCCGCGGCCGTGGGCGTCGAAGACCCGTTTGGGATCGATCTCGAGATACTCCTCCGGATCGAAACCGGAGCCCTGATCGCGGATGGTGAAGACCAGACAATCAGCTTTCCGCTCCACGTCGACGACGGCCCTGCGATTGAAGTAGTCCGGGAGAGCGAGCCTTCGTTCGATCTCGTCCTGCCAGTTCTGCTTTTGCAGAAGCCGGCTCTTCTCGTCGTATCCGATTTCGAGGTTGCCGTGCTCAATGGCGTTGACCAGCAACTCGGACAGACCCATGACCACCCGATCCGGATCCGGGCAGGTCTTAGCAAGGATGGAGCCGAGACCCATGGCCTGATCAGGAGAGCGATATTCGAAGCGTGCCCGCCGGGCCAGAGTCATGGTGTCGGCGTCCGAGCGTATGTGGTGATTGAGTTCCTGAACATGCCGCCAGTCGGCCGCGGCAGAACGAATCATGGATACCAGAATCTCTGCATCAACCGGTTTCGGGAGGTATGCATAGGCACCGGCGTCGAGTCCCTCCACCATCTGGTGCGGTTCCGCCGCCACCGTCAGCATGATGACCGGCAGCAAGGCCATTTCCCGGCGGGCCTTGATGGTCCGAAGCAACTCCATCCCGTCAACCTTGGGCATGATCCGATCGGTGACGACGGCGTCGAAGGCGAAGGGTTCGGCATCGAGGTACTTCAGCGCTTCGGCACCATCAGGAGCAGCTACGACAGCCATCTCCGCGGTGTCGAAAATCTGGCTCAGAGCCGTCCGCAGATCAGGGTCGTCCTCGACGAGGAGGACGCGAGTTTGCAGCTGAATATCGCGCCGGCCGGGTATTGGTGAGGTCACCGAGACATTGTCTCATAGTTACAAGGTGAGTCTCTTGCAACAACCACAGCATTGGGAAATTCGTGGTCCGTGGTCTTTTCGCGGGAGGGCCGCCCGCGCCACAAACGGCCGAACGGCGCCGACGATTTCGGTTCCACTCTTTTCCATACTCCAAACCCCGTTGTAGTATCTCTTCATCGAATCCACGGCGCGGGCGATGTCTTCCCCGTCGTCGTTCCACCAACCCGTAAAGGAGCACGGTCATGAAAATCAGCACATCACTCGCAGTCGCCATCAGCGTGGCGGCAGTCATGCTCGCCCTCTCACCCACCGCATTCGCCGACGAGAAGGCTCAGTCCGCAACATCTGATGCGTCTGCAGCCGCCGTCGAGAAACCATCCAACCCTGCCCTCCTCGACCCGACACTTGCCGCCGAGAAGGCGCCCGATGCCTTCAGGGTCAAGCTCGAAACCACCAAAGGCGATGTTGTCATCCTGGTCAACCGATCGTGGGCGCCCAACGGCGTCGATCGGTTCTACAATTTGGTCAAGATCGGCTATTTCGACGACGTCGCGTTCTACCGGGTGATCCGGGGATTCATGGCACAGGGTGGATTCAACCCGGATCCAAAGGTCTCCGCCGCCTGGTCGCGGGCGAAGATCGACGACGATCCGATCCTTCAGGCCAATACTCGAGGAATGGTCACCTTTGCCCAACCGGGTGCCCCCAATGCACGCACCACCCAGTTCTTTATCAATTTCGGCGACAACAGCTATCTCAAGGACCATGGAACCTTTGCCCCATTCGGCAAGGTCATCTCGGGAATGGATGTGATGGACTCCATCTACGACGGGTACGGCGAAGGCACGCCCCGGGGACGCGGCCCGGACCAGGCGAGGGTCGCACGAGAGGGCGCCTCCTATCTGCGGAAGGACTTCCCGAGCCTCGACTACATCGTCCACGCCACCCTGGTCGAGACTCCGGAGTGATCGCCGTCCAACGACCAACTTCGAATTGACGCACCGCAGACCCGCGGCCCCTGTATCATCGGTCCGAGCCATGAGCCAGAGACCCAACAGCCCCGACGGCCGTAAAACACCGTTCGCGAATATTGCCGAGCGAGTGGTGAGATTGGCCGTCAATCAGGGTTTCCTTGCCTCTGACGAGGCAGAGTCGACCTTGTCCGAAATGAGGGAACAGCTCGCGGAGGGTGGTCTCCAGGACCCGACGCTGCGGGGTTTTCTGAAATCCGACCTCATCGACGACGACACCCTGGTCCGCCTTGCCCGTGAAGCCGAGGAGCAGTCACTCGCGAATGAGATCGTTGTCGATGACACCACATCCGACCGGATCAGCCGAATTCAATCCCCGACCCCGAACACCGACCCGTTTGAACGGTTTCCGGTCACCGACTGGGATCGGTACGAGATCGAGGAGTTCATCGGCCGCGGTGGGATGGGTGATGTCTACAAGGCAAAGGACCCTCGACTCGGTCGCTATGTCGCGCTCAAGTTCCTCCGTCGTGACGACCCTGATCTGGTGGAACGATTCACCCGGGAGGCCCAGGCGCAGGCGCGCATCGACCACGACAACGTCTGCCCCGTGTACGAGGTCGGCGAAATCGAAGGCCACTCCTACATCGCCATGCAGTACGTCGCGGGAGGATCCCTCAAACAGATCACCGATCTCCTTTCACTGCGTCAGAAGGTGCAGATCATGCAGTCCGCGGCCGACGCCCTGCACGCGGCCCATCTGGCCGGACTGATCCACCGTGATGTCAAACCCGGGAACATCCTGGTCGAACACCAGCCCGACGAGGGTTGGAGGCCCTTTGTGGTTGATTTCGGCATCGCCCGCGATGTCGACAGCCACGATCTCACGGTCACGGGGATGGTCCTCGGGACTCCGGCCTTCTGCGCTCCGGAACAGATCCGGGGTGAAACCAGCAAGCTCGACTGGCGAACCGATGTTTACGGGATCGGCGCCACCCTCTATTGGTTCGTGACCGGGCACTCACCCTATGAAGGCGGATACCCGGAAATCATCACCGGCGTCACCGAACGCGACCCCGAGCCGCCTCACCGGCTCAACGCCGATGTGCCGTCGGATCTTGAAACCATCATCCTCAAATGTCTCGAAAAGGAGCCCGATCGCCGCTACGCCACAGCTCGAGAAGTCGCCGAGGACCTCCGGCGCTATCTTTCGGGTGAGCCCATCCAGGCCCGGCGCTCCAGCCTGTTCTACAAGGTAGGCAAGAAGATCCGCAAGCACAAGGTTCTTACCGCGGTGGGGGTCGCCGCCGTAACGGTCATGGCAATCCTGGTTGTGCTCAGCATCCGCGCCGAGATCGAGGGACGACAAAGAGCCGCTATCGCACAGCACTTTGTCGAGCAGGCCAAGGAGATCGAGGGAATGGCCCGGGTCGCGGCCATGATGCCCTTGCACGACAGATCGCTCGAGCGCCAGTCCATCCTCGAGAGGATGGTTGCGATCGAAAAAGAGATGTCGATCGTCGGGGAGATTGCCACCGGTCCAGGTCACTACGCTCTCGGTCGCGGTCACCTCACACTGCAGAATCTCGATGACGCCGAGCAGCACCTGAGGGCGGCGGTCAAAGAGGGCTATGACTCGCCCGGAGTCTCTTATTCGCTGGGTCTCGTTCTCGGCCAACTCTACGAACGTGAACTCCGCCTCGCACGTCGGTACCCCGACCCGGAACTCCGCGATGCGCGGGTGCTTCAGATCGAAAGCTCGCTGAGGGACCAGGCCCTCGAACACCTCCGGTCATCCTCCGGGCTGCGCCTCGAGGCGCCCGCCTATGTTGAAGGACTCATCGCGTTCTACGAGGGCGACCTCAGCAACGCACTGGCCAAGGCCGAGGATGCCTACGCCGAGGCGGAGTGGCTCTATGAAGCCAAGAAGCTCGGTGGGGACATCTACCTGGAAATGGGCACCGAACTCGCGTTGGAGGGCGACTATGACGGAGCCCTGCTCGCCTTCGAAAGAGCCGGCGCCGCCTACGAAGAAGCCGCCGATATCGCCCGCTCCGACCCGAGCATCAATGAAGGCGACTGCGGTCGTTGGACCATGGTGATGGAACTCAAGGGTCGCCGCGGCGTCACCGCCCACGACGCCTTCGACCGAGCCGTCGAATCTTGTGACCGGGCGGTTGCCATCGATCCGACCCGGGCCGATGTCCATGAACGCCTCGCTCGACTCTATTGGCAGAGGGCCGACCAGGCCCAAGATCGCGGCGATGATCCCGTGCCCTATCTCGAGGACGCCGTCGCCTCCGCCGAGCGCGCGATCGCCATCGACCCGGAGAGTGCGGTGGCCCACAGCACCCTGGGAGGGGCGCTGATCGTGGCCGCACAGCACCATCAAGGACAAGGCCGTGACCCGCAACCGGATCTGCTTCGTGGAGTCGACTCTCTGCAGACCGCGGTCGAGCTCGATGCTTCATCGGTCCTTTCCTACGACGAACTCGGCTATGCGTGGGAGCGGACCGCCAAATACGAGATGAGCATCGGGCGGGACCCGCGTCCGTCCCTGGAGCGGGCACTCGCGGCCTACGAGCGAGCCATCGAACTCGAGCCCGGCTATGCCAATGCCTACAACAACGCCGGAATCGCACGATGGCGGCTCGCATACTACGAACACCGGACGGGCCTGCCGCCGTTTAAAACCCTCGCAGCGGCCATCGCCTCATTCGATCAGGCCGTCAACCGGAATCCGAACTACCACTACGCCTTCGCCAACCGCGGTCTGGCATGGCGGACTCTGGCCCTGGTCGAACTCGAGGCCGGCCGTGACCCCATGGATGCCGTCGAGGCCGCCCGATCCGATCTCTCGCGCTCCCTCGAGCTCAACCCCCGGATTTCCTTCGCCTACCCGGAACAGGTTGCGGCGGAGGTCATCGCTGCCCGTTGGGCCATGGCCAATAGACGGAGCCCCGAGGGACGTTTCCGAGCCGCCGATCGTGCGGCGACCCGTGCCGTGGAGGTCAACCCGGAGAATTCGGTCGCCTATCAGAGCGCCGCCGAGGTCCACCGGTGGCGGGCCGAGTGGGAACTGGAATCCGGGCGATCGGTATCGGCCGATATCGACGAGGGCCGGAAACACATCCGCGAGGCCCTCGCCCGGAATCCCGGTCTCTCCGCGGCGTTCCTTACGGACGGCGGTCTCCTCGCCATCGAGGCCGAGGCCGACCCCACCCGGCGCCGAGATCTTTCACGACAGGCTCGGCGGCGTCTCGACGAAGCACGAAAGCTCAACCCGTTGATCAGCAATGAGATCGAGCCCATCGTCAAACGGTTGGATGCTCTCGAGGTTCGCGGACGCTAACTCACAGTT
>CBESWV010000175.1:0-8249 GCA_965533305.1 uncultured bacterium | reverse complement strand
TCCCTTACCAGTATTGTGGCTTCTCTTCCTGTCCACAAAACCGGGGGAGGTCCAGATCGCATGATGATACTCACAGGTGCGCGGAGGCGGGAGAGGGTGCAATCAGCCCTTGTATTGCGATCGCAGCGTTCGGCGCATGAGTTTGTTGGATGCCGTGCGGGGGAGTGAATCGACGAGCACAAGATCCCGGATCTTGAAGAGCGGGTTGAGCTCGGTCGCAACGCGCTGTCGGAGGTCGATGAGGAGCTCCTTGGAGTCTGTGTCGATCGCGGCGATGGCGAAGACCACGAGTTGCTCGGCCCCCTCGCCCCCCGGCTGTACCGCCACGGCCGCCGATTCCGAGACCGCCGGGTGGTGGTCGATCACCCGCTCCAACTCAAGCGATGAGACCTTGATTCCGCCGAGATTCATGGTGTCGTCTGCGCGCCCCTGGGCGCGGTAGAAGCCACCGGAGAGCCGGGCGAGCTGGTCGCCGTGGCGGCGGAGGATTTCATCTCCGGGACCGTTTGGGCAATCATCGTGGTAGACCTTCTCGTGGTCACGGTTGAGAAGCCTCTGGGACAGGCCGATGGAGGGAGGTACGAGGAAGACCTCGCCTTCCTCGCCATCTTCCACAAGCTCGCCGGCGTCATCGAGGATCACCAGGTCGAGTCCGAGAGCCGGGGTCGTGAATGCCGAGGGCGATGCCGCCTGCGCCACGGTGCCGGTGACATAGCCGCCGCCGATCTCGGTGCCGCCGCAGTACTCGATGACCGGTGCCCGGTGGGTCGTCAGGCTGGTCAACCAGAGGTAGTCGTGGCGATTCGATGGTTCGCCGGTGGAGCTGAAGGTCTCGATCCGGGACCAGTCGGCGTCAGCGCAGGCGCCGGACTCCCGCCATGTGCGAACCAGTGACGGCACCACGCCGAGCATGCTGACCCCCGCGCGTTCGATGAATCGGGCAAAATCAGGACCGCTCGGGAGACCCTCGTAAAGCGCGATACAGCCTTGGTTGAGGAGGGTGCCGTAGATGAGCCACGGACCCATCATCCAGCCGATGTTGGTCGGCCAACAGACGACGCTGCCAGGCCCGATGTCTTGGTGGAAGCGACCATCCATGCCGCATTTGATGGGTGTCAGGTGGGTCCAGGGGATGGCCTTTGGGTCACCGGTGGTGCCTGACGAGAAGAGCACGTTTGTGAGCGCGTCGGGATCGGCGATGACCGACTCGAATGTAGTGGCACCGCTGAGAAAATCACTCCAGTAGAGATCGCCCCGGCGGAGAAGCGGTGAGGTGGCTTCGCCATCGGTGATCACAATTGCCCGTGGCGCGGCTGCTTTGCAGATCTTGTCATACAGAGCGATCGTCCGTCCGCCACGGTGAAAGGTGTCGACGGTGATGATGCCGTCGGCTTCGGCGATCTCGAGCCGGCGTTGGACCTCCTGTGGGGCAAAGCTGTCGGCGATGGAGATGACCGCGCAGCCGGCGCGGATGATGCCGAGGTATGCGGCAACACATTCGATGGTCATGGGCATGTAGAGAGCGATCCGGGCGCCGGGTGCGAAACCAATCCCGGCGAGTCCGTTGGCGACCCGGTTGACCAGGATCTCGAGTTCGCCGTAGGTGACATAGGTGTCGGTCTCGGCGCCCTCTGAACCCTGGACGATGGCGATGACGCAGTCATCGGGTTGGAAGCACGAGTCGGTGATGTTGAGGCGGGCGCCGGGAAGCCAGTTCGGGTTGGTTGGGCCGTTCTGCAGGTCGAGAATCTGTGTCGGAGGGTGATCAAAGGCGATGCCGAGGCGGTCAATGACGGCCTGCCAGAATTCGGCGCGGCGCTCGACTGACCACCGGTAGAGCTCGTCGTAGGCATCAAATGCGAGATCAGCCATAAGCCGGCCGATGTTTGAAGCCGCTATCCGATCAGCGGAGGGCACCCACGTCGGAAGTGGTCCGAGCGAACGGTCTCGAGCGTCGCTGAGCTCGAGGAACCGAGCCCACTGCTCGTCAAAGCCGATCGAAGGGTCCGAACGAACGCGTTCCACCAACGAGAGCCACTCCGCGGTCTGGCCGTCAATCTCTGGTTTGTTCATGCTCGGTAGATCATAGCCGACCGGAGGATGAACCACAGAGGCACAGAGTCCATCGGCAGCTCTGAAGGGCAGGCAAGATGCCTACCCCACAATCGGCCTCGCGGAACTGTAGGCTGGGCCTTGGCCCAGCTTCAGAGTCTTTCCGGAGAGAGAATCGATCCCACGGTAGTCAAAAAAACCCCGAAGCAATCAAGCTGTCTGACTTGAGACAAGACTGTGATGCCTTGGTGAAGTTTTTTGCATTTTCGCGTCTTTGTGGTTGCGACGGTCCCATTCTCACCGAGGGTGAGCTAGCCTCGATCGACTCGGACGACCTCGTCTTTGGGCAGGAGTTCGAGGAGGCGATCGACGGCGTGGCCGACTTCGTCAGTTGTGGCCGCCTCTACGGTGATCCAGACCTGGTGGTCCTCGGATGCATCGTGGCGCGGGTAGGACCCGATCTTGACCTCTGGGAAGGCGGCGTCGACATCGCTGAGGGTGTGGGCGACCGCGCTCTCGTCCGAGGTCAGATAGAGGTTTGCGCTGGCATGACTCTCGCCGTGAAGGACCTCGCGCAGGGCGCCGATCTTGGCGTGGAAGAGCCGCGGGATCCCGGGCAGAAGATAGACGTTGCGGCACACCACCAGCGGCATGTTGCCGTCGGAAGAGTAGAGCAGAGTGCTGCCCGAGGGGACATCGGCCATCCGCAGGGCGCCCTCGTTGAAACGGTCGCTCCACCAAGTGCGGATCATCTGCTCGAGATCTGGGCTCCGTTCGATCCCGACGCCGAAGGCGCGCGCCACTGCGGCGACGGTGCGGTCATCGTGCGTCGGACCGACACCTCCGGAGGTGATGACCGCGTCGAAGTGTTCGGAGCAGAAGCGGACCTCTGCGGCGATCTCGTCCTCCTCGTCGCCCATGGTGACGATGCGTCGGAGATCAACCCCGATATCGCGCATGAGATCGATGATGCACTGGGTGTTGGCGTCGCGGACTTTGCCGGACAGGATCTCGTCGCCGATGATGAGAGCAGCTGCAGTAGTCACCGGATCAGGATAGGCGCTCGCTCAGGTCTCGGCAATCAGAAAATACCGGAACCGAAAAACTTGCCGTGGAAGACCACAAGGATCACATAGACGATCGCCCCGATCAGGAAGAGCGGGAACGAAATTTCGTCGGCCCGGAACTTTGTTCTTCCGCGAGCGATGGCGACAAACGGAATGACCGAGGTCTGGCGGCAGAATTCGACATAGGCCTCGCCGCGTGTTTTCTTGAGTCGCGCGTCCATCTGGAACGGCCCCACGACGCCGAGTACGAAGAACGAGCCGAAGAAGGCGACATCACCGACGGTGCCGTTGGCGAGTAGATGCGCCAGTCCGAAGAGTGCCAAACCCATGTTCATCGGGTGTCGGGTCACGCGCAGGATCCCGCGGGGTCCCTTGCTGCCCGGCAGCATGCTCGCAGGACTTGGATCGGCCAACATCAAGGCGAGGAACTCGACGGCGACCAGCATGAGAACGAGCGCGATGCCGCGCTCGACCCATGGATTGAACTCCCACAAGACAGGGCCGAGATGGCGGTTCTGCCACCACAGGACTGCCGCCGGTCCGAGGGTGAGAAAGGAGACCACCGAGTAGACGCCGCGGAAGGGCCATTGCCCGAGCTTGGCGACGAGGTTTTCGCGAATGGCGCCGTGCGACATCAGCAGATGCGTTACGACAAAGAGTGCCGAGAACACGACGATGAGAATCAGGATCATGGTGGAGCGAGTATACCCGTTCGATAGATGTGCGGGTCGGAACCGTCGCAACCACGAAGACACAAAGCCACAAAGGACTTCACAAAGACATCGTTATCACCCTTGAGTCGGGCCCCGTTTGTTGTTTGAAGGCCGTCAGACTCGAATATTGGCGAGCATACCGTTGACGGGACTCTGAAGCCGGGTCCAGGCTCAGCCCACGCCGTCATGTGGGCAATTGTGGGGCGGGCTTCTAGCCTGCCCTTCAGGGCCCTCAACGAGCTTGGGGTGGTGCGGGTTTCCGCCACCAATCACGCACGCGGTACCGACTCACTCAATGTGATGGCTTCGCGATGGCCGTCTTTGTGGTCCTTTGTGCCCTTCGTGTTTCAAATGCGTACCGTTCGAGTCCCACGTATCGATTGACCGAGGGTGCGCCGCCTCAGCAAGATCGACTCTGCGCCTCCGTGCTTTTGTGGTTTTCCTGCCCGGTCGATCTCCGATTGGTCACGCCTTCCAGGTGCGGTAGAAGAGCGCCTGTTTGTGGACCGGTTCGGCTCTTTCCTCGAGTTGGGCGAGCTGCTGCTCGTTCATGGGGTTGAAAGTGCGCGCGATCTTGATGTTCTCCTCGAGCTGCGGAATGTCGTCGCAGCCGACGATGACCGTGCTCACCGGCAGCGTGAGGACATAGCGCATGGCCTCGGTCATATCGAGTGTGCCCGGCACGGTTCCGGCATGACGCGCCTCGGGATCCTCCGGCGCTTTCCATGATTTGAGAAGTAGCCCGCGCGAGGGAATCTTCATCCCGATGATGCCCATCTCCTTCTCCACCGCCAGCGGCAGGAGCTTCTCCTTGAAGCTGAGGTGGTGGGGGTCGGCGGCGTTGACGGCCAGCAGAACGCAGTCGAAATCGAAGCGCTCGATGGCGGCGATGAGGACATCGGGATCGGCGTGGCCGGAAATCCCCAGGTTGCGGACGATGCCCTGATCGCGGGCCTCGACAAAGGCCTCGATGGCGCCGCCCTTGGCAAAGGACTCCTCGACCTGCTCCATCCGCGACAGGGCGTGCATCTGCCACAGATCGATGTGGTCGGTCTTGAGCAGTTCGAGGGATCGCTCGAGAAGCTTCCACGAACCGTCGCGGGTGCGGTCGTGGCTCTTGGTCGCGAGATAGGCCTCGGACCGGCGGGTCTTCATGACCTCGCCGAAGTACTGCTCCGACCAGCGATCCTCGACCCCTCCGTAGCGCGCCGAGGTGTCGACATAGTTGATGCCGAGGTCCAGCGCCCGTTCAATGAGAGGAATTGCAACATCGAAGTTGTCGGCCTTCTCCAACGCCGACTGGCCACCGAGACTGAAGATTCCGACCTGGTAGCCGGTCTTGCCGAGGTTGCGGGTCGGCATGGCATTCGGCGTCAGCGGGTTGTTAGGCAGTCCGGGCATCTGTTTTGCCTCGCCGCCCATCACGCTCTTGGCGACAAAGCCCGCGGCCGCCGCCGTGCCGAGCTTGATGACATCGCGGCGTTCGATCTTCGAGTCGGTCTTCTTTGCGTCAGTCATGGCGCCTCCTTGAAGCATGATAACTGGTTTCAGAGGGCTCGCGACCACGATGTGCGGGCGCCGTGGGGAACGCAAACGGTGGGGCAGGTCAGTAGAGGTTTTCCTCGTGGCGTGCGGGCTCGCCCTGCACAAAGATCGCATCTCCGGTCCGGTTGTCGATCACCGAGCCATAGGCCAGGAATCTGGAATGGAGATAGTGTCGGGAATCAACGATCCAGACGCTTGCGGTCAAGAGTTCCTGCTGCGGGTCGACGAGGTCGCGAAAGATGCCGTTGATCTGGCGATACTCGTACGGTCCGAGCGTGATGGGCCCGATGGGGATGGCCGAGCCGGTGCCCGTATTCACGACGACATCGACATCGAGCTCCCATGGATGCAGGTTGATGATGCCGAGGTTGGTTCTCCAGATTCCATCCCCGTGCCGGAGGCCGGGCACCAGGATCGCGGATCTCCCGGTGCCGGCCGAAACCGCCGGCACCGCCTGGGCGTAGGTGCCCGTATTCGATGTGTTGATGGTGCGGCTGGAGACGTGGAGATCTCCCCCCTTGATTTCGAGGAAGAGCGCAGCCTGACCCTGGTGGCCGAACAGGGTTTCCAGGACGTTTGTGAAGTGGAGCGTCCCGAGGTCCGGTACGACGATTTCCACCGGTTGAGCGCGCGCTCCGGCTGGTCCATGTTCGAGCATGCTGACGGCGACGATCGTGTCGCCTCCACCGAGGCCCTGGAACGCGAGATCGGTGGACCATGAGGTTCCGTGCAGCCCTGGGTTGTTGCCGGCGGCCGGAATCACCAGACTTCGGGGCTCGGGGCACACACCGTCGCAGATCACGAATGGTCGGGATGCGGCGGGATCCTTCAGATGGTAGTCCAGAACGACACGATAGGTGCCGGGGCCCACGTGATCGGAGTGCGGTGGTGGTTCATTTGGTCCGTAATCGCCGATGTTCTGATGCCACGGATTCGACGTCACGGGGATGCTCGTGAAGGGTTCGATGTGTTGCCCGTCGTTCCATTCCCACGTGCAGATGCGATTCTCCCGCGCCACGATCTCGCCCTGCGAGTCCTCGACCCACACGGAGTATGAAGAGCAGGGGTTCCCGTCATATTTGAGGTATTGCTCTTCGACCGCGCCATTGGTCACCGTTCCAGTGATCTCGACCGTCTCGCCGAGTTGGTAGACTCGCCGGTCGGTGGAGACCCCGATCATGAAATCCTCATTGAGAGCCGAGCACGGAAGCGCGATGAGAATCCACAGCACCCAGCTTGTAGAGACTTTCATCTTCCCACTGTAGTTCTCTCGAGAATCCTCGGTCAAGAGGGATCGAGATTGGAGCCTTCGCCGGTTGGTCGTCGCGACCCGGATCACCTCACCTTGCGGAGGTCCCGAAAGTACCCGTCCTGACCGTCGTAGTCGATGATCTCGACATTGCCGCTCGAGTCGATTTCGAGGGCGGCGGCGACGTGGAGGGAGCCTTCGCCCCGTCCGGAAAAGCTGTCGATCTCGATCTCAGCTATGCCGAATGGGTACTCGAGAGACTCCTGCCCGAGCTGTTTCTCGCTGACATCGATTCTTCGAGCGGTGAGAAAGAGGATCCGATAGCCGTCTCTGGTCTCCTCGGCGAAAACCAGCGAGATCGGTCGAACCTCGGCGCCGAGATTGAGCTGACCGTCGTTCCGATAGCGGATGGCGCCGAGCAACGAGCTTTGGCCGCCCGAGGCAAGGACTTCGGCGAGTTGTTTCACCTCGTCCTCGGACGCGTAGCGGTTTGCAACGAGGGTCAAAGGCATGCTCCGGGTGCCCTCGGTCGTGTTGACCACGGCGGTGCCTGTGAACTCGCGACCGGGCGAATAGGCGGCGGTGGCGAGGGCCGCAAGCAATGTCAGAGCGATCACGGTTCCGAAAACTGTTCGGGCATTCATGCATTCTCTCCTTGGGTCGGCGGTCGATCCATAGGATATATCGGTTCTGGGAGGCCTGGGATTCCCGGCAGCGGTTTGAGTTGCGAAGGGGCGAAGGAAGCGATGACATCGCAGCACCGCAAGGCTAAACCGCTCAGGGCGTCGATCTGAGCGGGTTCGAACGATGGAGCCGCTGATGCTGCCCGTATTCGATAGCGATACCGATAGCGAACACTCATCGGAAACGGAAACGGAAACGGAAACGGAAACGGGCACGGACGCGGGCACGGACGCGGGCACGGACGCGGGCTCGGACTCGGACGAGGGGTCAGGCCCGATCGATGGGAAACGCAATCACATCTTGGATGCGCTCAGCGCCGGCGGCGAGCATGACCATCCGGTCGACCCCTATGGCGACACCGGCGCAGTCCGGCAGGCCGTGTTCCATGGCGGCCAACAGGTGGTGGTCCACGGGAACATCGGCGAGGCCTCGAGCGCGACGGGCGTCAAGATCGGTCTCGAATCGATGTCGCTGTTCGGCAGGATCAGTGAGCTCGTGGTAACCGTTGGCGAGTTCGATGCCCTCGACCCAGGCTTCGAATCTCTCGGCGACGGGTGGGTCTCCCGGCCGAATTTTGGCCAGGGCCGCCTGTGATGCCGGGAAGTCGTAGACAAAGGTCGGGCCGATCCGTCCGAGTTGGGGTTCGACAATGTGGCTCAGCAGCAGTTCGAGCCATGAGTCGCGGTCATCGCCGAGATCCGGAATCGTGTCGCCAAGGAGCTCGTGGGCACGAGCGGCGAGTTCCCCGGTCTTGGCGGCGTGCGGATCGATGCCCGCGTGGCGCTGAAACGCTTCGGAGTAGGTGAGCTTCTCGGTCTTTCCATCGCGATGGGAGGGGATGTCAATAACCGTGGAGAGCAACTCGCCGACCTCGTCCATCAGCTGGTGGTGGTCCCAACCCGGGCGGTACCATTCGAGCATGGTGAACTCGGGATTGTG
>CBESWV010000174.1:0-8446 GCA_965533305.1 uncultured bacterium | reverse complement strand
CTTCGATGTGAATCGGTTGGCGCTCGTGCTCCGCCAGAAACAGGTTGAGCTTTCCATCCTGCTGCTGAACCTGGGGTGTGTAGTTCTTTTCGATCAGCCGCTCGGAAGCCTGCATGGCACACCGGCTCAAGGGTGATCCTTCGCTGATCTCCCTCTCGAGCGGCTCTTGTGCCATGGCGATGAGATCAGGATGACTCGGATCGATGAGCACCAGGCCGTGTGAGCTGAAGAGATGCGTCACCCAGATGGAGAACGCCTCCGCAAAGGTGCGCTCGGGCTGATATGCCTCCTTCAGCAGTGACAGAATCTCCGGCTTGAACTCCGACGGCGGCGTCATCTCATCCAGCGCGTCGACACAGGCTTCGATCTCGGTCGAAAACTTCAATCCACCCACCGGTACCCGGGTCTCGGATGGACGGTCGTCGTAGGAAATGCGCCGCAGCTGACCCGCTTGATCCAGGAGATCGACGTGGTTGATCTCGGCGAAATCGTGATCATCCGTGGCCAGCCAGAAGATCGGCACGACGGGCACCGCTGCCCGCTGACTGAGGTCTTCGGCAAGCTTGATTGCGGTCAGGGCTTTGTAGATCGTGTAGAGGGCGCCGGAGAACAACCCGACCTGCTGACCGGTGACGACCGCATACGCATCGTCTCTCGCCAGAGCGTCGATGTTCTGCAGAGTCCGGGGGCCACAGCCGCTGGCCTTGTTCTGCTCCTTCAGAATCTCAGTCAAACGCCCACGGGCATACTTGCGGGTTTTCAATCGTTCGATCTGTCGTTCATAGACTGCGAAATCACGGAAGTCGCCGTTGAAGAACTCACTCACCTCGTCAAAGGCAAAGTGGAAATCGCGAACAAGCGGCGAAAGCGAAGGTAGGTCGGCTACCGAGATCTGCTGATCTCGGGTTCTCATTCGAAGGCTTTCGTGAAGGCGTAGAAGACGGCGATGAGCACGACCAGGTTCACCAGCACGAGTGCGTAGAGACGCCTCCAGGAGGAGACCAGCGGGGGTTTACCCTCGTCTTCCCTCACGATGTCGTTGGTCTCAGTCTGCATTCGCTTTCCCCGACGAAATCAAATTCGCAAAGAGCCGATAGGCTCCCGGCACACCCGCCGGGAGTTGGCGGAACCAGGAAATCCCTGAGTAGATGAACACGCCGTCGCCGAAACGGGCATACAACAGGCCGCCGGCCGTGTCCGGTTCCTGAGCGTCATGAGACGCCAAGACGGTTTCGTATCGGTCATCCCACTCGGTCGCGAAATAGAGGCCTCGTTCCTGCACCCATGCGTCAAAATCTCGCTGGGTGATCGTATTGGGAAACTGCAGGAGCTGATGATCGGGGGCGAGGATCGTGACCTCCGCATCCTCTTCGCTCACACGGTCTCGCCCGATGGTGAACGGATAGGGTCCGATGTCTTCAGTCACCAGCCCGCGGGACACGCTGTATTGGACGATCAGCGTTCCACCCGCCTCCACATACTGGAGCAATCGAGGCTGCACGATCGCGAGCCGTTCCCGGGTGTTGTAGGCCCTGATTCCCGCCACGATCGCATCGAAACGACCCAGATCTCCACTCTCCAAATCATCATCGCTCAACAAGGTGACGTCATAGCCCAGATGGCGCAAACCCTCGGCCACCTCGTCACCCGAGCCCACGATGTAGCCGATCGTGTCGCCCCGCCGTTCGACATCGAGCTTGACCACCTTGATCGTGCTTTCGGGGAAGTACACCTGGCGTTTGATGTGTGGATGCGAGATCGTGACCAGCGCACGAGAGAATCGCCCTTCCCCGACATCCGCCTCAGCAACAAAGACCGCATCACCGGCGCCATCGGGCGGCGTTACCTGGAAGGAGAACTCGGCCTCGTCGTACTTTTCGGGTAAGGAAAAGGGAACGCTGTTCGGAACCACCTTCCAATTCGAATCTCCCGACAGCCGCAGCGTGCCGTCCACACCCGGAGAATTCGTCTTCACCCTGACTCGAACCTCCTGTGGAGTGGTGTCGGCAAATATCCTGACCCCGCCCTCGAGTTCCACCGTGACTTTCGGGCGGACCTCGAACAACCGGTAGGACTCGCCATCAACCCTGTCCGTCCAGCGGTAGAGCACCGGGACGAGGAACTCCAGCTCCTCTCCCTGACCGCTCAGGGTGATCTTCGCCTGCAACGATGGCGTATTCTCCGCCGCGCCGATGAGTGATTGATCTGAAACCGAGAAGAGCGCCTTCTCAGGACTGTCTCTCAACCAAAACGGCTGAGATGTGGCATAGCCGGGTGGGATCCCGATCGAGCTCTCGATTGTGTACGGCGTGTTGTTCTCGAGCACCACATCCTCGACGCTCAAAGACCCGAGATCCTGAAACGACACGCTCTTCAGTCTGAACGGAAGATCCGAGCGACTGACCACAGTCGTGTTGACCGTCACCGAGTCTCCGGGGGCGGCGGAAAAATCGGTCGAAATAGCCTCCATCCACAACCCCGCACACGCCTGGATGAGTCCGAGCAGTTCCTTCTGCTTGACCTTGATCCAACCCTCTTGCTCCAGGTTTTTCATCTCCGAATAGGCTTCGAGTAGTTGGGGTAGGGATGCCGCCGGGTCTCGAGGGTCGAAGCGCGCGGAGATCGCAGACAGCTTCATACCCAGGCTGTGGCCTCCCGGCACGCGCGACCAGGTGGTATCGATTCCCGAAAGGAGGTCTTCTTCCGTGGGCGAGCCTTCGACGAGCTTGAAATACTCGTATCGGGTCCCCCTCCGACCGGCGGCCCCGAATCCCTGGCTCTTGTGCATCGAACGGCTGATGGCGGAGATCTCTGAGTACGAGGAACCGAGCAGGGGATTGAACTCGCCGACATCCACCCTGGCCGCATCCGCTTGCTCTTGCTCACTCAGTCGCCAACCGTTCCAGAACAGTCTCTTCGCCTGCCACGGTTCGACGCGGTCGAGTTGCTCCGGAAACCTCTCAGGATCGGCCGCAGCGTGGAAAGCTTCGCGTGCCAACCGCGCGGAGGCCGTGTGGTGGCCGTGTCCGCTCGATCTGTCGATGGGGAACCGGGTGACGATCACGTCGGGGCGAAACGAACGGATGACCCAGACCACATCGGCCAGGACCGCCTCTTCTCCCCAGAACGCCAGGGTCTCTTCCGGGGTCTTCGAGTATCCGAAATCGATCGCTCGGGTGAAGTACTGCTCCGCGCCGTCGATCCCGCGAGCCGCCAACAGCTCCTGAGTTCGGATGATCCCGATCTCGGCGCCCCTCTCGGAGCCGATCAGGTTCTGGCCGCCGTCACCCCGGGTAAGCGACAGGTAGCCGGTCCGCAACTTCTCCCCTTGAGAGAAGTAGGCCAACGCGGCCGTGTTCTCATCGTCCGGATGGGCAGCGAGATAGAGGACGCTGCCCAGTACGTTGAGTTTCTCGAGGCCCAGTTGTATCTCGGCGGCATTGGGCATCTGTATTCGCTGCGCGGTTGCCGGCGCGGTCAGCGCCAGCGCTCCTATGAGGAGGATGCAAGTACACCTGTCCACTCGTTTCTCCCTATTCGATTTGGCCCTATTCAATCCGGCCCTGTTCAATCCGGCCCTGTCCGATTCGGCCCTGTCCGATTCGGCCGCATCGGACAACGCTCCTCGGCGCAACGGGTTTTCGTCGTGAACTCGACTTCAACCCGTACGCCGAGCCGGCGCCAGACCATTGCGGCGGTATGTGCGAAAAATCAGTGAGGGGCGGTTCCCCTTACTCGGCCACGGCGATCGTGAACGGAACCTTCAGCTTCTCCCATCGAAGAGATGCGACTGCTGATGTGCCGGCCAGATCGTCGAATTCAAAGCGCATCCACTCCTCGAATGGGGCCTCGACGGGCGTCACCGTCAAACGGAGAGCATCCAGGGCCTCGTCGTAGTCGTAGCTTCCCCAACCCTCGCTGTTGGTGTTGAAAATGACGACCCAGTCCTTTTCGGAGGGAATCATGTGGATGCTGTACTTGCCTGCCGCAAGCGGTTTCCCGTTGACGAGAACATCGTTGCTGACGACGATGGTGGTCTTCTCGTTGGCGCCCGCTCTCCAGGGAAAGGGCTTCTCTTTGGAATACTTGTTTCCCGGGGTCAGTCCGTACGGTACGAGTTCGCCCCAGATCGTCCTGTCCTTCACACCCGGCCGGCTGAAGTCGAAGGTGACAACGGTGTCGACTCCGATCGTCTGCGAAACCGTCGCGTGCAAGCTGGGACGGACCTTCTTTTCCTGTGCGAATGCGGTGCTCGACAGCACCAGCCCGAGTGCGACAACCACCACCAGACCGACAACTAGCTTCCTATTCATGATGTCTCCTTTTCAAGCGATCTATTCTCATTTGCGCGCATGAGACTAGCATAGGCACGGCTCGGGATCTCACCCGCGGCCAATGGTTCCTTGGCGAACCGAATCGCCGGATCCTTTGGCACCCATCCGGTGAAATAGACAACTCATCCCGTGCTTTCTCGTATGTTTAGATAGCGATAGATCAGACCGTCCAACCCGATCATCGCCGTTTGGCAGGTATGATCGCCTTGTTGCACCTGATCAGGATGTCCGTCGAGCCGAGAAGGGGTGAACGATGTTGAGCAGAGGCGCCCTTGTTGTGGCGCTGGTCGCCGGGGTTTCGACCGGAGGACTCCCGGTCGCGTGGGCGCAGACGGCGGTCACGGCCGAGGAGGTGCTCGCGGGCAAGCTCCTGGGCGCCACCGATTCTCTTGCAACGTCGATCGAAAGCTCTGAGGTGCTCGCTCTGAGCGATGAAATGCGCGCGTTTCTGAGACGCCATGTGAATCCCGGCGGCACCGATGTCTTCAGGATGCAGCAACTGATCGACGCCATGATGGGAACGACCAGCTTCAAGTTGGAGTACGACGAGAACACGCGAATCGCAGCCGAGACCTTCCGCCTTCAGCAGGGAAACTGCCTTTCCTTCACGACGCTCTTTGTTGCCCTGGCACGAGGTACGAAATTGAAAGCCGACTTCCAGGAGGTCGAGATCCCGCCCGACTGGTCCACGAGGAAGGATGTCTTCGTGCTCAACCTGCACGTCAATGTCATTGTCCGGTTGGGGGCGTCCGGGAGTCGCGCGATCGACTTCAACATTGGTGATTTCAAGAGTACCTACGAGGTCGAAAAGATCTCCGACAAACGTGCCATCGCACATTTTTTCAACAATATGGGGGTCGAGCGAATGCAGACGGGGGAGATCGTCGAGGCGGTCGCGTTCTTCCGTCGAGCCATCGTCGATGGTGACGGCGAGTTTTCCCCCCCATGGACGAATCTCGGCATGCTGTATCGAAAACGCGGTTACTACGAGTATGCAGAGGTGGCCTACCTCGAGGCGCTCAGAGTCAACAAGGGAGACGACGTGGCCATGAGCAATCTGGTGAGTCTCTACGAGAGGAACGGCGATCCGGAGAAGCTCCAGACCTACCGAAAAAAAGTCGACAAACACCGGCTGCGCAACCCGCATCTCCGGTACAGCCTTGCCCGCAAGGCCTTTTCAGAAGGCGACTACGACGCCGCGATCGAACACCTCAAGAATGCCACCCGAAGGGTGAAAGACAAACCTGAGTACTACTTCCTCCTCGGCGTGTGCTACTTCATGCAGGGCGACGAGGAGAAGGCGCGTCGGTGGACAGCCAAGGCGGAGAAGGTGGCCGAGACCGACGAAGAAAAAAGCAGGTATTCGAACAAGGTTGAGGCTTTGATGCGGGCTTCGAACTCAGTGGATTGAGAAGGGCGTCGCCCGTCATTTCTTCCCGACGATGAACACGGCTTTGCCTTTGCCCGGACTCCACTGATGGTCGATGGTGAACCCGGCGCCGGTCAAACTTCCGACGAGTTCCTCGGTCGTGAAAACCTTGACCAGGGGAATCAAACGGAAGAATTTCCCCACCGGGACGATGATCTTGATGAACTTCATCGTGTCGCCGATGCATGCCGTGCTGGTGACAAACACACCGCCGGGTTTGAGCATTCGGTGGATCTTGGCGATCGCCTCTTCCTTGTTCTCGAGCAGGTGGAGAATGCTCAGGCCCAAGACAACATCCAGAGAGTCGTCGGGAACCCTGATCTCCTCGATGGTCGAGTTCTCAAAGGTGACGTTCTCGATGCCCTCCCGGTCTGCTTTCTTCTGGGCGATCTCGAGCATCTTTGATGAGATGTCGATGGCATGGATGTTTCTCACATACGGGGAATGACTGATGGCGGTCGATCCGGTTCCGCAGCCGAACTCCAAGACCTCCGAATCCGGCTGAAGGTACGTGCGTGTGACCCGCAGTTTCTCCTGATACGACGCTTCGTCGGCGACGGGACTCTTTGAGTACCGACCCGCCATTCTGTCCCAGAATCTCGTTGAATCACTCATTTTCACCACCGATGACGTTGATTGGATGGGTCATTCTACCGGAAGGTCCGGCACCCGTTTCGGGTCCCATCATCATCACGGACGCGCTCGACTATCGTGTGCGATCGAGATCTACTGCCAGAGCCATTGAGAGAGCGATGGTTGGGTCGTTACCGTGATCGGTCTGCACGGCTTCCCCGTGTTCCAACCACTTCGCCCGCGCTTCGGCCTGGGTCCATGTCGGGACGCCGCGACATGCCGACAACAGCTTGTGGATCTCGCCTGCGCTCTGTGGCCTCTCGTCAGGATTTTTGGCAAGGCATTGCATCACCACCGCCACGAGCTCTTCGGGTAGCTCGTGTCCAACCCTCTCGGACGGTGGGGTCGGCTCGGTGTGAAGGTGGTGGCCGCAGACCTCGGCGATGGTTTTTCCGGAAAAGACATGACCGCCCGTCAACAGGTAGTAACCCACCGCGCCCAGGGCGTACAGATCGCTGCGGGCATCGACTCCGTTGGGATCCGACAGCGCTTCGGGCGCCATATACTGCGGAGTGCCTGACACCTCCCCGTCCCGCGTCAGGTTCACGTCCCGCGTTTCCTCTACGACTTTGACCAATCCGAAGTCGAGAACCTTGGCGATGTCGAGCTTGCCCCCCTGACGGCAGAGAAAAATATTTGCTGGTTTGACATCGCGGTGGATGATCCCGATGTCGTGCGCTTCTTCCAGCGCCCGGGCGACCATGTCCATCACCCGCAACACCCGCCCGGGGGGCTGCGGACCATCTCGATCGACCACTGCCTCGAGCGTGGCGCCGTCGAGCAGTTCCATGGCGTAGTAGAAAATGCCGTCGGGTGTCCGGCCGTAGTCATAGATGGTAATGGTGTTGGGGTGAGTGAGGCGGGCCGTCTGCTGGACCTCGCGCTCGAAGCGCGCCAAGCTGGCCTCGCCCACCTTCTCGGACTGTATGATCTTGATGGCCGTCGGCCGGCGCATCATGGCATGGCTCGCGCGGTAGACGATGCCCATGCCTCCCTCGCCGAGCTCCTCGTCGAGGGTGTACTGGCCAAGCTGTGTCGCCAAGCGAATCTCTCGCCGAAGGTTGAAGATGATGCGCGTGATTGCGGCGCAGACCATGGTCAGCAGCGTCCACCAGATCACAATGCTGATCGTCAATGCGATGAAGTGGAACGATCCCGTGGCTTCGCGCAGCGGTTGGTCAGCCGCCACCGGCACGAGATCGAAGATATACAACGGGAAGAGCGGCACCGCGGCCAACACCGTGATCCACACCGTGCGCCGTACCGTGCTCGGCACCAGAGCCGCACGCAATACGCAGGCGAAGGCAAGCCCCAGCATGAGCGCCATGAGCACGTTGTCCAATGTCAGGTCGGCCACCAAGGTGAAGGCCTCGGGCGCGAGGGTCGACAATTCGATACCCTCGCTCTCGGCCGTGAGATCGAGCGCCTGAGCGGCGATGTAGTGCCCCGTCAACGCAACGACGGCCGACGAACCGATCATGGATCCGGTTTCCACCCACGTTACAAAACGCCGTGAACGCGTTCCACGGCGGCAGACACGCCACATGGCAAAGCAAATGAGGAGCGTCAGCCAGGCGAGGGCGTTCCGAATGCTGAAGAGCTCTTTCCACCAGCCCATGGCCAGGTAGGTCGCGGTCAATGCGCCATTGCCCACCAGCCACACGATGGTCAGCACCTTGCCGAGCCACGCTACGCGTTGCTGGTAGAACGCCCGGCTCTCGGGCGTCTCGGTTTCGGTGTTTCGCGCAGTGGTCATGGCGTTTGGGAGGCCCGAACCGAGATCCCATTGGAATGGTCGTTCAAGGTCGACGACAAGACGACTGCATCAACATTCATGCTCACCTGCTCTGTCCAACCTGGCTCCCAACCTTTGGAAATGACGTCCGGGAATCCTATCACCGTCACGTTCGCCTGACCTTTCGTCGCGGCGGACGGTCCCACTTTCAAATGCCTTCGTGCCCTTCGGCTCAACAAAGGCGGCTGCCTGCAGCGCATTGATTGAAACGCAAAGACCGCGATGATCGCAAAGACCATCGCAAAGGACATCGCA
>CBESWV010000173.1:0-8485 GCA_965533305.1 uncultured bacterium | reverse complement strand
CGGACCAAGGTTACGATGAGTGGTGGGGCATCAATGAAGGCTCGAACGCCGCCGCATATACCAGCACGCCGCAGTTCGATCCCTCTGTCGCCGAGGTGCCCCACCTCTGGCAGGGTAAAAAGAGTCAACCCTCGACCACCACCGAGCTCTACAACAAAGAGGCCAAGCGCAACCTTGACAGCCGCACGACGGCGAAGACGATCGCCTTCATCGAGGCCCGCGCCGCCGAGGGCCGGCCGTTCTTTACCTACGTCGGCTTTACTCATTTTCACCCGCCCTGGGGGGTGCACGACGACTTTGTCAACGCATCGGGTGCGGGAGTCTATGCCGATACCAAGCTCGAGGTCGACCACAATGTCGGACAGATCCTCGACGCCATCCGTTCAGCAGGCATTGCCGATGACACGATCGTGATTCTGACCGGTGACAACGGGGCGGCGAACTATCCCTCTCCCGGCATCGTCACCGGCGAGGTCGGCGGTTCGAACGGCCCCTGGCGGGGCGGTCTGAGTACCGGCTATGAAGGCGGCATGCGCACCCCGGCCATGATTCGCTGGCCGAACAAGATTAAAGCCGGAGTGGTCACCGACGAGATCATTGCCGACCTCGACTGGTATCCAACCATCGCCAACATGATCGGAGAGGAGAATCGTATTCCCACCGATCGTCCCATCGACGGCATCGACCAGAGTGATTTCGTACTCGGTCAGCAGCCGAAATCGAATCGGGAGCATGTTGTCACCTATGTCGGGGATACGGTCTTCGCTGTGAAATGGCGCAATATGAAGGTCCACTTCGCGACATTTGAGGGAACCCACTCGATCGTGCAGCGCTACACCTTCCCCCAGGTCTTCGACATCAAGGAGGACCCAAAGGAGAGCTTCGAACTGTGGGGCAACGAGGGCTATGCCCACGCGTGGGTGATGGGACCGGTGACCACGATTCTCACCGATCTGGCCAAGAGCATGGCTGAGTATCCGAACATCCAGCCCGGCCAGGAGTTCGAGGGGTACAACTGACCACCGCACCCCGGTGGCGGAATGGGCGGACCCCCACGCAAACGGTAAGCCCTCGAATCGCTGACCGGGCCCCTGGAACCGAGGACGCGGAACAGAATCCTGGGGGAAGTGTAGTACCCTGAGTGCCTACGACCTCGGCCCGTGCTCGGTCAAACAACTGCGATCAATGAAGATGCAACCACGACACTCGACGTCCGCTGCGGTTCTCGCCCTCGCGGCGTTGCTCCTTCTGGGCAACTCCGTCGGGCTTGACGTAGTCTTCGTCTGCACCGACTCCGATGGCCGAATGGACGTTCGGCCGGGGCCATGCGCCTGCTGTTCCGAGCACACTTCACACGGTGACAGTGGCGATTCTGAGCCGACGCCTGCGAGCCCCTCCTGCAGCGACTGCGTCGAAAGGCCGATGAGTGTGCCGTCAATTGAATTGAGAGGTCCCCTGCTCGTGGTTTCTCTCACCGATGCCGATGGCCGCTTCACCGCCCAGGATTCGGCGGGAGACTGCAACACCGGTCCTTCATTTTTCGGGGATCACATGGACCAGCACTGGCACTCGCTCTCACCCCTCTCCACGGTCGTCCTTCAGACCTAGGTCTTCCCACCTCAGTCGACATCCGGTCGGAGTCGCCGTCCGCCCAACTGACCGTGTCTGATTCTCGTTTACACGAGAAAACCCAGGAGAAGACCCATGAAGAGAGATCAACTCTTTGTCGCCGCCACCGTTGGCCTCGCCTTTCTGCTCGTCGCGACCGCAGGCTGCAGCAGAGACCCGGGGTCCGAGGGTGCGCTCGAAACCGCTGACAATCAAGTCGACGCAAAGGCAGAACGCTGTTTGCGTCACAGTCTTTCGTTGACCGAGTGCTTTATCTGCGACCCCTCCCTTCGGGAGGCTGGTCGACTCTGGTGCACCGGGCACGACCGCTACGAAGACCGCTGTTTCGTCTGCCACCCGGAGCTCGAGGACCCGGAGCGCCTGTGGTGCAACGAGCACAACCTCTACGAGGAAGAGTGCTTCCTGTGCCACCCCGAGCTGCAGGAGGCCGCGACGGCGAAGGCGCACGTGACCGCCGGGCTCCACTGCGGGGAGCACAATCTGCCGGAGAGCGAGTGCGGCATCTGCCACCCCGAACTTGCGGCATCTCTTGAACCGGGATCGGGCCTCAAGATCCGCTTCGAGTCGACCAGATCTGCGGCGCGGGCGGGCGTCGAGACAGCTCGGCCGATCGTGGCGAGTGGATCACCCGACACTTCGTTCCTGACTCGGGTGACATGGGACCAGAACCACTTTGCCCGGGTGACCCCTCTGGCCGACGGGGTCCTCCAGCGGGTCGAGTCCGATGTCGGCCAGGTCGTGTCCAGGGGCCAACGCATGGCGACACTGATGTCACCGGAGGTCTCCCGATCCAAGACCTCATATCTCTCCGCCCGTGCGGACGAGGAACTGAAGCTCATCGTCCTCGCGCGCGAAGAGAGACTTGTTGAACAGCAGGTCTCCGCCCAGCAACAACTCGACCAGGCGCGCGCCGAGCACGAGATCGCAAGGAACGAGACCGCCATGGCGCGCCAACGACTTCTCAATCTCGGGCTCACGGCCGAGGCGGTTCGCGCGGTCGAGGAAATCGGGTCGACCTCCTCTGAACTCGACATCCTCGCCCCGCTGTCCGGCACCATCGTCGATCGGCACGCCGTACCCGGCGAAGCGGTCGAGCTGGGCGACGCCCTGTTCAAGATCGCCAGGCTGTCGTCGATGTGGCTGGAGCTCTCGATCCCCGAGCACGAGGTCGCTCTGGTGTCCGTCGGTCAGAGGGTCCGCGCGACCTTTGATGCTCACCCGGGGATGCAGGCCATCGGGCGCGTGACATGGGTCGGCTCGAGCGTCGACGAGCACAGCCGGATGGTCATGGGCCGGGCCGAGGTTCCCAATCCTGACCGGCTGCTGAGAAACGGCATGTTCGGCCAGGCGCATCTCCAGGTTGACGACGCCTCCGGTGGTCTCTCGTTGCCGGCCGGCGCCGTGCAGCACATCGACCAACAGCCTTTCGTGTTTGCACGTCTGGCCGACGACCTCTTCGAGCTTCGCCGCGTCTCTCTCGGCGCCACGGATCGCACCCGTGTGTTGGTCACGGCCGGCATCGATCCGGAGGACGAGATCGTCGTGACCCACAGCTTCACTCTCAAATCCGAGTTTCTGAAGTCCAGGCTCGGCGCCGGCTGTGTCGACGACTAGGAACGAGGAGACCGACCATGCTGAAACGCATCATCGACCTGGTCTTTGAAAACAGGCTGCTCGTCGTCCTTTTCTTTGTCATGTGCACCGGTCTCGGAGCGTGGAGAATGCTGCACACCGCGGTCGATGCATTCCCGGACACGACACCCGTACAGGTCCAGATCAACGTCGTTGCGCCGGCCTTGAATCCAGCCGAGATCGAGCAGCAGATCACGCTGCCGCTCGAGCTGGCCATTTCCGGCCTGCCCGGACTGGTCAACGTCCGTTCGATCTCAAAGTTCGGCTTTGCGCAGGTTGTCGCCACCTTCGATGACCATACCCACGTATACGACGCAAGGCAGCTCGTAATGGAACGGGTGGCGGGCGTGGGTCTTCCTCCCGGAATCGCTCCCCCGACCCTGGGACCAATCGCGACCGGCCTGGGCGAGGTGTTCCACTACACCCTGAGCACGACCAGTCCGGATCGCACCCTCGAAGAACTGCGCACCCTTCATGATTGGGTTGTCAAACCCGAGCTGAGAAAGGTCGCCGGCGTCGCCGAGATCAACTCCTGGGGCGGGTTCGAGCGGCAGTACCACGTCATCGTCGACCCTGCATTGCTGGTCAAGCATGACCTGACGATCGGCCAGGTCTCCACCGCCCTCGAGCAGAACAACCAGAACGTCGGGGGTGGCCAGGTGGTGCGATCGGGCGAATCTCTACTCGTCCACGGGGTCGGTCGGGTCAGCTCTCTCGGCGAGATCGGCGACATCGTCCTCAAGGCCAGCGAGGGCACCCCCGTCCGGGTCCGAGACGTCGCCGAAACCGCCCTCGGTCACGAGATCAGGAGGGGCGCGGTGACCGCACAAGCTGATGGAGAGGTCGTTCTGGGCCTCGGATTCATGCTGATGGGTGAGAACAGCAAGGTGGTGACCGAGAACCTCGTGCGGCGTCTCGATCTCGTTCGCGCCTCGCTTCCCGACGATGTCGTCCTCACCACGGTCTACGATCGCAGTGAGTTGGTGGGCTCGGTGCTCGGCACGGTGACCCACAACCTGATCGCCGGGGCGGTGCTCGTCACCGCGGTTCTGTTCGTTCTCCTCGGCAGGCTCCGCGCAGGGTTGATTGTTGCCTCGGCCATTCCGCTGGCGATGGTCTTCGCGGTTCTCGGCATGTATGAGATGGCGATCGCCGCAAGCCTATTGAGCCTGGGCGCCATCGATTTCGGGATCATCGTCGACGGCTCCGTTGTGATGACGGAGAGCAATATGCGTTCGTTGGCGGAGGAACAGCTGAAGCTCGGCCGGCCTCTGGGGGCATCCGAGCGCCTCCGGTGCATCATCGAGTCCAGCAAAGAGGTCGTACGGCCGGTCGTGTTCGGAATGGGGATCATCCTGGTCGTCTTCCTCCCGATCCTCACCCTCCAGGGCATCGAGGGCAAGATGTTCAGACCGATGGCCTGGACCTTTATTTTCGCCATGCTCGGAGCACTGGCCGTCGCGATCACCCTGTCGCCGATTCTGTCGTACTACTTTCTGCCGCGCGACTCTCGCGAAGACGTTGGCCCTGTCTCTCGGGCGCTCCATCGCACTTACGCGGCGGTGTTGGCGATCACCCTGCGCCGGCAACGCTGGCTGTATGGCGTCTTGGCAGTTCTGCTCGCGACGACCGCCTTCGTCGCGAGCAGACTGGGTGGCGAATTTGTCCCGAAGCTCACCGAAGGATCCATCGTCATCAACACGATTCGCCTCGCGGGTGTCTCGATCGATGAGGCCGCGGCGTACAACACGAGGATCGAACGGCTCCTGTTGGATGAGTTCCCGGACGAGATCCGCCACGTCTGGAGTCGGATTGGAACGGCCGAGGTGGCGACCGATCCGATGGGGATCGAGCTGACGGACATCTTCATCGCCCTCAACCCACGGGACCAATGGACACGCGCGAAATCCCAGACCCAACTCACGCGGGTGATGGAGCAGGCGCTGGACGATCTGCCGGCGATCAACATGGTGTTCACCCAACCGATCGAGATGCGCCTCAACGAGATGGTCTCCGGAATCCGCTCCGATGTTGGGATCAAGATCATCGGTGACGACTTCGACGAGCTGAGGCGTTTGAGCGATGAGCTCCAGGAGGTTCTCCTGACCATCGACGGTGCCGCCGACGTCGCGGGAGAGCAGCTGACGGGGCAACCCACACTGAAGATCCGCCTCAAACAGGATCAGTTGGCCCGCCAAGGAATCCCGGGCAGCGAGGTTCTGGAGTTCATCGAGGCGGTGGGATCTAAACCTGTCGGTGAGATCATCGAGGGCCAAAGGCGCTTCCCTCTGGTTGTGCGGCTTCCCGATGAGCTGCGTTCGGATGTCAGCGCCCTCGCCAACACAGTGGTTCCCACCCGTTCAGGTTCACTTCTGCCGCTGAGCTCGCTGGCCGATATCGAGGAGACCGAAGGCCCCGCGACGATCAACCGCGAGTGGGGGCGTCGACTCATCAAGGTCCAGTGCAATGTACGCGGCCGAGACGTTGCGTCATTTGTCGAGGAGGCCCGGGGTCGGATCAACAACGAGATTCGGCTCCCTGAGGGTTACGTCATCGAGTGGGGCGGACAGTTTGAACACCTCCAACGCTCGAAGCTCAGGTTTGCGATCGTCATCCCGGTCACTCTGGCCCTGGTCTTTGTCCTCCTGTATTTCAGCCTCAAAAGCGTGCGGGATGTCCTCCTCATCTACACCGCCATCCCGTTCGCGGTGATCGGTGGGGTGTTGTCGCTCTGGATTCGCGACATGCCATTCAGCGTCAGCGCCGCCATCGGCTTTATCGCGCTCTCCGGAATCGCCGTGTTGAACGGCCAGGTGCTGGTTTCCGCCATCCGCACCGTCCGCCGCGAGGGCCTGCCGCACCTTCAGGCCGTGACAATAGCCGCGAAACAGCGGCTGCGCCCGGTCCTGGCGACCGCGATTACCGACGCCGTGGGTTTCCTCCCGATGGCCGTCTCGACCGGCGTCGGCGCCGAGGTCCAACGACCCCTCGCCACAGTGGTCATCGGCGGGGTGTTCACGACCACCCTCCTGACGCTTCTGGTGTTGCCCGCGATCTATTCGAGATTCTCCGAGTCGCGATCTGCGGCAGACCGGTGAATGCCGCGAATCGCCTCTCGAAGAAGCTCCACAAACCGAACCGCCAGGGCATCGTCTAGAAAGACCGCCGTTCCACCAGCCACCCGGTTGAATACGTGGTAGATCCTCCCCTCCTCAAAGAGTCGCCCTGCACGTGGCATGATTCCTCCTTTTTCAGTCTGACAAATCAGCAAAGCGGTGCCTGGCACCCTTCAATCAGCAAAGCGGTGCCTAGCACCTTTCCCAGGTCTCTTCACCGGGTTCAGGCCCCTCGCAGCCATCAAAGTGACTCGGTGAGTGCCAGGTCTCCCATGAGATTCTGTGGCCGAAGGAATCCGCACATTTCCAGCACATTTTCGTCATTTCTTTCGAACCGCGCGGGTAGAGATTGAGATCAGGACCGAAAGGAGGTGAGCGATTAGGTCCGAAGGCACCGCCGTCCGGGCGGACAGCGTCTCGATCACCAACAACGAACTCGATCATAGGAGGAAGACATGACAACCGGCAAAATTATTCAGGTTCTCTCGATCATTGCCTGCGCGGCACTGATGGTGGCACCGGCGCTTGCCGCCGACATCGACGGTCACGGCCACGGCGTCTGCACTCTCGATGGCGCCTGGCTCGGCACCTCGCCCTACTGGGGGCTGACGTCGCCGATCGTGTATCAGTCCACCTCACACTGGACGGGAACCATCAGCGTGCAGTTTCTCGGGGGGGACCCGACCCTGGGTGGTTTCTTCCCCGTCACCTCGCTGTCGAGCACAACGGGGACGTGGGTGCGAACCGGCCGGCGGACCTTCGAGTACACCATGATCCACTACGGTCTCGCCGAGGGAGGCCAACAGCCGGTGTTTCTCGCGAAGGCCTCGGGCAGCATAGTCATCACCGGAGACTGCGACCAGCTGGAGGTGACGAACGTTTCACTTTCGCTTTACGATCCGACCCAGGACCCATTTGGTGGCGAGCCGCCCTTTTTCGGCTGCGTCCCGGACGGCACCCTGTCCACTGCGCAGCGCATCCCGGTGCAGCCGCCGTGCGAGCCGTAGCCGCTCCGAGGAACATAAGTTTTTGATCGATGAGTCGACGGGTTCCGGCCGGCCGGAACCCGTCACTCCCACCTGCGGATCGTCATGTGCCGCTCATCGCTCTTTCCTGGGAGCGAGGGTGGATTGTCGGACGGCAACGACCATCTACCGCAGTTGAAAGCACGGCCGACCCCGCCTTCGTTACCGTCACCTCATCAAAGAGTGCCCGCTGCCCTTTTCGAGTCCCTACCGCAGCGAATCAGATCGGCTGGCGGAAGATGTGGGACGATACCGATCTCGGAGCCCAGCGACTGCCGCGTTATCGTCAGGTCGGGTCGGGGGACTTCAGACACTCGACGAGGAGGAGACGGATGAATCGATCCGACAACGTGCCCGGCGCCACTGAGCGGGTGAGTTTGGCCGATGAGGAGGGTGTTCAGGCGATCGTATCCGAGACCATCGCCGGTCTGTGGGATGTGGTCAACAACCTCACCCGGCTGCACGCTTCGCAGCGGGAACGCTACCGTGTAACGATCTTTGGTTCCGCCCGGTTGAGGCCGGACTCGATCGCCTACGGTGAGGTGAAGAGGATCGCCAAAACCCTTGCCGAGCTCGGCTGCGACATCATCACCGGCGGCGGTCCGGGTCTCATGCAGGCTGCCAACCAGGGCGCGGCAGAAGGCGACGCTTCTCAGGCGGTGAGTTCGGTGGGTATTCGGGTAAATCTGCCCTTCGAGCAGGGTGCCAACCCCTTTGTCGAGGAAGCCTTTACCCACCGGACCTTTTTCACGCGCCTTCACCACTTTGTGCTCGCATCGGACGCTTTCGTCGTTGCCCCCGGCGGCATCGGTACCCTGCTGGAGACCGCCATGATCTGGCAGCTTCTTCAGGTCCGGCACCTCGATGGCGTGCCCCTGATCCTCGTCGGCGAAATGTGGAAGGGTCTCGTGGAATGGGCAGAGACCAGCATGGGCGGATCCGAACCTCCGCTGGCCGGACGCGATGATCTCGCGATTCCGATATGCGTCGAGACCGCCGATGAGGCGATCAGGGCCCTTACGGAGCATCACGCCGAATGGAAGAAGGCTCAGACTACGTGACGTCTCACATCTGACGATCCCT
>CBESWV010000172.1:0-8522 GCA_965533305.1 uncultured bacterium | reverse complement strand
CCTACGACTTCTTGATCGGTCTCGATCCGGGTTTGTTGGTGGGCATTCCTTCGGCGCAGAGCGGGCACTCGCCCGCGCTCCAGGTCGGAAAGCTCGCCTCGAGCAGCGCTCGGTAGGGTTTCGGCTCGAAGGGGTTCGGGTTGCCTGACCGGTTGACCATCGAGGCCAGACCAACCACCACGGCGCCGTCGGCCTCGAGGATCTTGATCACCTCGCGGGTCGATTTTCCGGTCGTCACCACATCCTCGACGATGACGATCCGCTGGCCGGGGACCACCGCGAATCCACGCCGCAGCACCATCTCGCCATCGGCGCGCTCAGTGAAGAGAAAGGGAAGACCGAGGGCGCGGGCGGTCTCGTGACCGATGATGAGCCCACCCATGGCGGGGGAAACCACCAGGTCGATCTCGGCGACCGCGCCGGAAACTGCAGCAGCGAGAAGAGCCCCTGCATGGGCCGCACGACTCGGTTCGGCAAGATAGAGGGCGCATTGGAGGTAGTCACCGGAATGGAGGCCTGAGGAGAGCAGGAAGTGCCCTTGCTGATGCGAACCGCAGGCGGTGAAGTCGTCAAGGCTGAGTGGGTTGCTCACTGGTCCTCCCTTGAAATGCCATAGGCCTGCATCTTCTTGTAGAGGTTGGATCGGGGGGTGTCGACGGCACGCGCCGTGGCGGCGACGTTCCAGCCATTTGCCGTCAGGTGGTGGCGCAGAAAGGCGATCTCGGAGGCTCGCTGGAATTCCTGAAGGGTGGGCTCCGACAGCAGTTGCTGGAGCTCGTCCCCAGCCGAGCCCGCATCGAAGAGGTCGACCCCCTCGATGATATCTTCGAGTTCCATAATCACCGCCCGCTCGACGACATTCTTGAGTTCTCGGACGTTGCCCGGCCAAGGGTGGCGGGAGAGCCGTGCCAGCGCAGCCGGGCTCCACTTCTTCGGCCGGCGGCTGTACTCGGTACAGAACTGTTCGGTGAGGTGCTCCACCAAGGGCATGATGTCGTCCGGGTGTTCCCGCAGCGGCGGCGTCTTGAGCACCAGAACCGCCAGGCGGAAGAAGAGATCCTCGCGAAAGCTCCCATCGGCAACCCCACCCGCCAGGTCCTTGTTGGTGGCCGCGATGACGCGGACATTGACGGTGAACGGCCGTTCGGCGCCCACCGGCTCGACTTCACCATCCTGGAGGACCCGTAGGACCTTGGCCTGGGTCTTGAGACTCATGTCGCCGACTTCGTCGAGGAAAATGGTCCCTCCATCCGCCTGGACGAACTTACCCACCTGGCGTTGGTGGGCGCCGGTGAAGGACCCCTTTTCGTGACCGAAGAGCTCGGACTCGATGAGTTCTTCGGGAATGGCGGCACAGTTGACCCGGATGAAGGGTTTGCGAGCCCTTCCCGACAGGTGGTGGAGACGGCGGGCCACCAGCTCCTTGCCGGTACCCGACTCGCCGAGGATGAGGACCGTGGCGTGGGTCGGCGCCGCGCGCGCAATCTCCTCGCGGAGGCGAGCCATGGCAACACTGGAACCGAGCAACGGCGGCGGTTCGTCCACCCCGTCGAGCTCCCTCGCCACCCGGCCCTGGGCGACCGCACCACGAACGGTGAGGAGCAGATCGGCGCGATCGGGGGGTTTGGTGAGATAGGCCGCGGCGCCGGCGTCGAGGCACTGCTGAGCGGTGAACTGATCACCGTGGCCGGTGAGGACCACCACCGGAATCTCGAGACCCCTGCGAGAAAGGTTGTCGAGCAATCCAAAGCCATCCATCCCCGGCATCTGGATATCGAGCAGCGCCGCATCGGGCTGCCGCGAGTCGAGCAGGTCGAGGGCTTGGAACGCATCCGTCGCCTGCTCGACCTCGTATCCCGCTCCGCTGAGGATTCGATCGAGCACGCGACGCACACCGGAATCGTCGTCGATGATGAGTATTCGGCCTTCCATGCGGACATGGTAGCAGCCGGGCGACGCCGCCGTTATCCGCCCGCATTGGTGAGACGCATCACCACCAACAAGGCTCCGGTTCCTTTCGAAGGGTCGGATGGCCGGCTCCCGCGATAAAATCCGGTACTGGAGTTTTGCCATGAGCCAGCCTTGTTTTCTCATCCGAGCCTCGGCGATCTGTCTCGGGGCTATGCTGCTGAGCGGCCCGACCGCGGCTTTTGATCTGTTGCGGCCCATCGACGAGCCTTTCCCACCGGGCATCGGCATCAGCGACGTCGAGGCGACCAAAGAAGGACTGCCCGACGCCGACGATCCGAGCATCGAGGACCAGCTCATCGAACTCGTCAACCAGGAGCGCTGGGCCAATGGTCAGCTCGCCCCACTCAAGCGCGTTGATCTGCTCGACACCTCATCGGAGACCCACAGCACCAACATGGCGGTCCGCAACTTCGTGATGCACTGCGACCCGGATACGTTCACCCAGCCTTGGGATCGGATGGTCGCCGCGGGATACAACTACTCGAGCGCCGGCGAGAACATCGCCTGGGGGTACCCTGACCCGGCTGCGGTCATGGCCGGGTGGATGTCGAGCTCGGGCCACCGCGCCAACATCCTCTCCACCAACTACCGGGAAATGGGAAACGGCTATTACAACCAGGCGGGAGACCAAGGCAACGTCCGCCGCACAACGTCGACGGGGTGTACGCCGAACGTTTTTAACGAGGGGCCATTCCTCCGCTACTGGACCCAGAACTTCGGCAAACGCAATTCGGTCTATCCCGTCGTCATCAACCGCGAGGCGTACCTCACCGAGAGCCGTGATGTCACCCTCTACCTCTACGACAGTTGGACCGAAATGAGACTGCAAAACGAGAGTGGCGCGTGGTCGATTTGGATGCCGTTCGCCAACAGCTCGCCGTGGCAGCTCAGCAATGGCAACGGAACCAAGACCGTCACCGCCGAGATGCGCTCCGGAGCTACTGTGGTTTCGTCCTCGGACATCATCATCCTCGAGGGCCCGAGCGATGTCATTTTCGTCGACGGTTTCGAGTCCGGTAACACGTCGTCGTGGAGTGTCGTAACTCGGTAGATTCTCCCGATTCCTTTCTCCGGTCTCAGACAAATCGTGAGGGATTTCACATAACGTCCATCTCAGAGTAGAATCCCGTCGCAGCAAACGACTGCGGGAGGAATACATGAGCGACGTTTCGAAAATTCTCGACGATCTCGGACTCAAAGCAACCAACCCCGGCGCCTGCACCGGTGAGTGGATCACCTCCGCAGACGGCCGCGAGCTCGTCAGCGTCAACCCCACCACCGGTGAGCCCATCGCCACCGTGGTCCAGGCCGATGAAGCCGCCTACGAGAAGGTCGTGCAGACCGCTGCCGACAACTTCCCCGAGTGGCGAATGGTGCCCGCCCCCGTGCGCGGCGAGGTCGTGCGCGACCTCGGGAACGAACTGCGCAAATTCAAGGACCCCCTGGGCCGGCTGGTCTCTCTCGAGATGGGCAAGATCCTTTCGGAGGGTCTCGGCGAGGTTCAGGAAATGATCGACATGTGCGATTTCGCCGTCGGGCTTTCTCGCCAGCTCTACGGTCCGAACATGACGTCCGAGCGGCCCCGCCACCGCATGTACGAGCAGTGGCACCCGCTGGGAGTGGTAGGCGTCATATCCGCGTTCAACTTCCCGGTCGCCGTTTGGGCCTGGAACGCGGCCCTGGCCGCGGTCTGCGGCGACACCACTGTGTGGAAGCCCTCGTCGTCCACTCCGCTGACCGCGGTCGCGGTGCAGAACATCTGCAACACGGTAATGAACCGGCACGGGCTCACCGGTGTCTTCAACGTCGCCATCGGACCGGGTTCGGTCGTGGGCGAGCGCATGATCAACGACCCGCGCGTCCCGTTGGTGTCCTTCACCGGCTCGACGAAGATGGGCCGGCACGTCTCTGAATCCTGCGCCAAACGATTCGGCCGCAGCATCCTCGAGCTCGGTGGCAACAACGCCATCATCGTCGAGCCCGACGCCAATCTCGATCTCGCCCTGCGCGCGATCCTCTTTGCCGCGGTGGGCACCGCCGGTCAGCGCTGCACAAGCCTGCGTCGGCTCTTCCTCCACTCTTCCATTGCCGACGGCGTGGTCGCCAAACTGGTCAAAGCCTACGGCAGCATCACCATCGGCGACCCCCTCGAAGACGGCATCCTCATGGGCCCGCTGGTCAACGAAAGCGCCACCAAGGACTTTGAGAACGCTCTCGAGAAGGTGCGCGAACAGGGCGGCGAGATCGTCTGCGGCGGCCACAGGGTCGACCGTCCGGGGTACTACGTCGAGCCCACCATCGTCCGGCTCAAGAGTCAGATCCCCATTTCATGTGACGAGACCTTTGCACCGATCCTCTACGTGATGACCTACGACACCCTCGATGAGGTCGTCGAGGTCCACAACGCGGTCGATCAGGGGCTGTCGTCGGCGATCTTCACCTCGAGCATGTATTCCGCCGAGCGTTTTCTGTCGCACGAAGGCTCCGACTGCGGCATCGCCAACGTCAATATCGGCACTTCCGGCGCCGAGATCGGCGGCGCCTTTGGCGGAGAGAAGGAAACCGGCGGTGGTCGCGAGGCCGGCTCGGACTCCTGGAAGGCCTATATGCGGCGCCAGACCTGCACCATCAACTGGTCCACCGAGTTGCCCCTGGCTCAGGGTGTCAGCTTCGACATCGACTGAGGAAATCAACCGCACGATTCCACGCCCCGCGTCGCTGACGCGGGGCGTTTTGCTTCGGGAAGCTATTAGCCATTAGCCGTTAGCTGTTAGCCTCATCGCAGGCGATCGTGACGCATTATCGGTTCCTGTGCGATGAAAGCTAAGCGCTAAGGGCTGAGCCTCTTGCAAAAATCGGATTCTGGACAACAGGATCTGATGACCCGAATCGGCATTATGCGGGCGGGACGCCCGCACCACAATGAAACTCGGCTCTTTGTGGCGCGGGCATCCTGCCTGCGCAAAGACCACAAACCACGAAATTCCCAAACTGTGGTTTTTGCAAGAGGCTCAGTCTTCACCGTCGATCGACTCACCGGCAAAGAAGTTTTCCCAGTCGGCGACATCGTGGCTCGAAAGCTTGGACTCGAAGGAGGATCTTCGAGGCGGCACCTGTTTCCTTCTTCCCCGCCACTCGGCGAGACGCCGGACCTTTGCGCCGCGCGCCCGAGCGCGATCGGCGAGACCACGGTCATCGGTGACCACTGAGAACTGTTTGGCGGCGGCGTCATCGGGCAGCATGCCGATGATGACGTCATCCGCAGTCCTCGAGCCCGCATAGACCACGGTTGCCCTGCCCAGGCTTTCTCGAACCGGAACACCGGTGGGCGGCGGCCCGTCAAAGACCACGGTCACGGACATGGTCTCGTTCCGCGTTACCTCCAGCACCTGCTTTCGAACCGCGGATCGACTGCGCTGAGGCTTCGGCATCCGATGAAGGAGATTGTTGCCGTCCAGGAGGATGGGCATCCGGGCGGCTCCGCGGCTGGCCGGCTACCGAACCCGCCGCAGTAGCCGGTCAAGTTCGCGGCCTCCGACGAGCTTTTTGTACATCTCGGCCGCCGTTTCGCTCCAGGGATCGGCTCCGACCGCCCGCTCGAGAGCTTTCCGCTGCCGCTCGGTGTGGCCACGGGCCTTCCAGAAATTCGCGATCTCGATCCAACCCTGAACAAAGGTGGGGTCGACCTCGACGGCGATCCGCAGGCGATCGAGCGCCCGACCGATCCACAGCGGATTCTTCATTTGGAGCTTGGCCAGTTTGAGCAGCGGTTCCGGTTGAGGATCCATGGAGCACGCCTGCTCGAGCAACTGGATGGCGAGATATGTCTCTCCCGTCGCGATGAGCTGATCGGCACGCGCGAGGTTTGCCTTGACCATGGCTTTCCGAGCGGCGGGGTCGGTTCGGGGCTTGGTCGAAAGCGTCTCCGCCTGGGCTTTTTTCACCGAGCTGAGAACCTTGTCGTAGCGCCGGCGGGCTTTGGGTTCGGACAAGAGTTCGTAGGCCTCACGAGCTCGATCGACAATGGCCGAGAGGTTCGCCCGTTGATCGACAAGATGGGGTTCATCCACCCGTTTTGGCGAGTAGCGCTTGCGGATCACCGAGAAGGCCTTCTCGATCTGATCCGACCCGGCGCCAACCTTGAGACCGAGGGCCCGATAGTGATCAATCCGGGTGACTTTCTGAGCCAACTCCATGATTCGGTGGCGTTCCTCCCGGTAGCGTTCTTCAAACTCGCTCTCGTCGATGCCGGCATCGATCTCGACGCCGGCCGGTTCCTCGACCGGAGGCTCGTGAGAATCTAAATCCGAAGCCGAAGCCGAATCCGAATCCGAAGCCGAAGCCGAAACCACGGTCGGATCGTCGGATCCACCCGCGGCATCGATGGCGACGACTCCGGACACCACCAGGGCATAGAGACTGGAAACCACCTGCTGCTCGGGCATGGTCGAGAGGTGCTTGAGGGCCGAGAGATCCTTGGCGGCATCGAGACGGGACAGGATGAACCCCTCGCTCGGGGTGAGCTCGAGTTGGCCGAGTACGCTCTCGATGCTCAACTGGAGGCTCACCTTCTGGTCGAAGGAACCGAGGAGGTCCCACATGGCGACCTGATCCCGGCATTCACGGGCCGCCGTCAGGATGATCTGCGAGGTCGTGATGTTGGGCAGGGTGTCCGGTTGAGGATCGCCCTGGCCTCCCATGAAACCGAATCGGGGTATCGTTTCCGAGGCTGCGCGGCGGATGATCTCAAGCGTCAGCTCCTGGAGTTCGGCCTCGAGTTCGGACTGGGTGATACAGCCCCGCTTGACCAGGATATGTCCGAGGGTTCCGATCTCGTCAGCACCCTGGGCGAGAAGGGTCAGGGCTCGTTCATCCTCGGTGATCCACTGACGGTCGACCAGCCACATCCCGAGCATCTCGCCCTCGACGTTGGATCGAGCCGCCCGGACTTCTCCATTGACGAAGAAAACCTCACGGCGAGCATCCTCCGAGCCGATGACCAGGGTCCCCGTCGACTGATCGGCCGCAAGGTGCGCCATCCTGGTCGGCAGGGGTTGAGTAAAGGAGGACGACTTTTCGTCGACAACCACGGCTAACCCTCGATCCCGAGGTCACCATCACCGTCGGTGCTGGTGACCTCGATGACATGCGGTTGAAAACCATCCTCGACCAGGGTCGCCGGAACATCCCCCACGGCTTCCTCGGCTCCCTCCCGCGTCGGATAGCTCCCCCAGACGAGACGGAAGCAGGTGTCGCCGGCGGCCGGGTCGGCCTTGACGGTGCGCAGCGCCTTGCGCTCGAGGTTTCGCTTGCGCAGCATTCGCTGGAGATCCTGCGGCTCGCAGCCCATTTCGACGACAACGCCCCAGTCGCCGGAACCCACCGCCACCGGTTCATTCTCACCGCCGCCACGCATGACGACAAAGGCGATGATCACGACGACAACGAGAAGCAACCCGGCCGCTGCGCCGATCATCCAACCGGGAATCTTCTTCCTTGAGGGTTCTTCCCCGTCGAACTCGGTCCCCGGCCACTCGAGATCATCGGTGAGGATGACCGGTTCCGATGCCTCCAAGATCCCCGTCGCCACCAGAGCCGCGACGAGTCGAACCACCTCATCGGGTTGGTGCGAGGACTCGGCAGCGATGTCGGCCGCGGTTGCGCTTGCGGTGATGCTCGCGACAATGAGGTCCGCCTCTTCGGTCAGCCGGAGCGGAGCGTAGAGCTCGAGAAAGTCCTTCGAACGTTGGAGCGTGGTCTCGCTGTCGGGAAGAATCGAGGCAGATACGTTGTGTTCGGTATCCGCAAGGACCAACTCGACGATCGCATGGGTGATCGAAATCGTGGCGCCGTCAGCCTCGGGCGGCTCCGATTCTTCAATGATGAACTGGCGGTCGGGATCCAGGAGCCACTGGTGAAGCGCCTCCTGAAGGATCTCTTTGGCTGCGCCCATGGCGCGGGTTTCGGGGATGCCCTTCGATTGACCGAGGTACCGAGCCTCGGCGAGCAGATCATCCTCGCCTGATCCCGGGCAGCCGAGACGGGCCGCCAGTTCATTGGAGTCCAACCCCACGGCACTGTGAATCCGTCCTTGGCGCACGCCGAGAACGAGCTCGCCTTCGGTCCAAAGGAGCCTTGCCGAGCTCGGATCTCGCTGCGCAATCCAACGCCCGAACGCCCAGATCTGATTCGAATCCTGCATGGCGCGAGCTTAGTTCATCGCCGTCTCTGTTGTAAAGCACCAGACGTGGTCTAAACCCAGATCTCATGTGCTCAGAATGAACGACTTGCCCCGAGAATCCGAGGTGATCGTCTGTCCAGCGGCCGACAGATCTCGACCCGAATAACCAGGGTTGACAGAAGACTCGTTGACATCTAGTATGACCGTCCCAACGGAAATCCGTTTGGGAGGTTAGCTCAGGGGTAGAGCACCTGGCTTACACCCAGGGGGTCGTGGGTTCAAATCCCCCACCTCCCACCAAAGCCTCTGATTTGAGAGTGCGGGGTCGTAGTTCAGCTGGTTAGAACGCCGGCCTGTCACGCCGGAGGTC
>CBESWV010000171.1:0-8529 GCA_965533305.1 uncultured bacterium | reverse complement strand
GGGCGGCAGCGGTTGCTGAGGCGTTGTCGGTGCACAATGCCGAGCCCGGCACGTCCCGGTGTGGCGAATTTCCCGTGTGTTCAGCTACGGCGTCGGGGAGTGGAAACGCGATGCGACGGCGCGGGTGGTGTGGTGCCATTTGTTGCATTGTTCGGCTATGAGCGTCTCAGGCGAAGGTGAATCGTTGGTGATGACGACTACGGCGAGGCCGCGGACCACCTCGATAGACCGCCCGATTCAAAGCCATCGGCGAAGATCGCGTCGGCCCGATAGGTGAAGAGCGATACCGTCGATGAATTCGCGCTACCGTAAACCCAGCTCACCGAACCATCGGGACGGCTCTGAAATGAATCATCGCGGTTGCCCCACGCAATCCCGTGACCGCTCACCGGATCGGGGCCATCGATGATCGATCCGGTGCCCGAGACCACCGCCAGATAGAACTCTCCGGTGTTGGACATCCGCCAGCCCACGAGATAGCGTTCGCCGCCCCCGGGGCCGTCGGGAAGCCGCGCCATGACGGGGTCACGTTCATACGTTCCTGTGGTGTTGGTCAGCCACGTCAGGTTGGTTCCCCCGACGCCTCCGAAACGAACGAATCCGACCCCAAAACCATCGCAGCAGGGTTTGTCCATGGCGTTGAAGATGGCTTTCCACTCGTTCTCGCCGGCAGCCGCCTGCCCGAGTTGGAGCGACACCAACCCGCCGCCGTTTCCGTCTGACGCCACCAGGTTCTGCGAATTGTCCCTAACGAGGCCTTTGGAGGGATACATGTCTGAGGAGCAGAGTATGGCAAACCCGAGATTGTCGTCCCATTCGATGAGTTCGGCCATGGAATGAGAGCAGCCCCACTCCCAGCCCCCGATGACGGCGCCGGAACCGTTGACATAGCGGAGCTGATCACCGTGATGAGTGGCCATCCACGATCCCGTGCCGTAGACCGTGTAGTAGGCAGCGTAGGTTCCGTTGCCGTGGGTCAGCCTCGAGTCCCCCAGCCAGTCATCGAACTCGGTGTTGCCGGTGTCGACGGTGGTTGCCCACTGCTGGGTCCCCGCGGCGTTGTACTCGGCCAGCTGCATGTTCTCGGCGGGGGAGTTCCAGTGCAGCACCGCGTAGCTGCCGTCATCATGGGCGACGAGACCTTTGAGCTTGAGATCCGGGAAACTGTCAATCGTGGTGGCGGAAGGTCCTGTCAGACGGGTGATCCTGCCGGTGCTCGATGAATCGGTCCAGCCGAGGAGCAGAGATCCGTCGTTCTTCGGAACGAGGTAGAGCCGGGGACCGATGGGACCACTTCCCCATGTCAACCAGCTCGCGGTGTTTGCCTCGAGATTGGACGGTAGGGAGATCGGGGTCACGGCGACGCGATCTCCAAGACCGGCAGCGGCGGCGCCTGCGGCCGCCAGCATGACGAGCAACGCGATTCCGGCTCTTCTCATGGTATCTCCCAGGCTTCTATTCTCGGTCCTCGGAACAGTTGGCGCCGCGATCCACGTCACCGAAGGTCCGAATCGATGACCGTCGTTTCGTTGTCGGCGAACACCTGCTTTCGGTGGTTGATCCCGAACGCGGCTACTGATGCTGCACGAACACGCACGCTTTCCTTGGGGAGGGATTCAGCCTCCTGCAAAAACCCTCTTTGCCGATGGTCCGTGGTATCTGTGCCGGCGAGACACCGGCACTACAAAGGGCTGAGATCCGTTGTAGAGCCGGTGTCTCGCCGGCTTGATGGTGAGGAGGGTCGGAAGATCTCAGAGTCCGGTTCTTGAATATTGCAGGAGGCTCGGATTGTGGTCTACTATGAATTCAGGAGAGGCATCATGGAGTCATGCAACCCGGATTCGACGGCCGACCGATCACAACCGCACATCCGCTGCCCCCTCTGCGGTGGCATGGCCGATCTTCGAGGTGGTTGAGGCAACACCCGCATCGTGTGCAGGGCCTGCACCGCTGATCTTCCCGCTTCGAGCTATCCCGACGTCGTGGAAACCTTCAAAGACGAGATGATCGAACGCTGGCTCGCTCGCTTTGCGAGCGAGCCGAGCTGAATTATGAATTATGAGTTATGAATGACATCGCACACGGTCTGCTTGGCGATCTGGATCGGGTGCAGCGAAATTCATAATTCATAATTGAGAATTCATAATTCGGTCAGTCCAGCTTCACCTTCGCAAGATACCGCGCGGCGAGTTCGTTGGGATCGCTCAGCCCGAGAGCTCGGGCGTATTGCAGCACGTGACCGCGGACAAAGACCGCCGCCGGGAGATCGTCGACGGCCTCGGTCTCGATCTGCTGGAGGAGGATGGCGCGGATCTTGGTTTCGGCGGCGAGCTGTTCGAGGTTGAACCCCTTGGCGCGGCGGTGGTGGCTCAGAAATGCTCCCGGCTCGGTCCTGGGATCGGGTGCCGGTCCGGTCGGGGCCTCGGTGTTGGCCTCTTTCACGGCGGGCGTATTCTGCGGACCGCGGTTTGGAGGAGGCTCGTTGCCGGTGATGCGGCGATAGGCTTCGTCAATTCGGTCCAGCATCCGGATGCGTTCGTCCTCATCGAGCAGGTTGTATGTCGCGAGTGCTGCGGGCTGATACAACGCCCGGCGGTAGTGGAGGGCCTGGTTGATTTCGGGCAACTCTGCGCCCGGCGAGAGATCGAGCAGGAGCCAGTCCTCGTACCGAGCGGGACTCATCCGACGGTCTCCGCCGGAGCATCGATGAAGACCGCAGCGGTGGAGCGGATCGCGCCCGCGAACGTGCTCTGTGGAAACAGGTCTACCGCAGGGCGGCGCTCGTCCACCGAACGTCGAACCAGATTGTCGAAGGGCAGGGTGCCGAGACATCGAAGTTGGATTCCGAAGTAGTCGCGGCACGCCGATCCCATCTCGATGCCGAGCCGGGCCTGTTCCGAGCGTTCGACCCGGTTGACGATGACCGTTGGACTGAAAGTCGAGGCTTCCTCCATCAGCGCCGCGCCGGCCTCGGGATCGACCGCCATGACCCGGGCCATCAGATCCCGAGGTGTGCGGACGGACTTACGCGCATCGGACTTCATGACCTCGTCAATGGCGGCCTTGACCTGGGCGCGGGGTTTGGCCCGTTTGAGCTTACGGAAGTAGGCCGCCTTGATGAAGAAGTAGGCGTTCTCCACCGATGTTGCCTCGGGAACCACGACGATCACCCCTTTGCGGGCGACGAGGAAGAAGTCGAGGACGTTGAACGCGGTGCCTGCGCCGAGGTCGAGAAAGACATGATCGACATCCAGTTTGCGGATGTGGCTGAGGATTTTGCCTTTCTGGCTATAGTTCGGGTTGGCGGTTTCGAGCAGCGCTTTGGCCCCGCTGACCAGCCAGAGGTTGTCGATGGGGGTCGGGGTCAGAATCTCGGAGAGGTTGGAGACCCGCCTCGAAATGAAGTCCGACAGATTCCTCTTTGGCGAGGGAACGCCGACCATGGTGTGGAGATTGGCGCCTCCGAGATCGGCATCGATCACCACGACTCGAGCGCCTGTCCGCGCGACAGCAGCCGCGAGGTTGGTGGTGACCACCGACTTGCCGACACCGCCCTTGCCACCGCCGATGGCCCAGATTCTCGGGCCCGCTGGAACCGTGGACTCGAATTCTTCGATCATTCGGGGAACGAGTCCGGCAGCGGGTGCTCATCGGTCATTTGCGCACAGATCTCCCGGTTGCCAACTCGTTTCATATCATGGCATTGTATCATTTCGTGGGGTGAGTGTGGGCGCACCGGGATGCGCTGCTCGTCCGATAGGAAGGCCATCCATGAGTGACGGAGAATTGTATCGAACGTTGCCGGTAGTGGACAAGGAAGTGTTCCGGCTCGGACTGGCCGGGAACTTTGGGATCGATGAGGACGGGATCGAGTGGGCGTTGTCCGAAACCGAGATCAACTATGTCTTCTGGACCCCGAGGATGGGTCGAGCGACCGGGCCCGTGCGGCGGGCCCTGGCCCGTGATCGGGATCGATATGTCATCGCGACCGGTCCGACCGTTGCGCTTCGCGCCGCCGGTCTTCGGCGCTTTGTGGAGAGGGCATTGACCGTATTGCGGACCGACCACCTCGATGTTCTGCAGATGCACTGGCTGGGGGTCACCTCCCGGTGGACGGATGGCACGGTAGGGGAAATGATCCGTCTGCGGGACGAAGGGTTGGTCCGCGCCCTCGGGGTTTCGATTCACAATCGAAAGAGGGCCGGGAAGCTCGCCGCGGAATCACCTCTGGATGTGCTGATGGTTCGATACAACGCCGCCCACCCCGGCGCAGAACAGGATATCTTCCCCCATGTCGACCCGACACGACGGTCGGTGACGGCGTATACGGCGACCCGGTGGCGCAAGCTCCTCAAGCGTCCCCGCGGATGGAGCGGCAGGGTGCCGTCCGCCGGTGACTGTTATCGCTTTTGTTTGGCCGAGCCGAAGGTCTCGGTGGTTCTGACCGGCCCAAAGACGCGCGCCATGCTCGAAGCCAACCTCGACGCCGTGAGGACCGGACGCATGGGTGACGACGAGCTCGTTTGGATGCGGGAGTTCGGCAGAATCGTGCACGGTTGAGTGGCTCATACTCGACGGATTCGTGGGAGGGTGAAGTCGAGCCCGTGCTAGCATTTCGCGGGTGAGTTCCGCGACAGATTCCAGGTCAATCCTGTGCAAGCGCTTTCGGGTGCGATCATACGAGACCGACCCACAGGGTCGGCTTGAAGTCCCGATTCTGTGCAAGCTCATGCAGGAGACGGCGGTTGCTCACGCCGCGATCCTCGGCGTCTCGGTGGAGACCCTCATGGACAATGGGGTCGCCTGGGTGTTGTCGCACCTCGATCTCAAGGTGGAGCGGTGGCCGGGACCCGACGCAGAGATCACCATCAAGACCTGGCCCGAAGCCGCGAGTCGTCTCATCATCGAGCGGCGCTTCGAGGTCCTCGATTCGGCGGGCGAGCTGTCGGCCTCGGCATCGACGTATTGGCTGGTGCTCGATCTGAAGCGCCGTCGACCGGTGCGATTGCCGGCCGTGGTGCTCGAGGCGATGACAAAGCACGAAATCGGTTCAGCGACCGTCAAACCTGATCGTCTTGAGCAGCCGGATCTCGTGGATCTCGAACGGGTCTTCACCGTCCGCCGCAGCGACCTCGATATGGCCGACCACGTCAACAACACCAGCTATGTCGAATGGGCGATGGAGGCAGTGCCGGATGAGGTGTGGAAAAACCAGGAGCTTGCCGAGCTCCAGATCGGTTTTCTCTCCGAGTGCCACCAGGGTCAGACCATCGTGTCGGTCAGCCAGACCACCGGAGATGCCCGTGGCTCGGAGGTCCGCCATCAGCTCGTGCGCCGGGAGGACGGCGAACCGGCGGCACTGGCGCGGACCATCTGGCGCCCGACCGGGTGAACCCTTCGGCCGAGACCGGATCAATCGATTCGCTGTGCTACCGTAATGCGCCGGGAACGGCAGGTTTCGGTTTCGAACCGACACAACTCTCCACGGTTCCTGATCGATCGACGAGGAGTCCCCCATGCGCAAAAGACTCTCATGCCTCCTGATGACCGCGTTTCTGATCGGTGTCGCTATGACGTCGATGGCTCGAGACGGGTACGAAGAAGTCGCCGTCATTGTCAATGGAAGTGAAATCTACTCCTGGGAGCTGGCATTGCTCTTGCCCCAGATTCTGAGCGAAACGGCGGCTCAGGGCCTCGACCCCAAGGGCGACGTTCTCATCAGATCCGTTCTGGAACGAGCTATCGACAGCAGGCTCCTCGCCCAAGAAGCAGTCCGGCGCGGCATCGAACCGAATACCGCCCGCATCAACGAGAAGATGGCCAAGATGGCCGAAGGAACGGGCGGACGCGCCGACCTCGAAGCTGAACTCATCAAGTCCGGAATCACCTACTCGCAGCTCCTGTCGACAGTCCGCCAGGCGGATCTCGTCCAGACCCTGGTCGAGACCGAGGTCGCCGCAAACCTGGTGACCCCTGAGGAAATCTCGGCGTACTACAACGAGAATCTCGCCCGATTCAAGAACCAGGACAAGATTCACACCCGACATATTCTCTTCGTGGTCAAACCCGGAGACGACCCGGCTCGGAAGCAAACCGCTCGGGAAAAAGCGGTCGCCGCTCATGCCCGGGCCGTCGCTGGTGAGGACTTCGCAGCCCTCGCCATTGAACTATCCGACGGGCCGAACGCTTCCAAGGGTGGCGATCTCGGATTCACCGCTCGCGGCCAGATGGTCGAAGCGTTTGACGAGGCCGTGTGGGCCCTCGAACCCGGTGAGATCTCCGATGTGGTCGAGAGCGACCTCGGATACCACGTCATCAAGGTAGAGGAGATTTCGATTGGATCAACCGTGCCCTTGGATGAGGCCCGGCTGGTGGTGGAAGATCTCCTGCACCAACAGCGCATCGGTGGGGTGATTTCGGGACTCGTGGCCGAGCTCATGAAGACCGCCGACATTCGCGAACCTGAACTCTAGAGGGAGGCCTCGATGGCAACCGAGCGGATCGAAAAGAACGTAGTGGTGGGGATCGATTACCGACTGACCCTGGATGACGGAATCATGGTCGACAGCACCGATGGGCGTGGACCGTTGGAGTATCTCCACGGGCATGGAAACCTCATCCCCGGGCTTGAGAAGGCGCTCGAGGGCCTTGAGATCGGTGCTGATCTCTCCATCACGTTTCCCCCCGACGAGGGATATGGCCAGCGCGAAGTTGACAAAATCGTCGAAGTCACCAAGGAGCAGCTCGGGTTCGAGCCCGACCTCGGGACCGTGGTGGCGGCTCGACTCCCGGATGGCCGTGAGCAGCATCTGCTCGTAGCCGAGATCGACGGCGACAAGGTGACCCTCGATGGGAACCACCCGCTGGCTGGTCAGAACCTTCACTTCGTGGTCTCGGTGGCCTCCATGCGAGAGGCAAGTTCTGATGAGCTGTCGGCGAAGTCGGTGGAAGCCCCATCGGCGTAGTCGTCCCCGCGGCTCTCGTGGGAATGTAGAATCCGCAGCATGAAGAAGCTACTGATTCAGGGCGCCGATGTGCTCCAGTGCGAGGCGGATGTTTGTCGAGTTCTCCGTCGCCACGATATCCACATCGAGAACAACCGGATTGCCGCGGTGGAGCCCTCCCGATCCGCCGGGGTGGCGCCGGATGTCGAGGTGATTGATGCCGACGGCCTCCTGGCCGCTCCTGGGCTGATCAATACCCACGCCCATGTGCCCATGGGGATCTTCCGTGGGCTTGCCGAGGATGTGGACATCGAAACCTGGTTCAACGAATTCATGTGGCCGTTGGAGGCGAACCTCACCGCCGATGATGTCTATTGGGGGATGCAGCTCGGGCTCGCTGAGATGATTTCGGCGGGCGTCACCGCGGTGGCGGATCACTACTTCCACATGGATCGGGCGGCGACCGCGGTCGAGCAGGCCGGGACTCGAGCTGCGCTCGGTTGGGCGGTCTTCGGCAACCGGGGCGCCGAGGGGATCGAGCGAACCGCCTCTTTCGCCAAAGAATTCAGCGGCGCCGCCGACGGCAGAATCACCACCTGGCTCGCCCCCCACGCACCATACACATGCGACAACGAATTTCTTGCCGCGGTCGCCTCCGAGGCCGAAAAGCTCGGTCTCGGCATTCACATCCACGCTGCCGAGACCGTCGGCCAGACCGAGGCAAGCCTCGCAGCCCACGGGCGCACGCCCATCCAGGTCCTCGCCGATACCGGGATTCTCGACCGGCCGGCGATCCTCGCCCACTGCTGCGGTGTCACCGCCGATGACATCGAGTTCATGGCCTCCCGGCAGTGTGGTGTGGCGCACGCTCCCAAGACCTATCTCAAGCTCGGCATGGGCGTCGCGCCGGTGCTCGAAATGCGCGCCGCCGGCATCCCCGTGGGCCTCGCCAGCGATGGCCCGGTCTCAAACAACACCCTCGATATTCTCGAGTCGTTGAGGCTGATGGCCATGGTGGCCAAGCACGAGGCAGGCGATCCTCGGAAGATGCCGGTGGGTGCTGCGTTGACCATCGCGACCCGCGAGAGTGCCCGAGTCTATGGGATGCCCGATGATCTCGGTCATCTGGCCCCGGGATTTCTCGCCGATCTGATCCTCATCGATCTCGGTGGCGCCCACAACCAGCCGCCGCACAACCCGGCCGCGAATCTGGTCTACTCGGCTCGGGCGTCCGACGTGCAGACCGTGATCTGCAATGGCGAGATCATCATGCGTGACCGCAAGCTCCTCACCCTCGATCTCGATGAGATCAAGGCCAGGGTGGGGGAGAGCATGGCCCGGTTGTCCCAACGGGTGCCCGAGTCGAGGATTCAACTGTATCGGCCCTGACGCGGTCGATCGCAGAGCCGTTAGCTATCAGCTTTCAGCCGAGCCTCTTGCAAAAACCACAGTTTGGGGAATTTCGTGGTTTGTGGACTTTGCGCAGGCAGGATGCCCGCGCCACAAAGAGCCGAGTTCCATTGTGGTGCGGGCGTCCCGCCCGCATGATGCCGATTCGGGTCATCAGATCCTGTTGTCCAGAACC
>CBESWV010000170.1:0-8544 GCA_965533305.1 uncultured bacterium | reverse complement strand
ATCGACACCGGCAACATCCGACCAGTGTTCACCGATACCGATGAGGCCTGGGTCGACATGAGGAGTGACGATCCGCACTGGGTCGATGATGGTCGGTCTTTCACCTGGTTGTCGGAGCGTGACGGTTGGCGTCACCTGTATCTGGTGGGGGGATCGGGCCACGACGAGGTGGTCCTTGTCACCGGCGGAGAATATGACGTCACCGAACTCTCACACATTGATACCGAGGGTGGCTGGGCCTATTTTCTGGCTTCGCCCGATGACCCGACAAGCCGATACCTCTACCGGACGAGACTCGATGGCGAGGATTCACTCGAACGGGTGACACCGCCAGGCGCTGCGGGAACCCACAGCTATCAAATCTCGGAAAACGGCCGTTGGGCAATTCACACATTCTCGTCGAGAGAACAACCACCTCGTACCGATCTGGTTTCACTCCCAGACCACGCGGTACGGCGCGTTCTCGAGGACAACGCCGAGGTCCGAGCTTCCTTTGACGCGGTCTCCAGGTCGCCTGTCGAGGACTTCCGAATTGGAATCGCCGACGGCATCGAGGTCGATGGTTGGATGATCAAACCGCCTGATTTTGATCAGGCCAAGAGCTATCCCCTTCTGATCTACGTCTACGGCGAGCCCGCGGGGCAAACTGTCCACAACACCTGGGGGCGGACCTCCGGAATGTGGTACTTCTTCCTGGCCCAGAAGGGTTACATCGTCGCCAGCCTGGACAACCGCGGCACCCCGGCGCCGCGTGGCCGGGACTGGCGCAAGTCGGTCTACCGGCAGATCGGCATTCTCGCGTCGGCCGACCAGGCGGCGGGGGTCGAGGCGATGCTCGAGCGATTCCCCTATCTCGACCGCAAGCGCGTCGGTGCCTGGGGTTGGAGTGGTGGCGGCTCGATGACTCTGAATCTGCTCTTCCGTTACCCCAACATCTATTCGATGGGTATCGCCGTCGCCACCGTTCCCGACCAAAAACTCTACGATACCGTCTACCAGGAGCGCTATATGGGCCTCCCCGAGGACAACAGCGAAGGCTTTTTGGAAGGCTCGCCGATCACTCATGCCGGCAACCTTCGGGGCGATCTGCTGCTGATCCACGGAACCGGCGATGACAATGTCCATTTCCAGGGCTTTGAATTGCTGGTCAACGAGCTCATCAAGCAGGGCAAGCTCTTTGACATGATGGCCTACCCGAATCGGTCGCACGGAATCTCCGAGGGCGATGGCACCAGCCTCCATCTCCGCAGGACGATGACCCGCTATCTCGAGGAACATCTCGAAGCGGGGCCGCAGCCGATTCCAACTCCGAGAGGTCCTTAAGGCACCATCGCCCCTGTGACCGTGGCGGGGAGCTCGCCGCCGGCATTGAGCCCAATCACCAGGTTGTCGTCTGGAAAGACGTAGACCAGCTGGCCGCCGCGGCCGGAGGCGTGCAATAAACCCGTGTTTCCACTCCCGCGAGAAGGGATAGAAGCGAGCATCCAGGACGACCCGGTCGTTGCGTATCACCACCACGCTGTGACTCCGATAGGTCTCCCGGTTCGCCAAGAGGTAGTCGATCCCGGCGGCGAGTGTGGTGGAGTCCATCCCCTGCTCCTCCGGGGTTGAGTAGTGGGGGATTGACGGCACGGCCCTGCCGGATGTCCGACGCGCCGTTTGCTCCACGAGGCCCGGCGTCGATTCCGCCGCAATCCCGGGGCTCGCGGAAGCCAGCACCACAATCGCCAACAACAGACCGATGTGGCGTAGATGTGGAAACCTACCGAGCATCCTCAATTCCATCTCCATCTCGGCTTCACTCCATATCAAACAGGTGCCCGGGATAGCTCAACTCGGTGGCACCCGAGACCCGAGTCGACGGAATCAGCGATGGTGCGATGGAATCTGCGTCCATCTGCGGTTTTTCGGCGCGATGGAATGCGATGTCATCTGTGTGATCTGTGGGTTGTTCGATGCGATGTTCCTATCCAGCATCGAGAAAAAAAGGCCCACCCGAAGGTGGACCTTTGTGAACGATTGAATTGGCTCGCGCTAGTTACCCGCCCCCCAGCCTCGGTCGAGATTGTCCCACTCGGGGACCTGCATGATGGCCTCGCGCGGGTCGAAGGGCACCTTCGAGGGATCCATGCGCGGTTGGGAGGCCTTGATGGTCTCGGGCCGGGCGTTCTCGATGTTCTTGAAGGGGAAGTCGCGCCCCTGGCCCTTGTCCGGGTAGGCTTGCTTGAACATGAGGTGGCGGGTCTTCATGATCGAGAACATTGGCTTGACCGGGAAGAGGGGAATCAGCTGCCCCTGGACTTCCCGGGGGTCGTTGTAGAGGTCGTAGAACTCGGGACCGCTCAGCCCAGGCAAAGCGTTTCTCCAGTCCCGTTTGTAGCGGCCCTTGACTGTCGCCGCGAGTTGGTCGCCGGTGTAGATGAAGACGTAGTCGCGCCGGCTCTGGGTGTCGCCCTCGAGGATGACCGCGGTCTGGTCGATGCCGTCGATGATCCGGTCGGTGGGGATATATTTCTTGGCGCCGGCGAGGTTGGCGAAGGTGGTGAAGAGATCGGTCTCGTGGATGATGTCGCCGACGATCTGACCCTCGTCGATGACTCCGGGCCAACGTGCAAACGCAGGCACGCGGACGCCACCCTCGAGGAAATCACCCTTGCCGCCGCGGTAGATGGTCTCGACCATTCCGGGAGGGCCGTTGTGGGTCATGGGGCCATTGTCGGCCATGAGGATCACGAGGGTGTTTTCCTCGATCCCGAGTTCTTTCAGCTCCGCCATCAGCTTGCCGACATAGATGTCGAAACGGGCGATGCCCTCCTGGAGAAGGCCCGCGGACACGGTGATTTTTTCGGGAAAGCCGGAGAACGGTGTGATCTGCGGCCAATAGGCGACGTAGAACGGTTTCTTGGCTTCGACGTTCCGCCTCATGAAGGACGAAATCCGTTTCTCGCACTCACCGTCAACGGCCAGGTAGTCTGCAAGATTCGGCGGGGTCCCCCACTCGCGGACCGGTCCGCCCTTGACGCCCTCGAGAGCCCAGATATAGCCCTTGGGGCGCCACCCCTTGTCGATGTCGTAGGGATCCTCCGGGAGATTCTCCGGGTACATGCTGCCGGGTCGGATCGCGCCCGCGGACTCGAGCTCAGGAGTATAGAGACTCGGCACCTGGTTGTAGGGCGTCCACAACGCCTCGTCGTAGCCCTGGTTCGTCAGGTAGCTGGACTCGATGTCGCCGAGGTGCGACTTGCCGTAGAAGGCGGTGGCGTAACCCGCCGGGCCCAGGACCTCGGCCATTGTCACCTCATCGGCCGCCAGACCACCGTACTCGTAGGGGAAGCCGACGTTGTACATCCCGTTGCGGACGGCATGACGTCCGGTCATCACCGCGGCGCGGCTCGGGGTGCATGAGGGCTCTGTGTACATCCGGGTGAAGAAAATGCCTTCCGCGGCGAAGGTGTTGATGTTGGGGGTCTCCCAACCGCGCATCTTCTGGATCTGTGGGATGCCGACCTCACCCACCGGGGTGTCGTCCCACATGATGTGGATGATGTTGGGCGGGGTCCCGTGCTTCGCTTCGAGGGCGTCGAGTTTGGCCCGGAGCTCCGCGTCCTGCTGTTCCCACTGCTCACCGTACTGGGCCTCGAGGACGTAGTACTCGGCGTCGTGAATGATGTCGGCTGCCATTGCAGGCAGGCCGATCAACAATGCCAGACTTCCTATTGCGAAGATGGTTAGGATTCTCATGCATTTCTCCCTTGGTTGGTTGCGGTGTGCCGGCGCCGGTCGAACCGGCGAGGCTCAGGTCATTGGATCTGCATCTGTGGAACGGATAGCACTGCGCATCTCTTCCCGTGGCGACATCGTGGCGATTCTGCAGGTGAGAACGAATGGACGCGTGCGGCGGCGCGTGCCTGGCTCTCGTTGTTTCTCGCGAGAGGCTGCCTGGCAACGCACGGGAACAGCGTTGGGAGACACGGGTCGAGGAGCGCGCCTCCGATCCCGACTCTCCCATCTCGGATGGCCGAGGGAGCCACCCGTAGCATTGTTCGGAATCGACGTGTCGCCATCGTCTGGGGTCTCACCGCCGAACAATGCAACAAGTGGCACCCCGTTCGAGGCCAAGACCGCGTGCCGTGTGGCGAGCTCATCTGCGTCGATCTGCGATTTCTCCGCGTGTCGGGCCTCACTCGAGGAGCTGGCTCTTCAGCTGCTCGACCTCCGCGTCGCTGATCCCGAGGCCTTCACGGATATAGGCCTCCATGGATCCGTAGTCCTCAACGGCCTGCTCGAGCGCGGCGTCGATGTAGGCTGCCTGGAGGATGTAGAAGGCGTCCATGTTGGTGGTGTCGACCTCCTCCGGGGCAACTCCGGTGTTTTCGGCATGGAGATCGCGGAGCTGGGCCAGACGGTGGTTGATCTCCTCCTGTCGGTAGGTGTTCGACAGCAGGTAGTCCGCGCGGATGGTCTCCCACGGGACTCCCAGGGCTGAGAGCAGAATGGCCGCTGCGGTGCCGGTGCGGTGGACCCCGTGCGAACAGTGGAAGACCAGCGGTCGATTGGCGGGGTCGGCGATCTCGCGGAGCAACGCCGCGTAGTACTCGCGTCCCTCGGCCATCAACATCCGGTGGATCTCGGAATTGAGGCCGGGCGAGACCCGTGAGAAATCACCGGTCTTCCGGGCCTCGCTGGCCAGGGCCGCCATATTGCCGAGATTGCCTTCCATGGACAGTTCCACCTCGGTCACGCCGTCGGGGAGGCGATCGGGACCGCGGGCCTCGATCTCCTTCTCGGTGAGAAAGCTGACGACGGTTTCGATCTCCAGCGTTTCGAGGTGGGCCACATCGTCATCGCTCAGCCTCGGTAACTCGCCGGATCGATAAACCTGTCCCCACTTCACGGTGCGGTCATCGGTGGTTTCGTAGCCGCCAACGTCTCGGAAGTTGGGCTGGCCCTCGAGGGCCACGTGACGCGCCGGGGCCGCCGGCGGCTGCACCGGAGGTTTGGTTTCCTGGACGGGTTCGTTGCTGCAACCGGCGGCGAACACCACCATCAAAGCGAGAATCGTCGGATATGTGGCTCTCTTCACGTTCTCCCCCAATTCACTTGAGACTCTTGAGGGAACTCGGCCCTTTGTGGCGCGGGCGTCCCGCCCGCGAAAGACCACGGACCACGAAATCCCCAAAACTGTGGCTTTTTCAATAGGTTCATTTGATGAAAGGGCTGCTGATCACCGGGGTGATCTGGAGCCGGATGTTCCACACGTCGCCGTAGGTGTCCGGTCGGATGACGGAGTAGTGGACCTCGGCGCGCGGCTTCATGGGCGTCTTTCCCACCCGCACCGTCTTGGTCACGCCAAGGCCGATGGGCACCGGCAGCAGATGAGAAGAGCGAGCTAGTTCGACTCAAGCTCTGTCACCTCATCGTCCCCCGGGGAGTCGACAACCTCGTAGAACGCTTTGCCGTTCTCGTCCTCGACCTGTTCAAAGAACACCATATCGAATTGATGGTAGGTCACCCCGTCCCATTGGATCTCGGTGGTTCCCTCGGGAAGCGCATCCGTCTGAGCTCCAAGCTCCGGCTCGCCGTTGACATAGCCGGTCGCGCCGTTCTCGCTGTACGCGACATAGAGGTTGGAGTTGACGTAGTAGTAGGTTTCCCCGTCGACGACGAGGCTCGGCGAGCCTGCCGGAATGGAGTCGATCTCTTCCTCCGGTGGTCGGGGCTCCACCACGTAGACCGTGCGGCCCGCATCGTTGGTGGACTTGGAGAAGTACGAGCGGTCGAACTGATAGATCGCGCCCTGCCCTTCGTCGTCATGGGCGACGGCGTCTTCGGGAATCGTAGATACCTCAGCTCCCACCGGCGGTTCGACCACCACAAAGTCGCCGCCTGAAGGCTGCCAGAATCCCCAGTCGGCGTAGGTGTAGGTCTCACCCTCGAATGTGATCGTCTCGCCTCCTTCCGGCAAGGCGTCGGCCTGGTAGCCAACCGGAGGCGCGGTGAGCACATGGCCTTCTTCGCCTTCGTACATGACCGGCCGGTACCACGGGTTGTAGTGCACATAGGACGTGCCGTAGACCACGTAGGTGGTCGAAGAGGATGAGTTGATGATGGCGGACCACGCGGCCGCCCGAAGGATGAACCGGCCCACCCAGAAGCCGCCGTACCAACGGCGGTGGTGGTGGTAGCGGTGGTGGTGCCATCCGCCTCGCCGCCAGCGGTGGGAGTGGTGGACTCGTCGGCTCCGATGGTGCCGTCCATGGCGGGAGGTCGTGGTGCGTCGGGGCGTGGTGCGGCGCGCACCGGCTCGTCCCGTCGTGCGTGCTGCAGAACTTCGGCTTGCGTTTTTCTGGTTGGAGGCACCAGTGCTCCGGTTCGACGACGAGGAGGCACGAGTTTGGTTGGAGGGACTGGAGCTGCGGTTTGACGATGACGAGGCACTTGGCTGATTGGAGGGACTCGTGCTGCGGTTCGACGACGAGGAGGTGCGAGGTTGGTTGGACGGACTGGTGCTGCGGTTCGACGACGAAGGGGTCTGAGACGCCGATCGGTTGGACGAGCCCGATCGCGCCGAACCTCCGCGATTGACGTTTGAGCTCGAACGGGCGGAGCGCCCCCCGCCGCCGCCGCGGCGCTGTGCTTCCACCTCGAGCACGGAGCCGGCTGGGATCAACAGGCCCAGCGCCAGGTAACTCAGAAAGCGAAAAGGCGAACGTATCATCTGGGGCCTCCTGCCGATGGCTGTCATCGATCGATCACCGGAACGACATCGATCCGTTCCGCCTCCGGTGGAGCGGTGAACTCAAACAACGAGGGATCGGCCGGCAACGCGGTCGACCACTTGCTGAAGCGGGCCGTGTATCCAGGCATGCCTTCGTCCTCGGTGTAGACAATGGCCATCTTGGCCGGGAACGGATCGCCCTTCTGGACCCAAATCTGGATGTCTGTGCCCGGCTTGCGGATGGCGACATGATCGGTCCACCGGCCGTTGACCAACGCCTCCCCGACATACCAGATCGAGGTCACGTCATCGCCGAGCCACAGTTCCTGGGGGTCGGTGGAAAGAAGGTCTGGAAACGGCACCGGGATCATGTAGTTGGCCACCAACTTCCGGACCGCCTGGGCGATGCCCCCCGGAAGGCGGATCTCGGCCCAGACGTTGGCCGGCTGCCGAATCATCCTGAATCGGCCCTTGTCGTACCAAGCTCGATCTCGGGTGCCGTCATTCCGGAGAGTCACCCAGAAGAGCTGGTCCGGCTTCCGTATCGCGACGCGCTGCAACATCTCGAATTGCAACTTCTCGCCGGACTCCTGGACGGATTCGTAGGTCACCCGGGCCTCAACGGCCAACTCCTGATTACCTTGCATGAAATCTACCATGCGTTGGACAATCTCTCGGCCCTCGGGCAGCTCACCACCATCATCCGCGAGGGCGGGAGGCGTCCAGATGTCCTCCATCGTCGTCGGGGCCGGAGCACCACAGCCGACGAGCAGGGCAACGAGCGCTGATAACAGAAGATTTTTCTTCATGATCGAAGTTCCTCTCTCGATTTTCTTATTGGTGGCGGCCGACGCCATGGAGTTCCATCTTTGTCTGTTCATTCGTGCCCGCGCGTTTTCCTTGTGTCGAATATTGCAGAAGGCTTAGGCATTCAGATGGCCTGTTCCGAAAACTCAAGCGTTGCCGGGTGGAAAAGTTCCTCGATGGTCAGCTTGCGACTGGCAAGCCCCTGCTCGTGGGAGTACTGGAAGAGAGCGTCGAGGGCCTTTCGGTTCGGCTCGATCCCGTACGACCAGTAGTTGTCACCCATGAGCTCGCGGGTCTCCTCGAACTCAGTTCCGATCCACGGAAGCGTGGTCTTGTACCACGCGGAGTTCTTGAGGTAGGCATAGGCCTTCGATTTCGCCTGGGAGTAGGCGTTGAACAGCGCCTCGAGGAGCCAGGGGGAGGTATCGATGAGATCGTTGCGCACCGCAACCGCGTGCATGATGGGGAAGATCCCGGTCTTTGCGAAATAGGCGCGCTCGGTCCGGCGGAAATTCGGAAAGAGTCGGTCGACCAAGGGATGGCCCTCGCGATAGGCCTTGGGCTCGGCTGCGTGGAAGAGGGCATCGACCTCGCCGGAGACCAGGAGTTCGCTCTCGTCCACCCCCGGAGGTCCCAGGCGAATCGGGACGCCATCCGGCAATGTCTGTTCCTGTTTCGAGGTCGCCCCCGAGCGCGAATCGGAGTCCTTCGATGCGATGACCCACTCCACGTCGTTGGGAGAGATGTCGTACTCGTGCTGGAAGATGCCCCGCAGCCAGGTCAGCGAGGTCGAGGCGTATCCGGGCGTTCCGATGACCTTGCCTCGCAGGTCTTCCGGGCCTTGGATTCCGCGGTCGGTTCGGATGTAGACGCTCTTGTGGCGAAAGAGCCGCAGTGGAAAGACCGGCAAGAGGCTGTAGGCGCGGAAGTCGTCGTTGGCGAAGGCGAGCATGAAGGGATGCAGGCCGATTTCGGTCACCTCGGTGGTCCGGGGCCCGTTGAAAATGTGGGTGTTGAGA
>CBESWV010000169.1:0-8618 GCA_965533305.1 uncultured bacterium | reverse complement strand
CCAGCGTCGGCGGCGGGTTGCGGTTGAAGGCATCCTTGACCACTCGGTTGAGATTCGATGTCGAAACCGTAGACCCGTGCGCCCGGTGAACCTGTCTCATGACGGGGAACAAACGGTGGACCCCCTTGCCGGTGAGAGCCGAGAGAAAGACATGTGGGGTCTGTCGAAGGAACTTGAGTTGCTGATCCATCTGATCGATCAGATCTGCCCGGGCTTCCTCGCGGTTGGTCACGAGATCCCATTTATTGACGACGAGCACCACTCCCCGGCCGGCTTCCCAGGCGTATCCGGCGACATGACCATCCTGCCGCGTAATGCCCTCCACGGCATCGATCAACAGGAGGCAGATCTGGGCGCGTTCGAGGTGGCGGCGGGCCACCACGACCGAGAGGACCTCCGGTCCCTTGTCGGTCCGCCCCTTTCGCCTGATCCCCGCGGTGTCGACAAGACGGAAACGCGTCCCATCGACCTCGCAGATGACATCCACCGCATCCCGGGTGGTGCCGGGGACTTCGCTCACCAGCACCCGCGAGTCCCCAACGAGCCGATTGACGAGGGAGGATTTGCCGACGTTGGGGCGGCCTATCACCGCAACATGGATCTCGTCGCCCTCGAAATCCGGACCGTCGTCGCCATCGATGTCGGATTCCGGGAGATGCACATCGAGGGCATCCCAGAGCTCCACGAGCCCGGTGCCGTGTTCGGCCGAAACCGCGATCGGTTCACCGAGTCCAAGACGGAAGAACTCCTGAGCCTGGAGATCAACGCCCTTGCGGTCCGCCTTGTTGACCGCCGGAACCACCGGCACGCCGAGGGACCGGAGATACGTGGAGATCTCCCGATCCTCGGGGATCATACCGGACTGGCCATCGAGAAGCAGCAGCACAACATCGCAGTTGGAAATGGCGACCTCGGCCTGGCTCCGGATCATCGGGATAAACTGGTCTTCGTCCTTGAGCATCAGGCCGCCGGTGTCGACGACAGTCACCTGACCACCGCCGGGTCTCTCGGCATCGCCGATGATCCGGTCGCGGGTCACCCCGGGCAGATCGTGGACGAGGGCCCGCCTGCTCCGCGTCAGTCGGTTGAAGAGCGTCGACTTGCCGACATTGGGGCGGCCGACGATCACCAATACGGGTTGAGGTTTCACGCCTCGTTCCCCTCTTCGTCGAGCGGAGGTCCGGTCTCACGATCGAGGATGTGGCGTCCGATGACCTGCCAATCTCCGTCGATTCGGCGCAACTGGATCAAGGTGGATTGAACCGATCCGTCCGTGCGGCCCTTCTCCGTGCCGTTTAAGGCATCGAAGCGGATGAGATCCCAGACCTCGACCAACGCGACCGACGCGTTGACATTGCGGAAGATGTCCAGACCGGTGATCTCGATCCCGACCAGGGTCGCTTCGACGCGATCGCCGGTGTTGGCGAGCTGTTGCAGCAGGTTGCGGACATTTCGTATCTCGACCGGGCTGGCGTGGCCTTCGAGGTGACTCAGATCGAGGGTCGAGTACGACCGGGCCAGAGCACCGAGATAGCCGCGGACCGCCCCTTCGACGGCGGCTCGTTCCTCCTGGGTGGGCTCATCCGTGCCGCATCCGAACCCGGTGACGGCGAGGATGGCGGCGGCGATCGCGGCCAACATTCGGTAGCGCACGTGTTTCATAGAAACCTCCACTCAGTAAGACATTGGGCGAGGGATGAGTTCCAACGCAAAAACCTGCGGCGAGCATACCAGTTCGAGGAGGAGGATAACGTGATCCGTACCGGGCGGGTCAACCGGTTAGAATGTAGGTGTCTGCCCGATGGACGGCGCCAATCGGGGCAAGGAGGGTTCAATGAAGAAGAACGTCACCGTCACCTGTCCGCACTGCGATTCTTCGCTCGTCATCGATGTCGAAGCAGGCGTCGTCGTCGAACACGCTCCCCCCGTGCGAACGCACGATAAAATCGATTTCGATACCCGCCTCAAACAGATGGAGGAGGAGAAGGCCAAATCAGCCGATCGCCTCGCCGAAGCCATGCGTCAGGAAAAGTCCAAGGACCGCCTGATGGAGGACAAGTTTCGTTCGCTCATGGAGAAGACCAAGAACGAAGACGACGGAAGCCGGCCGCTGAGGGACATCGATCTCGACTAGATCAGTTCTTATAGATCAGTTCTTAGTTTTTAATTTTCAGTTCTTAGTTGCCATCGCACGGTCTGTCCAAGCGACTGGGATGTCATTCAAGATTCAAAATTTCTGTTCTCGGGTCAGCCTTTTGCAGAATTCGAGAATTGAAGCACGACGGCGCCTTCTTCAATAGTCACCCTGAGCGAGGGAGTCCGACAACCGAGTCGAAGGGTCTCCACGGGCTGTGCGACGTAATTCAAAATTCATAATTCATAATTCATAATTAGAAACGCCCCCGGTCTCCCGGGGGCGTTGTTCATCTCGGATCTCGGCTCAGGACCCTGTTTCTTCCACAACCTCGGCCTCTTCGGCTCCCGGAATCGGTTTGCCCGCCCGTTTGAGTTCGTCGTCGATCACGGCGATGAACTGGTCGAGCGGCTGGGCTCCGGTGAGGATCCGACCGTTGATCACAAATCCCGGGGTGCCACGAATTCCGAAGGTCGCAGCTTCCTTGGCATCGGCTTCCACTTCTTCTCTATGAGCCCTTGTACCGATGCACTCCGCAAAGACCGCGACGTCCAACGGAATCAACTCAGCCTGCGCCACAAGGGTGTCGTGGCTGATGTTGCTCTTATTCGCGAAGAGCCAGTCATGGAGTTCCCAGAACTTGCCCTGGTCCCCTGCGCAAAGCGCCGCTTCGGCGGCCAGACCGGCCTGCTGATGCATGGGAAGAGGGAGGTTCTTGAACACGTGAACCACCGAATCCCCATAGCGCTCGAGAACCGCATCGAGGGTCGGCTGGGCGCGGACGCAATAGGGGCACTGGTAGTCGGTGTACTCAACGACCACCACCGGGGCATCGGCTGGGCCTCGCATCGGGTTGTACGCTTCGATGACGGGCTGGACCCGCGGCGGATCGAGGAGAATCTCGACCTCAGCCGCGTCGAAGAGCCTTGTCCGGAGATCGGTCTCATACTGCTGCGCCATCTGCTGCTTGATGAACGCCACGACCTGCTGGCGGGCCTGTGCTTCGTCCGGCGGGAGTTGCGATTTATACTGGTTGATCACCTGTTGGATCTGCTCATCGTTCGGTTCGGGGACCTTGCCGCCGACTTCTCGCTCGAGATAGGCCTCGGAGGTCATCCCTTCGGCGGCGGAGGCGTCCTGCACGAGTTGGTTGAAGATCATGAACCGAAGCTGCTGTTCTTTGGCCTGGTAGATCTGCTGATACAGGCCGATCAACTGGCCGCCGGCTTCTTCCTCGACCTCGGCCACGGTGATTACGGTGTCACCGAACCGGGCCGCCACTGCACTATCAGATGAACTCGCCTCTTCAGATGGCTGAGCGCAGGCCACCAGAGCGACCATCAACACGGCTCCAACGAGCGCTCCACGAATGATGCTGTGCATTATTGTCTCCTTTGATCGTCCGCGCCAAATCGAATTCATCGACGCGATTTTGTCGCCACACTATGTCCGCAACGCCGTCAATCGTCAACCGACCCGACCCGGTTCTGACGTATTTTTGACAGCCCGAGTCCGATCAAACCTGCGGTACGAATCCGCGGTGTCTTCGAAGATTGCCCCGGTGATCCCTACGGGAACACCGGTATCGAGGGCGCCTCAGGCGCGAAGCGTGTGCTCGCTGATCCCGGACCCTTCATTCCTCGGAGGCTGTGGTCGGGCGACTTGGTCTCGTCGTCCGGACCCGGTAGACTGTCGGCCCCGAAACACACAGGAGGATTTCATGCCCGTCACTCTCGATTCCGCCATCAGCCAACAGCTGCTCGATCGTTTTCTGCGCTATGTCAAGGTCGATACCCGCTCTGACGAGGCGTCGGGATCAAGCCCAACCACCGAGAAACAAAAGGACCTGTCGCGGATGCTCGCCGAAGAACTCAAGGCCATCGGGTGTTCCGACGCCGCCATGACCGAGTGGGGCTACGTCTTCGCGACCGTGCCGAGCAATATCCCCGAAGGCCACCCCGCCTACGGCAAAGTGCCCACCATCGGCCTCATCGCCCACGTCGACACCTATTTCGGCACCTCGGGCAAAGATGTGAAGCCACAGATCATCGAGAACTACACGGGCAACGACATCGCCATCAGCGCCGACCAGGTGCTCACGGTCGCCGACAACCCGAATCTCTCCAAGGTCATCGGCCACACCGTCATCCACACCGACGGCACGACCCTGCTCGGCGCCGATGACAAGGCCGGGGTCGCCGAGATCATGACCGCGGTCGAGTGGATGAAGAACAACCCGGAGTTCATCCACGGCAAGGTCCGCGTCGCCTTCACCACCGACGAAGAGGTCGGCCGCGGCACCGAGCACTTCGATGTCGAGGCCTTCGGCGCCGACTACGCATATACCTTGGATGGATCGGATCTCGGCGAGATCGAGGACGAGACTTTCTGCGCCGATACCGCCAACGTCCTCATCGAGGGCCACGATGTCCACCCCGGCTATGCCAAGGACAAGCTCGTCAATGCTCTCCGGGTCGCCGCCGCCATCATCGAGGGCATCGACACCCGCTGGCTGCCCGAGACCACCGAGGATCGCGAACCCTATCTCCACCCCTACATCGCCTCGGGTGACGTGACCAAGGTCGATCTCAAAGTGCTGGTCCGCGCCTTTTCAAACGAGAAGCTCGAGGAGCGCGAGGCTCACCTGAGCGAGGTCGTCGCCAAGGTCAACGAGCGTTTTCCGAAGGCCAAAATCACCATCAGTCTCGACGAGTCGTACCGCAACATGGCCTACAAGATCCGTGAAGACTCCAAGGTCCTCGACTATGCCCTCGAAGCGGTGGAGCGGATCGGCGTCACCCCCATCAGGCAGGCGATCCGCGGCGGTACCGATGGCGCCCGCCTATCCTTCATGGGGCTGCTCACACCCAACGTCTGGGCCGGCGGCCAGAGCTTCCACTCAGTCAACGAGTGGGTCTCGCTGGACTGGATGAGCAAGGCCGTCGAAGCGTCGCTGGAAATTCTGACGGTATGGGTGGAAAAGTCAGAATAATTATGAATTTTGAATTATGAATTATGAATTCATCGCACAGCGCCGAGGCACGGTTGCGATGAAACCGAGATGATGAATTATGAATGACATCGCAGATGCTCAGCAGAGTGTTGTGGAGCCTCTGAAATTCATAATTCATAACTCATAATTCATCATTGAAAATGCAGGACCGGCCAACTTCCTCACTCTGTGAGGGCGTTGAGCCGGTCCTGCATTTTCTGGGCTGTCGAGAGATCGCCCTTTTTTGCGGCGATCTCGATGCCTCGCTCGTAGTGGTTGCGGGCTCGGTCGATATCATCGAGCCCTTCGAGCGCGATGCCGAGCGCCAGGATCGCCGCCGAGTGTGAGGGGTCGTTCTCGATCGCCCTCTCGAGATGACCGACCGCCTCGGTGAACCGGCTGCGTTCCACGGCAAGCTCTCCCATCCCGAAATGCGCCAAAGCGTCATCGGGGTCGATCTCGAGCACCTGTCGGAACATCTCCTCGCGGCGACACTGATCCGCGTCGCGCGCGTCGAGTTCCTTCTTCGCAAGCTCGACCGGGTCGGCCGCGGACTTGCCGCCGAACGACACCCGAGTCGCGAGGGCAAGATGTCGCTCCGCTGCCTCGATATCGCCGAGATGGTTGTGAAACAACGACAGATTCGAGTGCGCCATCACCGATGACGGGTCGATCTCGAGCAGCCGGTGCATCTGTTGGATGGCTTCCTGGTGGCGACCGAGGCGACCGAGGATCACACCCATGGATTCAAAGGCGTCCGCAAAACTCGGGCAGATCCTGGTCGCGCGCTCGAGCAATTCGAGGGCGCGCTCGGTTCGGTCCTCGGTAAAGGCTGCCGAAGCCGACACCGTGAGTCGATCCGCCATCTCCTCGCGGCTCGGCGGGGGCAGGACCGGCATGGAGTGGACATCGGCGGTCGTCGATCGACCATCGGCGAATCTGCAAACGAGCTCGCGTCCGACAACTCTGAGTTCCCGGTGGAGCGAGACCTGGAGCCAGCTCCGGTTCTCCCACCGAGCTGCCGACAGAACCTGCCCGGCCCGCTTCATATCCCCGACGGCGAACCACTCCCCCACCAGCCCACCGACCTCGATGCCGGACTCGGCGAGTTCAAGGGACATCGGCGCCCGGACAGCGCCGCGGTGAGTTGCGACCTTTGCAACGGTCTCCTGACCGAGATAGCACCCCTTGGTGAACGAGACCGCGCTGTCGAGAAGCGAGGTCTCGTTGATCAACTGATCGGGCCGGACTTCGCGCCCCCAGGTCGGAGGTCCACCGAGGACACTCAGGGTGTCGAGCTTCTCGGGCGACAGCTCGGCGAACCTGAAATCTCGGTCGCCCCAGACAACAAAGCCTCGTCCGCCCCATCCCGCGACCGGGAAGCACTCGTCTCCGCTCAGGTCATCGGCCATCGCCACCGCAGCGGGCCCGAGAACGAGCCGCATGGGACCGACTTCGCGGACCCGAATTGTGACGTCATCGGCGATGACATGGGCTTCGAGCCTTTCGACGCAGTGCGCCGAGACCGCTTCGGGGACCAGCAGATCAACGGCGTCGGCGCCTCTGCGCAGGAAAAAACAGGCATGAAGCCTCCCCGTTCGGTTGAGGAGGGCGGACAGCTGTGATTCGCCCTCGGCGAGGACACTCAGATCAGAGGTCACCTGGCTCGCGAGATATCTTTCACGATGGTTTCCCGTGACCTCGATGAGCGCCCAACCCGGAAACCGGGCGACGACGCCATCGAGGTTGATCGCCTCAGGCGGAGAAAGACTCACCACAGCCGCAGGTATTGGTGGCGTTTGGGTTCTTGAACACAAAGCCCTTACCTTTGAGGCCATCCTCGAAATCGAGGGTCACATCCTTGAGGTAGATGGCCGATTTGGGATCAAGCAATAGTTCGAAGCCGTTGAAGTCCATAACATTATCGTTCGTGCGGGTCTCGGAAAACTCCATTTCGTAGGAAAGCCCCGAGCAGCCACCACCGACCACGCCGAGCCGAAGACCCACACCCGTGGTGGGTTTCTCCCGCTCGAAGATCGATCGGATTTCCTCGACCGCCCGCTCGGTGACGCCCACGAGATCGGGTGCGCTCATGCGGATGCTCCTTTGACCAGGGTCTTGAGTTCACCGGTCTGATACATCTCCACCATGATGTCGTTGCCGCCGATGAACTCACCTCCAACCCAGAGCTGGGGGAAGGTGGGCCAACTCGCATGCTGCTTGGCAGCGGTGCGGATCGACTCGTCGGAGAGGATGTCGAAGGTTTTGTATGGAACCCCCATCGTCTCCAGGATCGCGACGGTGTTGGCCGAGAACCCGCACTGGGGCTGTTCCGGGATGCCCTTCATGAAGAGAAAGACACCCGCCGAGGCGATCAACTTCTCGACCCGATCGAGGGCCGGGACGGTCCGATCAACCTCGTCGGCAGGAGCACCCAGAAACCGAGGCTCCGGCGAGCCTCCGGTGATTCGGAATGGGTTGGAATCGTTCATGAAAATCGGTCCTCCAGGTTTTGGCGAGCGCGACAAGCACACTTGGATGACAGAACCTGAGATCGCGTCGCTGTATTTCCAATACCGGCATCCGGGCTGATAGGATTCGACCTATGACCGACTGGGACACCAACTACCGAGAGACCCGAAACGTCTTCGGCGTCGATCCGGCGCCGATGTTGAAACGTCACGCGGACCTGGTTGCGGGTGGTCTGCCCATCCTCGATGTCGGTTGCGGCCAGGGCCGCAACAGCTTCTTCCTCGCCCGCATGGGACACGAGGTCCATGCCCTGGACTCATCGAGGGTGGCTGTGGGACAAACCGCTGCCGTGGCCGAGACCGAGGGCCTGAGGATCTCCACCCAGGCCGGCGTCCTCGATGAGGTCCCTCGACCCACAGACGGCTTCGGCGCAATCATGGTCTTCGGACTCATCCCCATCCTCAGTCGGGCCGAGATCGACCACATGGTCGCCTCGATCGAATCCCTCATCGCACCCGGGGGCCTGTTGTTCATCACCGCGTTCACGACCGAGGATCCGAAGTACGTTGCTCATGGCCGTGATGCAGAGTCCCCCAAATACGATCACGGCAGCCGCACCTATCTCGAACCCGGCGAACTTCGGTCGCTCTTTTCCGACTGGCAGGTCGTCGACTCATGGGAAGGTCTCGGACCCGAGCACCGCCACGGCAACGGTCCGGTGGAGCGACATGGGTTGGCGGAGGCGGTGTTTCGGAGAAGTGAAAAGTGAACAATGAAGAATGAAAAATTTGCTGCACCTGGCTCACAAGGGCTCTTCCTAGCCTGATGCGATGTCATTTTTCATTTTTCATTCTTAGTTTTTCATTTTCCTGGTTTTTCCACCCTCACGACTTGCGACTCCCGCCCCAACCCGCGTGTTAAGCTCCCAACCGCTTCACCGAAGGGGGTCTTGCATGCCTGCACGCACGGTTCTGGACTTCTACCGCAACGAGGTTTCTTCGCCGCGCGGCGAGCACTACT
>CBESWV010000168.1:0-8623 GCA_965533305.1 uncultured bacterium | reverse complement strand
AACTATCGGGCTCGCCATCCAGTTGTGGCGGCGGGACGATCGTGGGTGGGTTCGGCGGTTGGCAACAGTCGGCGTCGGAGTCGTGGTTGTCCAGGGTGTGCTCGGCGGCCTGCGGGTCACCGGTGGTTTCACGCTCTCGACTTCCCAAGCCGACATGGCGCCATCCATCGCCCTGGCGGTGACCCACGGGGTGCTCGGCCAGGTCTTTCTGAGCCTCGTGACGGCCCTGGTGGTCATCACTTCGACAACTTGGCTCGAAGCGCCTCCGGCCGAACCGCGGATGAGCGCGGCAGCCGACCGAACCCTGCAGATCTGGCTCATTGGGATTCTGTTGCTGCAGCTGGTGCTCGGCGCGGTGCAGCGACACATGGCGCAGGGACTCATCATTCACATCACCATCGCGGCGGTCGTGGTGATGATTGCGGTGGTGGCAGGTTCGAGGGCATGGGGGCTCTATCACGGTGTCCGACCGGTGCAGGAGCTCGGGCAGCTGCTCATGGCGGGAGTCGCGGTGCAGGTGGCCCTTGGTATCGCCGCGCTGGCGGTGACCCAGGGACGCGCCGTCGTCGGCGCCCCGTCGACCCTGGAAGTCACCATCGCCACCGCCCACCAGGCCACCGGCGCGTGCCTGCTCGCGCTCAGCGTCGCGCTCATGCTGTGGACGCGGCGGCTTATCAAGCCGGAGTAGAAGCCCGGCGTCCGGTCCGCGCGGTGTGGTGCCATTTGTTGCATTGTTCGGCGGTGAGCCTTTTCGGCAAAGGTAGAGCGTCGATGCCGATCAATGCTACGGGTGGCACCGGAGAACTCGTCACGGGCGTTCCTCGACCGGGCTTTGACCGCAGCCCGTCCCTCAACTCCGGCCTTCTGGTCCGCCTCCGGCGACCCAGCGTCGCGCAATCAGCGTGGTCATTCGGTGGTCAATTGGAAGGTCTGTGACCACGCTGATTACGCGAGCGGCGGCCTCCTTCTGAGCTGGAACAGCCGTACCTCGTCGCCCTTCCCGTGGGTTGCCCGGCATCGGCATTGTGCGCAGCGCGATTGGTCGCCGGGAGGTCGTCCCAGCACAATGCCGTGCCCGGCACGCCCCGCTGAGCGTGGTGTGGTGCCATTTGTTGCATTGTTCGGCGGAGAGGCTCTTCGGCGTAAGTGAGTCGTCGATGCCGATCAATGCAACGGGTGGCACCGGAGAACTCGTCACGAGCGTTCCTCGACCGGATCGTGCCAACGGCCACGGATGACGCGCTACTCGCCGGGAAAAGCCCCGGTCTCGTAATACTCCTCGAGCAGCGCATCCTTCTCGTAGAACCGATCCATCAACCACTGCTTGAGATCGGCCTCAATCTTTGGCAGCTCGTCGGCCGGGAAGCGCCGGACATGGACGTGGATTTTCTTGACCTGACCGGTGAGGTGCTGCCACAGGGTCGGTACTCCCTCGACATATCCAATGGTGAAGTCATAGACCGCGTTGAGGTGGTCCCCGAGCCCTTCAACCGACGCGACGAAACCCTTGGTCCTCGGGATCAGCACGTGGCGTGTGGGCTTGATACCGTGTTCCACGGCCCACTCGGTGCTAGCGCGGATCTTCGCCTCGGTGGCCCGGGTGCCTTCGACAAAGCTCACCAACCACATGGGGATTCGCTCGTCGACCAGGGTGGCGAAGGTGGCGTCGATCTTGTCGCGGTCGGCGGACCAGTCGCGTTTGAGGAATGGGCAGTTGAGGAACTGCATCCCCCAGCCGACTCCCGGCACCCATTTGATGGCGTGTTTGACGAAGAACTTGAGATCGCCGAGCCGGCCCTTGCCGCGGGCCATGGACATGATGGTCGTGATGTCGGGCATCTGTTGGTGGTTGGAGAGCACCAGGACATTTTCGTCGGTGGGCAGTTCCTCGCCCGAGATGATGATCTCCTGATGGTTGACCCGCTCTGAGAAGATCACGCAGCCCCTCCACCAGGAGCCGGCGCACCAGCGGTTGACGCGGCGAAATGCGCGAGATGAGAACGGTTTGATGACGAGGCTGGCCGTCTGGGTGAGGTTGACGACGATGAGCGCGGCGAACCAGAACGCCACCGGGATCGACACCCGGAGGTTTCGGAGAAACCGATGCAAGCTGGAGGCGTCGTCGATTAGCGGCGGCAGAGGCATGTCAACCCCTCATCGAGCAGGTCGCGACACCGCTGGATATCGGCCTCGGTGGTTCCGAGGTTGCCGATGGCGACGCGAAGCGCGATGCCGGGGTCGAGACGGGTGTGTGAAAGATAGATGTCACCGGAGGCGTTGACCCGTTCCATCAGTTCCATGTTCAACGTGTCAATGGATTGCGGGTCGTCGTCGCCGGGCCGCTTGGCGCGGAAACAGATCACCGAGAACGGCGTCGGCGCCACCCGGTCGAGGTGTGGATGGCCATCGACCCACGAGGCGAATTCCTTGGCCATGCTCATGTGGAATCTGAGGCGTTGCCGGATGCCCTCGGCGCCGAAACAGCGGACGACCCACCACAGCTTCAAGGCCCGGAATCGACGACCGAGTTGGACGCCGTAGTCCATGAGGTCTACGACCTGACCGGTCACCGGGGTCTTCAGGTATTCGGGAACGAGCGAGAATGCGCGGCGGAAGATCTCCGGGTGTTTGGTGTAGAGGGCCGAGGCGTCAAACGGCGTGAAGAGCCACTTGTGTGGGTTGAAGACCAGACTGTCGACAGTCTCGGCGCCGGCGAAGATCCACCGGTGTTCAGGACACAACGCCGCCGAACCTGCGTAGGCGGCATCAACGTGGAACCAGAGCTCTTCGCGTCGGCAGACGGCGCCGATCTTGGCAACGGAGTCCACCGATGTGGTCGAAGTCGTACCCACGGTGGCGACTACCGACAACGGTCGCAGTCCGGCCGCTCTATCTTCGGCGATCGCGGCCTCGAGGGCGGCGACATCCATCCTGTATTCCGCATCATGGGGGATCGATCGGACGCTGTCGAGTCCGAGGCCCAGGGTGAGGCAGGCTTTGGCGATGGATGAGTGGGCCTGGTCGGACGCGTAGACCCTGAACGGCGCACCGCTCATACCGCGATGGCGGATTTCGGGGTCGGCCTTCTCGCGGGCGGCCGCCAGGGAGAGCAGCGACGAAATCGATGCGGTGTCGCAGAAGAAGCCAAACAGGTCCTTCGGCAGCCCGAGCCCGTCGCGCAGCCAGCCCAGGACCTCGAGTTCGAGCTCGGTGGCGGACGGGCAGGTCCGCCATAGCATTCCGTTGACATTGAGCGCGCTGGAGATGAGGTCGCCGAGAATTCCCGGACCCGAGCCGGTGATGCTGAAGTAGGCCATGAAACCGGGGTGGTTCCAGTGGGTGACTCCGGGGAGGATGATGTCGAGGAAGTCCTGCCACACGGCATCGGGATCCTCGGCCTGCTCGGGCATGGCGTCGGGGAGCCTCTTGGCGATGTCTCCCGGCTCGACCTGCGCAAGCACAGGGTGGTCACGCGCACCACCGTCAAGGTAGTCGGCGATCCACTCCACCATCCGGTGGCCTTCGCGACGGAAGAGATCGGCATCCCAATGACCTTTGTCGCCCATGGTGTCCTCCGGATCACACCATACGCGTCCCGGAAGAAGACGTCACCTGAGTAGCGGCTGAAATCAGGGGTTGGTGGTGCTCCATGCCACGAGGTTGCCGGACTCGAACCCGTCGGAGAAAAGACGGCCTGTCTCGGCGTCGATGAGGTTCGCGAGAGCGCCGACGTTCATCCTGAGGATTTCCTCGGCCATCGCGATTGTGAGATTGGCCGGGAGGTCGTTGGTGCTGTGGTAGTCGGGGTACTGACTCCAGTCGTTCTCGATGGTCAGCAGCGCAGGAACGCCTGCGTCGAGATAGGGAACGTGATCTGATCCCCACGCGGAAAGCGTGGTCACGATCCTGAGTTGTGTGTAGGTGGCAGCGGCATCGATGAAGGGATCGAGCAGCGACTCTGCGAAGGGATCGGTCTCAAGCAGACAGTCGAGATCGGCGTCAGCTGTGTAGCCGATCATGTCCATGTCGAGCATGGCCTGGATCTTGTCGAGGTCCCCCGACGCCGAGAGCGCAGCCACATGTGCTTCGGATCCGTAGAGACCTTGCTCCTCACCGGAGTAACAGATAAAGAGCACGGTCGCGCGGGGTTGAGTTGTTGTGATGATTCGCGCCATTTCGAGCACCCCGGCGCAGCCCGAGGCATTGTCTTCCGCACCCGGAGCGGCCACGGAGGGATTCTCTGAGGTTGAGTCGTAGTGGCCGCCGATGACGTACCAGTCGTCGGGATCGAGGACCCCGTCGAGTCTCGCGACCACGTTGTAGGCAGTGGTGCCCGAGACCAAAAAGCTCGGGGTGGTGATGGTCAGGTTGCCGAGATTCTGGAACTGCGTCACCAGCCAGTCGCGGGCGTTGAGATTGTCCGGAGAGTGTGTGTTTCGATTGTATGACGCTAGGGTGACGATATCGTCGAACCAGCGGTTGCCGTTGACCTGGTCTACGAGGGGCTGAAACTCGGGCAGGGTCCTGGCCTTGGGCTGCGGCGGTGCGTTGGCCTGTTGGCGAAGAACGATGGTGTTGCGAGGCAGAGGAGTGAAGACGGACCGGTCTCGGCGGTTTCGATTGACAGTCGGGGTCGGTCCATTCTCCGCGATCGGGGCTTCGACAATGGCGTAGCCGCCGCTGGAGGTGATGACCCGGAGACCGCTCGCCTCGAGATCCCCTGTCGGGCTACCGCGCGACAGCAGGAGTTGATTCTCGCCCACGGACTCGTGGCGAGCGACGAGCACGTATCGAGTCGCCATTCGATCGATCGAAGCCGTGGTTCCACAGACCAGAAGACGGTCGTCGAGCTCGATCCAGCTGTGGATACCCGGAGTCAGCCTGATCTTCTCGATGGCTGTCCATCCCACACCGTCAATATCGACGACACCGCAGGTCCCAGCTTCGGCGGGTGAGATCCACGATTGGGCGATGATAGCCACAATCATCATCGCTACGGGGCGCAGAAATCGGGAGTCAACTGTTGCGAGTCGATGCATGGTGCGGGAGATCCTCCAGAAACAGAGTGTAGCCGGAAACCTATCCCCCCACTGTGAGTTGGGATATCTCGCACCAAAGTGGGTCGATCTGGCTCCACGGGGAATAGCTGTAGTTCCACGCGGGTTGCCTCGGCCCGAGGAGCGTTCGCATGTTTCCACGGTTGATGGTTGTGGCAGTGTTTGCCATGCTGGCGGCGGCTTGTTCCGGTGTCGAGATTCCCGTTGTTCCGGCAGGTGTGCCGGTGACCTACGCCGAGCACATCGAACCGCTGGTCATCGCGCGCTGCCTGAGCTGTCACACCACCGAAGAGCCCGAGGCGAGGCTGGTGCTCGAGATCGGGACAGGCTACGGCGAGATGGTCGGTCGCGCATCTACTCAGGTGCCCGAACTGCTGATGGTGGCCCCCGGCGACGTGGAAAACTCGTATCTCTGGCGCAAGTTGATCCACGAGTTCGAAATCGGCAAAGGCATGCCGCGCACGGTCGTCGGTTCCATCAAGCTCCCCGACGAAGAACTCGCCCTCTATCGACGGTGGATCGAAGACGGAGCGCTTCCATAACCGCGTCACAATCCTGGGAACGCGGAAAGGGTGCCTGGCTCCGACATTGTGAGCCGCGAACAATACCGCGTGCCTGGCATCCCCTCCCATGGCGTTGAAAGAAGCGAATCCGTACTATGCTGACCGTCGATATCGCCCTGAAGAGGAGCCTCACCTGAAACAACACCGCACGTCCATCGGCATCGTCTTTCTCATCGTCTTCATCGATCTGGTGGGGTTCGGGATCGTCATCCCGATCCTGCCGCTCTACGGTGAGCGCTTTGGACCATCGGGGCTGACCCTCGGGCTCCTGATGGCCTCGTACTCCGCGATGCAGTTCCTCTTCGCTCCGATCCTCGGCCGGCTCTCCGACCGCGTCGGCCGGCGGCCCGTGCTCCTGGTCTCGCTGGTGGGCTCGGTCATCGGCTATCTGCTCTTCGGCTTTGCCGGATCCATGGCGATGCTCTTCGTGTCGCGGATCATCGATGGCATCTCGGGCGGCAACATCGCCACCGCCCAGGCGGTCATCGCCGACATCACCGGGCCCGAGGATCGAGCCAAGGGCATGGGGATCATCGGCGCTGCATTCGGCCTCGGATTCATCGTCGGACCTGCAATGGCAGCGCTCCTCGTGGATATCCAGCCCTGGCTCCCGGGTGTCGCCGCCGCCGTGACCTCTTCGGTGGCGTTCCTCCTGGTCTTTTTTAAACTCCCGGAGACCCTTCCCGAGGAAAATCGATCGCAGTCCCGTCGCCATCCGCTCAGCCCGGCAAGTCTGCGTCAGGTCTTCACCGCGCATCCCATGGTGGGCGTGTGTTTTGCCGCCGTTTTATTCATCATCTTCGCCTTCTCGAATTTCGAAACGGTTTTTGCCCAGTTCGCCTCGGCGCAGCACGGTCTCGGCATTTCCCGTATCGGGTGGCTCTTTGTCTATGCAGGGGTGCTCGGAGCGGTCGTCCAGGGCGGACTCGTCGGCCGGATGGTCAAGATCTTCGGTGAGGTCAAGCTGGTGGTGGCCGGGTCGCTGCTCGCCGCATTGGCGGTCGGTTCGGTGCCCTATCCATCGAGTATCGCGGGGCTCATGGCGGTTCTCGCCGTCCTCGCCCTCGGCCAGGGGCTCGCCTCCCCGTCGCTCTCGGCGTTGACGAGTAAACTCGTCGAGCCGGATGAGGTCGGCGGCGTCATGGGCATCTACCAGGCCTTTTCGTCACTGGCGCGGATCTTCGGGCCGCTGACTGCCGAGCTCGCCTTCCACGTCGGATATCACTGGCCGTTCCGCGTGGCGGCCGTCGCCTATTTCCTCGCCTTCGCCCTCATCGGGGTCTTTGCCCGTCGCCTCAGAACCTGAAGGACGAGCCATGACGGCGATGCGCGCTTTTCCGGCGAAAATCGGCAAAATGGGTTGGAGGTGAGCTGAGATTCGCCCGCCGGGTCGCGCTACCTTTGCTAGACTTCAGATGAACGGTTCAACGAAGGGTGGTGGCCATGCCAAGGGTGAAAGATCTCGCTCACGATGTCACGGTTCTGATCCTCGGTGGGGGTCGCGGAACTCGTCTCTATCCCCTGACCATGAACCGCAGCAAACCGGCGGTTCCCATCGCGGCCAAGTACCGTTTGATCGACATCCCCATCTCCAATGCCATCAACTCACACATGCATCGGATGTATGTCCTGACCCAGTTCAACTCGGTCTCGCTCCATCGCCACATCGGACGGACCTATCGTTTCGACACGTTTTCCAAAGGATATGTTCAGATCCTCGCCGCCCAGCAGACCGATGGTGGCAACTCCTGGTTCCAGGGCACCGCGGATGCGGTCCGGCAGAACGAGCGGGTTTTCAGCCAGATTCAGGGCGAGTTCGTCCTGATCCTCGCCGGCGACCACCTCTACCGCATGGACTACCGCGATCTGCTCGCCGATCTCATGCTGCACGATGCCGATGTCGCCATCGGTGTGATGCCGTGTTCAGAGGCCGAGATCGCAGACTTCGGCGCCGCAAGGGTGGATGAAGACGGTCAGATTCTGGAATTCAGGGAGAAACCCAAGACCGCTGAAGAACGCGCCGGGATGGAGGTCTCGCCCGAGTTGCTCGAGGAGAAGGGTGTCCGCGCCGACCAGCCTTATCTGGCGTCCATGGGAATCTATCTCTTCCGTAAGCAGGCGTTGATTGAAGCCCTCGATAACGATTTCGTCGATTTTGGCGGCGATGTGATCCCCGCTGAAGTCGGTCGGCGGCGAGTCCAGGCCCACTTCTTCAAGGGTTATTGGCGCGACATCGGTACCATGCGCGCCTTCTTCGACGCACATATGGATCTGGTCAAGTTCAACCCGCTCTTCAGCTTCCATGATCGGGACTGGCCCATCTACACCCGGCCGCGACATCTGCCGGGCGCCCGGCTCGACGGTTGCTGCTTCACCCGGGTCCTGCTCGGCGACGGTTCAAAGGTGGTGAATTCGACGGTCGAGGACTCGGTCATCGGATTGCGCGCCAAGATCTCCGGCGCGACGCTCAAGCGAACGTTGGTCATGGGTGTCGACGGCTTCTACCCGGAAGCTGCGGCGAACGCGCCGCCGGTGGGCATCGGCGAGGGTTCGGTGATCATCAACGCCATCATCGACAAGAACGCCCGGATCGGCCGCAACGTCAAGATCGTCAATACCGCGGGGGTGCAGGAGGCCGACGGCGACGGGTGGTTTATCCGTGATGGCCTCGTGGTGGTTCCCAAGAACGGGATCATCCCGGATGGGACGGAGATCTGACAATTCCACCCGGTGGAATTGCGGCGGCGCGCTCTGCTCGCCGAATCAACTCGAGTCCAGTTCGCAGGGCTGAAGTGACACACGACAACCAGGTCGATCGACACTGAAGGAGGGGTGAATCTCACCCTGTATTTTCCCGGCAATAGCGGGATGCCAACCTGCGATGGCGTGATGTCATCTGTGCTTTTCTGTGTGATCTGTGGGCTGAGATGGGATGGTTGCGATGATCCGGCATCCAGCAACGAGGATCGAGGTCAACGAAAGCGCCCCGCCGGAAGGCGGGGC
>CBESWV010000167.1:0-8653 GCA_965533305.1 uncultured bacterium | reverse complement strand
CCGTGGGTGGTGTCGAGCCGGATGTCACCGTGGAGCTGTCGCGCCAGGTTCTGAACGAGCTGCAGGCCCAGGGAGTCGGTCTTCGTCCAATCGAGACCCTCGGGCAGGCCGCAACCATTGTCGACGACCGTCAATTCAGCGGAGTCCGAGTCGACTCTCATCACGATCTCGAGGGTGAGTCCCTCCGTGTCGAGATCGGGGAAGGCGTGTTTCAGCGCGTTGGAGACCAGCTCGTTGACGACGAGGCCGACTCGAATGGCGGTGTCCAGCGGGACCCGCACCGGATCGGCGTCGATCCGCACCCGGATGGGGCCCCCTTCGAGGTCATAGACGGCAACGAGGTTGGCCGTTAGATTCCGCAGAAACGGCGCCAGATCGACCCGGCGGAGATCACCCGACTGATAGAACATCTCGTGAACCATGGACATGGAGTCCACCCGCCCATGGCTGGTCATGAGGGCGGTACGGGTCCTGGGCTCCGATGTGCCCTCGGCCTGAAGCCTGAGCAGGCTCGAGATCATCTGGAGGTTGTTCTTGACCCTGTGGTGAACCTCTTTGATGAGCAATTGCTTTTCGTCCACCAGCAACCGAAGCCTGGCCTCGGTCTCGGCGCGGGCGTCAATCTCGCGCCGGAGCTGGTCCGTTTGGAGTCTGAGACGACGACGGCTTGTTTTCAAGAGCTTCGAGCTGTAGGCCGAGATGATGGCCACGACGAAGAGCAGCGCGGACACGATCCCCAAAATCACCCAGGTTGCGCCCCATGTGGCTTGGCCGCCGGCGAAATCGCCGTAGAACGGGTAGGTGCGCAGCACGGAGGAGCGCTCGAGCAGTACCACGAGGATGAAAGCCAGCGCCGACATTCCGGCGACGATGAAGAGGTGGCGGCGAGGAGCGACCACGCCAACGTAGACAATGATGCCGCAGTAGATCAGCGTGAGATAAGTGGCGTCGAGGCCGCCCGCGAAATGAATGATGGCGGTGTAGCCGAAGAGCTCGCACGCATGGAAAGTGATCGACAGGAATTCAAGGGCGTTTTTCGATCTGAGGCGCCCGGCGAGCCACAGCAACGGGAAGTTCATCGCCACGAGATAGGCGACCGCGGCGGTAATACCACGGAACTGGGTGCCGTCCAGGATCCCAACCTGGTATGCCGGGATCGCCGTGATCCACATCAGGAGGCTCGCGACCGAGCGCACGATGGCTCCCTCCCGGTGACGCCGGCAGAAACTGTCCTTCATTTGTTCCAGGCCGGAGCCGGATTCGACGGATGGTGTACTGAGGTTGTGCATTGAGATCACGGCAACAATTCGGGCAAGGGCGGTCTCCCATACCTCAACTCGTCCCAATCTCCATCCTACCATCCATCCGTTCTGGGGTTGCGAATCCGGGTGGTCGGCGGGATCGATGTTCAATGTGACGGAATTCACCGCTTGTCGCAGCAGCTTCGGCTCGCCCCAGAGTCGGTCGAGCGCTGTACCAATACGGAACACCGAAACCGGTTTCCCGTACGCGGCCGAGAGAGTGTTCGCTCATGTCTGATCGGCACAGAAACGCCTCCAGCGCAGGGTTCTTGAGCGATCGCATGGTTGCGGATCACCGGATGGCGAGGAAGTTCAGATCATGGCATGGGAATTGCAAGTTCAGGATCGGGTCGAAAGGAGAACGAGATGATGTCCCCGGTCGTCACCGACAACGACGAGCAGTTGCCCCCGCGCATTCTGGTCGTAGACGACGATCCGGACATCGTGAGCACTTCCTGCGCCGCATTGAAATCGGCCGGCTACGAGGTGTGGAGCGCGGTATCCGCCGAGGCCGCGATGCAGTGTCTGATGGATCGCGGCATTCCCCATCTCGCCATCATCGACATCAATATGCCCGGAGTCGACGGCATCACCCTTTCGCGACAGATCAAGGAGCGTTGCGATCTCCCCATCGTCATGATGACCGCCGAGACCGACGCCGAAGGGGTCGTGACCACGCTCGAGGAGTTTGCCGAGGACTACATCACCAAACCCGTGGAGCTGCCGGTGCTGGTCGCGCGGGTGGGGCGGGTGTTGCGTAGGATTCGTGACTTCACCTACGCCGTCGACCCGATCATGCAGGTCGATCAACGACTCGGCATCGAATTCGCTCGATGCCGGGCGGTGGTCGGCAGTCGCGAGGTGCCGCTGACTCCGACCGAGACAAAACTGCTCCACGTCCTTGTCCGGGACGCGGGCCGGACGGTCCGCACCGAGTACCTCATCCAACGTCTGTGGCCGCTCGAGGAGGTCTTCGAGGACACCTTGAGGGTGCACATCTGCCGTCTTCGGGGAAAGATCGAGGAGAACCCGCGGAAACCGAAGTATGTCATCACGGTCCGGGGTTGTGGTTACCGTTTTCCGGAGTTGGCGGGTCAGGGATCCACCAACAGCGGGCCTTTCGGATCCCAAAACCGGGTTTCGGACGATATCGACACCTCTCCGGGCGGCTCGGACGCGTTGGATGAGTGACCGGCGCCCACCCACCGAGATGAGGCAGGTACGTAATAGGAATCGCAATCTCCGCCGGGTACTCTCGACTTGGAGGATGGCGGGTGGACTTCGACGCGTGGGCCGCCTTCTCTTGGAAGCGCGGGCCAGGGCGCCAAGCAAGGGAACCGGTTGAATCGAAGAGTCGAGTAGGAGGGCGACAATGTTGAACAGGGATCCCGCCGGTCGCACCCAGGGCGGACGAGCCGATCGTCGAGCCTGCAGATGGTTCGGTGTCGGATTGACGACCCTCCCAAACGAAGTGTCGGAGTCGATCGAATTGATGTTGAGTATTCGAGATCTGGCCGGCAACCCTTCCCGGGCTCCGGGAAACCATGAGCACCCCCGGATTTCACTGAGCGGGACGGTCTACTCTTCGGAACACTTGTTGTGCAGCGCTGCTGATCGGGCTCGGGCGCTGGAATGGAACCTTTGATGACCCGTCGGCATCAACGCCGGAGATTGCCCTCGGGGGTTTGCACGATCGTGTTCCTGATCGGCCTCTCGATCGGCGTGATGGCAAACGCCCAGGGAGCGTCCTCCGGGATTCCTTATGAGAATCGGATCAAGGCGGCCTTTCTCGTCGAGTTGTTCTCATACGTCGACTGGCCCGCCGATGCCGTTCCGGCCTTCGGGGACCAATTCGTGATTGGAGTTGTCGGCGAAGGTCCGACCCTCCTGGCGCTGTTGGATCTCCGAGGACTGGAAATGGAGGATAATAGGCAGTTGGTGGTCAAACGCCTCACCGAGGCGGTGGATTTTGGGTCGTGTCATATGCTCTTTTTCAGCGAAGACCCGGGAGTGGATGTCGGGCGGGTCCTTGGCGAGATCGCGGACAACGCCGTTCTGACGGTGGGGGAGACCGGCGATTTCACCAGATTGGGCGGCATGGTCCGCTTCTACCCCGCTGCAAACAGGGTGCGGTTTGAAATCAACCCCGAGGCAAGCCGGACCGCCGGGCTCAGAATCAGCTCTCGTCTTCTTCGGTTGGCGAAGATTACCAAAACGAGCGGAGATCGATAATGCCTGGCCTGAAGGATGTCTCGATTCGACAGAAGCTCCGGGCGGCGATCATGCTCACCTCCGCGGTGGCTCTGCTGCTGGCGTGCGTCGGCTTCATGGGATACGGCCTCGTCACCGCACGCGCCCAGCTCGTGAGGGAGCTGCAGAGCATGGCCGACATCGTCGGGCTCAACTCCGCCGCCGCGATCGTGTTCATGGATCCCGAGTCGGCGAGAGAGACGCTGTCGGCGCTGGGCGCCGACCCTCGCGTGCAGGACGCATGGGTCATCGAAACGGACGGCCGGCTTTTCGCTGAGTATCGGAGGAAGTCGTCCGAGCCGAGGTCGTTCGACCAGTACCTTTCCCCCGGGGTCTATCGCGAGAAAGACGGCCTGATCGTCTCTCGTCCGATTCTCACCGGCGACGAGCAGATCGGTGTCATCGTTGTTTCGGCGGACCTCGGTTATACCTACCGCTCATTGAAACGGTATGGAGTCATCGCCGGTTGGGTGCTCGGGGTCTCTTTGGCGGTGGCCTTTGCCCTGTCCACCAGGCTCGAACAGGTGATTTCGCGCCCGCTCCTTCATCTGACCGAGACCGCGGCGAAGATCTCGTCGCACGGCGATTACTCCGCCCGGGCGGAGCGAGAGAGCGATGACGAGATCGGTCAGCTGATCGACAGCTTCAACGAAATGCTGGGCGAGATCGAGGAGCGTGACGTCGTGCTCCAGGAGGTCAACGAGAGGCTCGAGGATCGGGTTCAGGAACGCACGGAGGAACTCGAGCGGGAAGTCCAGGTACGGGCCGGGACGGAGTCGGATCTCCGGGCCTCGTTGGAGGAAAAGGACGTCCTCCTCAAGGAGATCCATCACCGGGTGAAGAACAACCTCCAGGTGATCTCGAGCCTGCTCAACCTGCAGGCCACCCACATGGACAACGAACAGGCGAAAATGGCCCTGACGGCGAGTCAGGATCGACTGCGCTCGATCGCCCTCGTCCACGAGATGTTCTACCAGTCGGAAGACCTGGCGCGGATCGATCTGGCCCCGTATCTGAGATCGACGACATCGTATCTATTGAGCGCCTACGGGGTGGATCTCGAGAGGGTGCAGGTGGAGGTCGACTGCTCCCCTATGAACGTGGTGATCGATACCGCGATCCCGCTCGGTCTCATCGCCCACGAGCTCACCTCCAACGCCCTGAAGTACGCGTTCCCCGAGGGAAGGCGCGGGGTGGTCCGAATCGGGCTGCAGAAGCTTGGGGATTCGGTTGAGCTCAGCGTTGCCGACGACGGCGTCGGTATCCCGGATCATGTGCGATGGGATCGGCCGAGCTCGCTGGGCCTCCAGTTGGTGAACAGCCTGACCCAGCAGCTCCGGGGCAAGATCGAGCTGAATCCGGGTGAGGGAACCTGCTTCTCCGTGAGGATTCACGCCGGGCTTTTCAAAGCGGGAGATCGATAGATGATTCAGACAAAGGTCTTGGTGGTGGAGGACGAAGCCATCGTTGCGATGGATCTCAGACGCGCGCTCGAGGGCTTCGGCTACCAGGTCCCGGCCACTGCCAGCTGTGGGATCGAGGCGCTCGAAATGGCCAGGGAGTTCCGCCCCGACATCGTCCTGATGGACATCAGGCTCGAAGGTCAGATGGACGGCATCGACGTCGCACACAAGCTCAACGGCTCGTTGGATGTCCCGGTTGTGTTTCTGACCGCCTTCAGCAACGAAACCACCCTCCAGCGAGCCAAGAAAGCACAGCCCTTCGGCTTCCTGCTCAAGCCGTTTCAGGAGCGCGAACTCCGCAGCGCAGTCGAGGTCGCCCTCTACAAGCACAGCATGGAGAAGAGGCTGCACCAACGAAAGAGTTGGCTGGATGCCGTTCTGCGTGGAATGGCGGATTGCGTCATCGCCACCGACGCGGCCGGTTTCGTCACCTTCATGAACCCTCCGGCGGAAAATCTGACGGGCCGATTTCTCAACGAGGTCCGCGAGCATACGCTGGCGAAGGTGCTGCGCCTGGTCGACGAGAATCGAGCGCCCATCGGGTTGGACGAGGTTGCTTTGGATGGAATTGGTGGAGTCGCGTGCGCAAGCCTGATCAGTGCGCTCCGACACGAGACTCTGGTCGAGTTCTCGGTGACTCGGCTGCAGGACGAGAAGGGTCGCCCGGAAGGTACGGTGGTGGTCTTCCGCGATGTGTCACTTCGGCTGAAGGCGGATCAGGCGGAAGCCTCTCGCCGAGCCGAAGAGCGTTTGCAGGCCCTGATCGACGGCGGAACCGACATGATCCTCGTCTTTGACCCGGATCTGAAGATCCAATTCGCGAGTCCCTCGGTCGAAGAGATTACCGGATTCCCGCCGGCCGAGGTGCTCGAGACGAGCATTCTCGACTTCATCATTTCCGACGATCACGGCGCCTTGGCCGATGCGATGAAAATGGTCTCCAACGGCGACAACGATCGCGTGGCCCGGGAGTACCGCGTCCGCCATCGCAACGGCTCGCTGGTGACCATCGAGACCTTCAGCACGAACCTCCTGGACCACCCACTCGTCAACGGAGTGGTGGTCAACGCCCGCGATGTGACCGAACGCAAGCGAATCCAGGCGGCCCTCCTGCAGTCCGAACAGGACTATCGCGGTCTGTTCGAGAACGCCAACGATTACATTCTCATCTTCGAGCCGGAAGACGAGGTTGTTCTCGAAGCGAACCAGCGCGCGTGCGAGGTCTACGGTTTCGACCGCTCAGACTTCGTGGGGCGGTCGTTGAAGGATTTCTCCGACAACGTGGAACGGGGCCGGCGGCACGTCGATCTGACCCTCGCGACCGACCATGTTCACCAGTTCGAGACGGTTCATCTCCGCAGGGACGGTTCGGCCGTCAACCTCGAGATCACGGCCTCGGTTGTGGATTATCAGGGAACCCGGGCGATCTACAGCATCGGTCGGGACGTCACCGAACGCAAGCGCGCCGAACAGGCGCTGCTTCGCGCCAACCGTCGGCTCGAGATCCTGAACATCATGTGGCGGGAAATCGCCGCCGTGAGGTCACCCCGAGAAGTGGTCGAAGCGGCTCTCAACCGGCTGATCGAACTCCTGCCTTGTGATTATGCGTCGGTCACGCTCGCCGAACCACAGAGCCGGGAATCGACCGTGTTTGTCTCCGTCGGCGACGAACAACTGGGCCCGAAAACCGGCGTGGCGCTGCCGCTCGGCAGTTTGACGAAATGCGGTCTGATCGACGACTCCGGGTTGAATCACTGTCCGGATCTCGGCGCCGACGGGTCCGGATGTCCGATGACGAGAGACCGGTTCGGCGACGCGGCCGCGGGATGCGTGTGTGCATCCCTTCAGGCGCAAGGTTTATGGACGGGGGACCTCCACCTCGTTTCGCGGAGTCCGATGTCGTTTGAGAACGAGGATCTGGAGGTGGCCGGAGAGGTTGCCGGCGTCATCGGCGTCGCCCTGCACCAGGGGCGGCTCCGAGCGGAGCTTGCCGATCACGAACAGAGGCTCCAGGCGCTCGTCGACAATCTCCCGGAGGGCGTCGTGTGCGTCGATTTCGACTACCGGGTCACGTTGGCGAACCCGCCCGGTCTGAATCTCCTTCGCGTCATCGCGGACGCCGAGGTCGGTGACGTGGTCCATGATCTGTTGGGTCAACCACTGTCCGAGCTCATGGGCGTGTCGTCCGACGATCCGAATCGAACGGTGACCGTCGAGTCCGACGATCACCGCACCTTCGAGCTTGGAGTGGTCGATCTGGCCGGGGATCTGAGGGGTGTTGGCGGATTGATCATCGTGATCCGTGAGCTGACGCGCGAGCTGGAGACCCGTAAGCGGTTTGAACAATCGGAGCGCCTGGCATCGGTCGGACAGCTCGCGGCGGGCATCGCTCACGACTTCAACAACATGTTGCAGGCGATCTCGGGACTGGCGCAGCTCATCCTCGGGGATGACGAACTCCCGTCCTCGGTCATCGAGAAGGCAAAGGGAATCAGCCGGCAGGGGAAGCGTGGCGCGAGGCTCATCCGGCAGATCCTCGACTTCAGTCGAACCTCGGTCAGCGAACGTCGTCCGCTGCGCCTCGAACTCATCATCGAAGAGACCGTGCGGATGCTCGAACAGATCCTCTCCGAGGAGGTTCGAATCAGCACCGAGATCGAACCCGGAGAGTACGTGGTCGAGGCCGACCCGACCCAGGTCCAGCAGGTTCTGATGAATCTCGCGGTCAACGCGCGTGACGCGATCTCCGGTGGGGGAGAGCTCAAGATCAGTCTCGATCGGGTGCTTTTCGCGGATGATGAGCCGAGACCCTTCCCCCAAATGGGGCCCGGAGAGTGGCTCCGGCTGGCGGTGCGTGACGACGGTGACGGGATGTCGCCAGAGGTCGCGGAACGGGTCTTCGAGCCGTTCTTCACAACCAAGGAACCCGGCAAAGGCACCGGGCTGGGGCTCTCCCAGGTCTACGGTATCGTCAAACAGCACGAGGGTTTCATCGACGTGGAGAGCGATCCCGGGGTCGGCACCGCATTCTTGATCTTTCTCCCGTTCTCGAGGAACGAGGTGCGGGAGGATGTCGGCGCTGGAGAGGTCACGGCAAAGGTGGGCGAGGGCGAGCTCGTGTTGCTGGTGGAGGATGAGGCGCCGGTGCGTGATGTCATCCACGAAATGCTCGAGAGTCTCGGCTTCGAGGTCGTGACGGCGGGCTCGGGGAACGAGGCCCTCCAGGTCTTCGAGCGGTTCAGATCCGATATCCGGCTCGTCGTCTCCGACGTTGCCCTGGCGGGTTTCGGCGGGGTTGAGGTTTCGAAGAGGGTGCGGGAAATGAGCCCCGACATCCCGGTGGTTCTCATGAGCGGCTATCCCCTCGGTGATGAAGCTCGCTCCGAGCTCTCAGCCGGAATGACCGACTGGATCTCAAAGCCGTTCACCTCGGAGCAGATCGGGGCGATGATCGGTCGCGTGCTCAACCCGACCTGACGACGGTTCCAACCCGACTTGAAGGCGAAGCGGGGATCAACCCCGCCCCTAGGAAACGAAGGTGTCACAAACAACCGTAGGGGAGGGTTTTACCCCCTCCCCACCGCCATGCCTCCGGGCGGCACCCACCCATGGAATGACAGAGGCAACCGGTTCCTGTCA
>CBESWV010000166.1:0-8664 GCA_965533305.1 uncultured bacterium | reverse complement strand
CGCGCGTATGTCTTCTTTGGATCATCCATGGGTCTTCCATCGAACCCGGGTTGGACCTATGAAAATGATGTGGCGTCCGCCAATCTCGGGTTCGCTGTGGCCTCGGCGGGCGATGTCAACGGTGACGGTTTCGGCGATGTGATCATTGGGGCCTGGGGATACACTTCCGGCGAATCGGACGAGGGCGCCGCCTACTGTTTCTACGGTTCCGAAAGCGGTCTTCCGGCTGTTCCGAATTGGTTCATCCAAACAAACCGGGTTACTGCGTACTACGGTATATCCGTTGCGGGTGTGGGAGACGTTAATGGCGATGGTTTCTCCGATGTGATCGTCGGGGCGCCCTACGACACAAACGGGGAGAATCAAGAGGGAAGAGCGTACGTCTATCACGGATCCTCCGGCGGGTTGTCGACCAGCGCCAACCAGGTGCTCGAGGAGAATATCGCCGATGCAGGATTTGGTGTGAATGTTGCGGCTGCCGGAGATGTCAACGGCGACGGTTTCTCGGATGTGATGGTGGGGTCCCCATTTGTCGGAGTTCCGGGATCATTCGATGGCCGGGCCTATCTGTATTTGGGAACGGCCACCGGGGTGGGGAGCGATCCGGGGTGGTTGATGGGCGCAAACGGGACGAGCGAGCTGTTGGGCCACTCGGCCGCCGGGGCGGGAGACGTCAACGGTGACGGATTCTCCGATGTCGTGATCGGCATCCCCTTATCTGATGCCGGAGCCGCGGACGGTGGTTCCATCGAGCTTTACCTAGGCAACGCGGGAGCTGGCCGGCCGGTGCTGGCTCGGCAGTTCCGAGGGGCCGGCGATCCGACCCCGGTCCAGCCCTGGGGTCTGACGAACTCGGGCGACGATTTTCAGATTTCCATGACGGCGACCTCGCCGCGGGGTCGTGAGCTGGTCAAGCTCCACGTCGAGGCGTGTCCGCCCGGCGAGGTCTGGGGCGATGTGGATTGCCGGCACGTGGTGTCGGCGGACTGGATGCCGATTCCACTCGGCGAGAACGGGATTGTCCTGAACCAAACCCTTTCGGGTCTGACTGAGGACGTTCTGTACCACTGGCGGGCGCATGTGCTTTACGTCCCGCTGCATGCCGACGAACCGGGCATCACCACGCCGCCGGTGCCGCGGCACGGGCCGTGGCGCACCCTCTTCGCCGCGGCGCCGGCCGCAGACATCCGGGTCGGTGAGCCGCAGCGGATCACCATCGAAATGGTGAGCGCCTCGAGTTCGGAGGGAGAGGGTGCCCCTCAGGCCGAGGTCAGCATTGTGATGACCACGTCCGACGGCGAGGTCAGTGAAGTCGACACCTCGGTGGATTTCACGACATGGGACGGATCGGCTCTTGCCGGGCATGACTTTGTCCATACCTCGTTCAATCGGTTCTTCCCGGCTGGGACGACAAACGGTGCCGCTCAGATCATCGCGGTGAATCTGATCAACGATGACCTGGACGAACCGGACGAGGACTTTTCGGTGGAAATCTACAACCCCATGGGCGCCGTTCTCGGATTCCAGATGGTGCACACCGTGACCATCGTGGATGACGACCCGCCGCCGGAGCTGTCGGCGATGCATGTCGAGGTCGACGAGGGGGCGGGGCTGGCGGTGGTGGTGTTGGAACTCAGCGGAGCGACCTCGTTCGAGGTCACCGTGGACTACGCCTCGGTTGATGGAAGCGCTGCCGCTCCTCTGGACTACGGACCGGTGAGCGGGACCGCGACCATCCAGCCCATGGACACCATCTTCAATATCGACATTCCCATCGAGGAGGACTGGATCGAGGAAGGCGACGAGACCTTCAACCTCAATCTCTCGGGTCCGTCCAACACCACCCTGACAACGTCCACGGTGCTCGTCACCATCGTGGACAACGATGCCGGGATTCTCTTCGCCGACGGCTTCGAGTCGGGCGACACCGGGAGGTGGACCAGTGTGAAGCCGTAGGCGGAATTGTCGGTGATCTCTTCGATGTCATTCCACCCATGGTGGAAGAGGTCAAGAAGCTCGCCGGCTGATCGCGGGTTCGATCGATTTCAGGCGGCGGCCCTTCGGGGCCGCTGCCTTTTTCGTCACAACCACAAAGGCACGAAGACACAAAGGGGTTCACAAAGACGGGAAAGGCCGGCGCTCGTCGACGAGCGCCGGCCTTTCCATTTCTTGGTGTCAATCTTAGCGTCTTAGCGTCTTCGTGGTTGCGACGTTAACGCCCCCGCCTCTCGGCATAACCCACCGTCTCGTCGGAATGCTCCGCGACGGTGATCCGGCCCTCTATATAGCTGCCCTCGGCGGCGGCGACCCTGGACGCCGTTACATCGGCGATGACGTGGCAGGTGGCTCGCATGTCGACCTTGCGGGTCGCACGGACGGTGCCGCGAAGATCGCCTTCGACGACGAGATCGGTGGTGGTGAGGCCGCCGGCGAAGCGGCTGCCCGGGCGAAGCCAGACCAGTCCCTGGATCTCCATCTCGCCTTCGAAGCTGCCCCAGATCTCGAGGTCGGTGGCGCCCTTGATGGTGCCCTCGATGGTGACGTCTCGGCCGATGGAACTCGCGAAGGCCTCGCGTTCGTCGGTGAAGCGCCGCTGTGGCCGGGACTGATCCTGCTGCCGGTCCGCCATGGCTCCTCCTCCATCCGGGGACTTACTCGGTTGATCGAGAATAGCAGGCGTCGGACGGTTTCATGCCGATAGGGGAGATGATGATGTTCGGGTGGCCCTCTTTTGCGACGGAATCGCGCCGACGTGGTATCCTTCGCGGCCAGTGCGCGCCCGAGCCCGTAATCTCACTGGACGTCTGACAAATCGGTGGATATACCAGTCTTGAAAACGGGCGCCGGAGGAACCTTGGACCTGCAAACTCTGATTCTGAAACTTCAGCACTTCTGGGCCGAGCAGGGCTGTGTCATCCAGCAACCTCTCGATCTCGAGGTCGGTGCGGGAACCATGCACCCCGAGACCTTTCTCCGGGTGCTCGGTCCCGAGCCCTATCGGGTCGCCTATGTCCAACCGTCCCGCCGTCCGGCCGACGCCAGGTATGGCGAGAACCCGTTCCGGCTCGGGCGGCATCTCCAACTCCAGGTCATCCTCAAACCGTCGCCCGATGATGTTCAGGATCTCTACCTCCGCTCGCTCGAAGCGTTGGGGATCGATCCTGCGGTACACGATATCCGGTTCGAAGAGGACAACTGGGAGTCGCCCACCCTCGGCGCCTGGGGCGTCGGTTGGCAGGTGCTCCTCGATGGCATGGAAGTCACCCAGTTCACCTACTTCCAGCAGTCGGGCGGAATTGAACTCGCGCCGATTTCGGCTGAGCTCACCTATGGCCTCGAGCGGATCGCCATGTTTCTCGGGCGCAAGGACTCCATCTACGACATCGAGTGGGGTGGGGGCGTGTCCTACGGCAAGCTCCGGCTCTCCGATGAACGCGAGTCGTCAACCTATGGTTTTGAAGTCGCCGATGTAGAGATGCTTCGGCGTCACCTCGGTGACTGGGAGACCGAGGCCCAGCGTTGCCTCGATCACGATCCGCCGCTGGTGATTCCGGCCCTCGAAGCGACCCTCAAGACTTCGCACCTCTTCAATCTCATGGACGCTCGTGGGGCGGTTTCGGTGACCGAGCGGGTGGGTCTCATCGGTCGGGTTCGCCGAAACGCCATCCGCGCCGCCAAAGCCTATGTGGCGCAGCGCGAGGAGATGGGCTATCCCCTCGGTAACAGCCTCGAGGAGGTGGAGTGATGGCCGCCTTCCTGCTCGAGCTCCGCACCGAAGAGATTCCCGCCAACGCTCTGCCCGGCGCCCGGCGCCAGCTTGGCGACGGTGTGACCCGCGCGTTGACCGAGGCGGGATTTGACGATGCGACGGTGCGCGTCCTGTCCACCAGTCGACGGCTCGTGGTCATGATCGATGGTCTGCCCGAGCGCCAGGCCGATCGCACCGAACGACTCACGGGTCCGCCGTCGAGAATCGCCTTCGCCGAGGATGGTTCGCCCACCAAGGCGGCCGAAGGCTTTGCCAAAAAGGCCGGTGTATCCGTCGGCGAGCTCGAGACCGAATCCACCGAAAAGGGTGACTATCTCGCCGCCACGGTTGTTCACAAGGGTCGGGCCACCACAGAGATCCTGTCGGAGGCGGTGCCGGCGATCCTCGCCGCCATGCGTTTCCCGAAGATGATGCGCTGGGGACTCGGTGAGAACTATTTTGTTCGCCCGGTCCATGGTTTGGTTGCGCTGTTTGACGATGCCGTCGTGCCGATGGCGGCATTCGGGGTTGCTTCGAGCCGCGATACCGTGGGTCATCGGGTCCACGGAGCCGGCACTTTCGAGGTGGATACCATCGCGGACTTCGCCGGGGCTCTGGCCGAGCGCGGTGTCCTCATCGATCCCGAGGAACGCCGCCGGTTGCTCGACAAACAGGCCACCGAACTCGCTGCCGAGGCTGGTTGCCGGGTCCACCCCGATGACGAGCTGGTGGCCGAACACGTTGAACTGGTCGAGTATCCCGGGCTGCTGTGCGGCTCCATCGAAGAGGAATACCTCGAGTTGCCGCGCGAGGTGGTGATCACCACCCTGCGATATCACCAGAAGTGCCTCATCCTCGAGAACGAGGACGGCTCGCTGGCGCCGAAGTTCCTCACCGTCATCGACCGGCGCGACGACCCGGAAGGTCTCGTCCGTCAGGGCAACGAGTGGGTCATCGGCGCGCGACTCGCCGATGCGCGTTTCTTCTTCAACGAGGATCGCAAGCGCACGCTCGGAGAGTTGGCGGGAGAACTCGAAAGACTCGAGTTCCACCGGGTACTCGGCTCGGTGGCTGCCAAGGCCGCCCGGGTGGGTGAGTTGGCGGTCATCATGTCCGATCGGCTCGGACTCGACCTCGATGCCGAACTCATCCGCCGCGCCGCAGCCCTCGTCAAGACCGATCTCCTGACCAACATGGTCGTGGAGTTCCCGGAACTCCAGGGCGTCATGGGTGGTCACTATCTCCGCCTCGAGGGCGCCGATGACGAGTTGTGGACCGCGGCCCGGGACCACCATCGGCCGTCGGGTTTTGACGGCGAGATCCCGGAGTCGGATCTCGGCCGCCTGCTGGGTGTGGCCGATCGGCTCGACACCATCGCCGGTCTCTTCGGAGTCGGCGAGATTCCCACCGGTTCGAAGGATCCCCTCGGGTTGCGGCGCGCCGCACAGGCGGTGGTCAAGATCGTATCCGAAGCTGGGTGGGAGCTGGATCTAGACGATGCCGTACAAGCGGCGACTGACGGCCTCGACGGGGTTGTCGAATCCCCCCCCGCCGACATCGCCGCGGCGGTCCGAGATTTCATGGCCGACCGCGTGCATCGCTATCTCACCCAGGAGGTGGGTGTTGGTGCCGATGCAACCGACGCGGTGATGGCCGCGGGGTGGAGGCGGTTGCCTGAGCTCGTGGCCCGCGCCCGGGCTCTCGACGCCGTTCGGACAAGTCCGCAGATGCGGGCCCTGGGCTTGGCCTTCAAGCGGGTCAAGAACATCACCGAGGGAGCTCCCGAGCCGGTTGTCGATCCCGATCTCTTTGAAACCGATGAGGAGCGTGAGCTGCACGCCGCCTCTGAGGTATTTTCAAAACGACTCTCAGAATGCGTTGGCGCCGGCCGATTTGACGACGCCTTCGCCGCGATGGGAGAGCTTGCCGAGGTCCTCGACCGATTCTTCGTCGAGGTCCTGGTGATGATTGATGATGCATTGGTTCGCGACAATCGCGTCGCGTTGTTGACCGTATTACGTAGAAAATTCTTGACCTTGGCAGACCTTTCGAGGCTGCAGGTCGACGGAGGCAAAAAGTGAACGAACCGAAATACGTCTATTCGTTTGGTGGCGGGACGGCCGACGGCCGGACCGATATGAAGAACCTGCTCGGTGGCAAGGGCGCCAACCTCGCCGAGATGGCCAATATGGGCATTCCGGTGCCTGCAGGTTTTACCCTCACCACCGAGATCTGCACCTACTTCTATGACCACGACCAGAGCTACCCGCCCACCCTCGAAGCCGAGGCGGACGCGGCTATGGCCAAGGTCGAGGAGATCATGGGCACCAAGTTCGGCGATCCCACCGATCCCCTTCTGATTTCCGTTCGTTCGGGCGCCCGCTCGTCCATGCCCGGCATGATGGAGACGGTCCTCAACGTCGGGCTCTGCTCGGCAACCATCCCCGGTCTCATCGCCAAGACCGGCAACGGCCGCTTTGTCTACGACGCCTACCGCCGCCTGATCATGATGTACTCCGATGTGGTCATGGAGAAGGGCGGAGGGTTTGAGCCCGCCGAAGGTCAGGGTATCCGCCAGCAGCTCGATCACATGCTCGACGAGGTCAAGGAAGCCAACGGGTATGCCTCCGATGCCGATATCTCGGAAGAACACCTCAAGGATCTTTGCGATCGCTTCAAGGCCAAGGTGAAAGAGGTTCTCGGCGCTGAATTCCCGGACGACCCGAAAGAGCAGCTCTGGGGCGGTATCGGTGCGGTCTTCTCGTCGTGGAACGGCAAACGCGCCATCTCCTATCGCCGGATCGAGGGCATTCCCGACGACTGGGGCACCGCGGTCAACGTCCAGGCCATGGTCTTCGGTAACATGGGTGACAGCTCGGCCACCGGTGTGGCCTTCACCCGCAACCCGGCCACCGGCGACGACAAGTTCTATGGCGAATGGCTCGTCAACGCCCAGGGCGAGGATGTGGTGGCGGGAACCCGCACCCCCAACCCCCTGAACGAGGCGACCAAGAACGAGCAGAACGACCACTTGGAGTCGCTCGAAACCTCCGTGCCGGATGTCTACAAACAGCTGCACGACATTCGTGACAACCTTGAAGACCACTACCGTGACATGCAGGACATCGAGTTCACCATCCAGGAGGGCCGGCTCTGGATGCTTCAGACCCGCATCGGCAAGCGGACCGGCACCGCGGCCCTCAACATGGCCATGGACATGCTCGCCGAAGGCATGATCGATGAGCGCACCGCGGTGACGAGAGTCAAGCCCGAGCAGCTCGACGAGCTTCTCCACCCCATTGTCGATCCTGCAGCTGAGAAGACCGGTGAGCTCATCGCCAAGGGCCTCCCTGCGGGTCCCGGTGGCGCATTCGGCCAGATCGTCTTCTCCGCCGATGCCGCGGTGGAGTGGGTCAAGGCCGGCAAGACCGTCCTGCTGGTTCGTGAAGAGACCAACCCCGAAGACGTCGAAGGCATGCGCGCAGCGGTGGGCATTCTCACCGGTCGCGGTGGTATGACCTCGCACGCGGCGCTGGTCGCCCGCGGCTGGGGCAAGTGCTGCATCGTCGGCGCGGGAACCCTCGACATCGATGTCGTCGGCAAGACCATCAAGGCCGGCGACAAGGTCTTCAAAGAGGGCGACGTCCTCACCCTCAACGGAACCCGCGGTCTGGTTTACTCCGGTGAACTGGCAATGATCGACGCCACCGAGAACCCGCGTTTCGTCGACTTCATGAAGTTCGCCGACGACATCCGGGTCATGAATGTCCGGACCAACGCCGAGACTCCCGAAGACGCCGAGATTGCGATCGAGTTCGGCGCCGAGGGCATCGGCCTCTTCCGCACCGAGCACATGTTCTATGGCACCGGTTCCGAGGAGCCGCTCTTCATCCTCCGCAAGATGATCATGGCTGGTTCGGTGGCGGAGCGCCGGGAGACCCTTGACGAGCTTTTCCCCTATGTCAAACGCGACATGAAGGCGACGCTGGAGATCATGGGTGAGCGTCCCGTGACCTTCCGCCTGCTTGATCCGCCGCTGCATGAGTTCGTGCCCCAGAACGAGGCCGAGCGGGCCGAGCTCGCCACCGCCCTCGAGATCGACGCCGCCGAGCTCAACCGCCGCGCCGACGAGCTCCATGAGCTCAACCCCATGATGGGTCACCGCGGTGTCCGCCTCGGCGTCACCTTCCCCGAGATTTCCGAGATGCAGTTTCGCGCCATTCTCGAGTCAGCCGCCGAGTTGCGGGCCGAGGGCAAGAAGTGCTTCCCCGAGATCATGGTTCCGGTGACCTGTGCCAAGGCCGAGCTCGATGTTCAGAAGGCCCTGGCCGAGAAGGTCCACGGCGAGGTCTGCGCCAAGTACGGCGTCGACGAGGTCGAGCACCTCTACGGCACCATGATCGAGATCCCGCGCGCGGCCCTGACCGCCGACGAGATCGCCAAGACCTGCCAGTTCTTCAGCTTCGGCACCAACGACCTGACCCAGATGACCTTCGGGTTCTCACGTGATGACATCGGCGGATTCCTGCCGGATTATCTCGATCAGGGGATCCTGCCGGTGGATCCCTTCCAGGTCCTCGACCGCGACTCGGTGGGCGTTCTGGTCGAGACCGGCATCGAAAAGGGCCGCGCCACCCGCCCGAACCTCAAAGTTGGGATCTGCGGTGAGCACGGCGGCGAGCCCAACTCGGTGGAGTTCTGCCACCTGGTCGGCATGAACTACGTCAGCTGCTCGCCCTACCGCGTGCCCATCGCGCGGTTGGCGGCAGCCCACGCACAGATCAACTTCCCGCGCGACTGACCGCGGACCGACCGAAACCCAACGCCCGCGCTCTTCGGAGCGCGGGCGTTCGATTGGGGGGCAGGGGTTCGCGGGCGTCGGAGACATCGTCGTTGAGGACGGCGTAGCGGGGGTA
>CBESWV010000165.1:0-8675 GCA_965533305.1 uncultured bacterium | reverse complement strand
GGAACGCACTGGACCCAGCGTCCTTCCCGTGGAGTGCCCGGTATGACATTGTGCGGGATGTCAGGCTCTGCCGGATGGTCGAAGGGGCACAATGTCAAACCCCGCACGTCCCGCCGGGGCGCGGTTTTTCACGCGTCCGGCTACGGTTTCGGGTGGAGGAGGCGCCAGATCATGGCGCGGACGTCGTCGAAGAGGTTGATGGCGGATTCGGTGCGTGAGGCGTTGATGGAGCCGGCACCGAGTAAGAGCCGCAGATGGGTGTCGACCTCTTTCGCTGAGCCGTATGCGATGCGGTAGTGGTACATCCGGTCGCGGCCGGAACGGCCCGTACCCTCAGCGAGATTTGCAGGAACCGATGACGCTGATCGAATCACTTGATCTGCGATCGGTTTCAATGGAGCGGGAACCCTCATCGCAAGTGAGATCGCGATGCCCGCGGCTCGAATGGCTTTGTCGAGAGCATCGAAGCCGTTTCGTTTCTGTCGTTCGTGCATGGTCACCTCCGGGTTGTTCATGAACTCCCCACAGTCGATGGGATATCCGGAGTCAAGGGGTCGCCTTCGAGGCGATGCATTTCACCCCTTGACTCCGGATATCCCATCGACTAACCGTGCTTTCAAGAACAACCCGGGGTGACCGTGTCGGGCTACAGACACCGGGACACAGCCTCGGCCATCGGCCACGGGAACGGACGCGGGTACGGGAACGGGATCGGGATCGGCCACGGAGACGGACTCGGGAACGGGATCGGGATCGGGATCGGGTGCGAAAACGGAGACGGAAACTGGGCGCGATACACTCCCGACATGACAGAACGAAAAAAGCTCTACCTCATCGACGGGCCAAACATCGCGTTCCGGGCCTTTTTCGCCATCGGCGGGATGACCAACTCCGCCGGGCTGCCCACAAATGCCCTCTTCGGCTTCACGAACATGCTGCTCAAGCTCATCCGTGACGAGAAGCCCGACTACCTCGCCATCACCTGGGACCCAAAGGGCGGGTCGTTCCGCGAACGTGATTTCCCCGACTACAAGGGCACACGTCCAGACATGCCGGAAGCACTCCGCGCTCAGATGCCCCACTTCTCCCGCGTCGCCGAGGCATTCGATATCCCATATCTCTGCATCGACGACTACGAGGCCGACGATGTCATGGGAACCCTCGCCCGGCGCCACGACGAAGAACTCGATGTCGTCCTCGTCACGTCGGATAAGGACCTGATGCAGCTGGTGACCGAGAACACCACCCTCCTCGACACGATGAAGGACCGCAGAATCTCCTTCCCCGAAGTCGAGGAGAAGTTCGGTTGCCCACCCGAACTCGTCCCGGACGCCCTTGGAATCTGGGGCGATTCTTCAGACAACATCCCCGGAGTCAAGGGCATCGGTGAGAAGGGCGCCAAAGCGCTGCTCGCCAAATGGCGGGGTCTCGACGAGATCTACGCCAACATCGACGAAGTGACTCCTCCAGGAGCCAAGGCCAAGCTCGAGCGCGATCGGGACAACGCGTTTCTCTCCCGCGATCTCGCCACTATCCGTGACGACGCCCCGGTGGATGTCGAACTCGACGCCCTCGCCCTGGCGTGGCCCCCCGATGAGGATCGCGCACGCGAACTCTTCACCGAACTCGAGTTCCGCGGTCTGCTGCGCGAATTCGGCGGCGAGATGACCTCCATCGATCGCAGCAAGTACCGCCTCGTCACCGAGGATTCCGAGCTGGCCGAACTCGTGGCGGCGCTGAAAACGGCTCCTCGTTTCGCCCTCGATACCGAAACCACCTCGTTGGATTCCATGCAGGCGGATCTGGTAGGGCTGTCGTTCTGTGCGGACGAGGAAGTGGCCTGGTACGTCCCGGTGGCCCACGCAGTCCTCGAACCACAGCTCAGGTGGGAAACCGTCCGCGAAGCCCTCCTGCCTGCCCTCACCGACCCCGATAAAGGGAAGACCGGTCAGAACCTCAAATACGATCTCGAGGTCCTGGTACGCCACGGGATCGATCTCGCGGGGATCGATGGCGACACCCTGCTCGCCGACTATCTCCTCAACCCCGATCGCCGGTCACACAAGCTGGACGATCTGGCTCTGGTGTATCTCAACCACAAGATGATCTCCTTCGCCGATGCGGTCGGCAAAGGCGGGACCTTTGATCAGGTGCCCCTCGACCTCGCCCGCGACTACGCCGCCGAGGATGCCCACGTCACATGGCTGCTCGACAACAAGCTCCACCCGCGACTCGTCGAGGAGGACATGGACGAGCTCTACCGCACCCTCGAGCTGCCGCTCATGCCGGTCCTCGCCCGGATGGAGATGAACGGGATCACGGTGGACTGCAACCTCCTCGGCCACCTCTCGAAGGAACTCGAAGGCGGAATCGCCGAGGCCGAACAGCGCTGTTTCGAAGCCGCCGGCCACGAGTTCAACATCGGCTCGGTCAAACAACTCCGGGAGGTGCTCTTCGAGGAACTCGGTCTTCCGGTGATCAAGAAGACAAAGACCGGCGCCTCGACCAACGAACAAGTCCTCACCGAACTGTCGATCCAGCACCCCCTGCCGCGGGCCATCCTCAAATACCGGTCACTCGTCAAACTCAAAAACACCTATGTCGATCCCCTGCCCGAACTCGTCCACCCGGAGACCCGGCGGATCCACACGTCGTACTCACAGACCACCGCGGCAACCGGTCGGTTGTCATCCACGGACCCCAATCTGCAGAACATCCCGATTCGGACCCCTGAGGGACGTCGGATCCGACAGGCCTTTGTCGCACCACCCGGGAGGTTGTTTGTCGGCGCAGACTACTCGCAGGTGGAACTACGGATCCTCGCCCATCTCTGTGGCGGGGTCGGCGGCTTTGCCGATGCCTTCGCCGCCGGCGCCGATGTCCACTCGGAAACCGCCGCGGGGCTCTTCGAGATCACACCGGAGGAGATCGATCGCCAGCAACGAACCATCGCCAAGGCGGTCAACTTCGGCATCGTCTATGGTCAGAGCGCCTTTGGCCTCGCCCAGCAATTGAGGATCCCGCGCAGCGAGGCGAACATCTACATCAAACGGTTCAAGGAGCGCTTCCCCGAGATCGAGGAGTATCGCGAACGAACCCTCGCCGGAGCGGCGGAGACAGGCTTCGTCGAGACCCTCCTCGGCCGAAAACGACCGGTGCCGGATCTGAAATCAGGGAACTTCAACGCCCGCGCGGCCGCCGAGCGCGTCGCCATCAACACCCCCGTCCAGGGTTCGGCCGCCGATCTCATCAAAAAGGCCATGCTCTCCGTCGATGCCCGCCTCCGCGCCGAATTCCCCGGGCAGTTGATGCTGCTCCAGGTCCACGATGAGCTGCTCCTCGAGGTCGACGAGGACAAGGCGAAAGCGGTGGGCGAGATGGTGGCCGAGGAGATGGTGGGCGCCATCGAACTCTCGGTCCCACTCGTAGTCGATCTCGGAATCGGAAAAAACTGGGATGAGGCGCACTGACAGGAATTATGAATTCTCAATTATGAATTTTGAATTTCGGGCCGCGTGCTCGTCCGGCTGGGGACTATCGTACGAGGCGTGACCAACTCGAGCAGCTCTGAAGGGCAGGCAGGATGCCCACCCCACAATCCATCACACCATCATCTTGAAACAACCGTGATCGCCGCGACCGTGCGATGTAACTAGAAACTCGGCCTCTTGCAAAACATGAAAACCAAGAACAACTACGAGCCCCATGCTCGGACACCATTGGACTATCGTACGAGGCATGAACTGCTCGATCAGATCTGAAGGGCAGGCAAGATGCCCGCCCCCACAATTCATCACATCATTGTTGTGAATTGCACGCGATCGCTGCGACGGTGCGATGTAATTAAAAATTCATAATTCATAATTCATAATTTCCTATCTCGGATCCATCCACCGCCCGCCTCCCTCTCCTCCTTCCAGGAGAGTGAGGAGTTCGTCGACCATCCCGAAGGTGAGTCCCCAAATGACGTGGGTCTGGTATCGATAGCACGGCAGGTTGACAGAGACCTCGCCGTGCCGCCAGGGGATGGTGGACCGATTGCCGCGGTCGAGGAGGAAATCGAGGGGCACCCAAACCACTTCCTCGACCTCTTGGTTGGGATCGAGAGTCGGTCGATCCTCGATGGAGAAGACATAGGGTTCGACGACCAGCGCCAGCGGTCTACCCCGCCCCACCGCCGCCACATCGGACAACCGACCGAGCAGTGTGCCGCCCCTCGCCAGATCGAGACCGACCTCTTCGCCGGTCTCACGCATTGCCGCTTCCAGCGAGTCGGCATCGCAGTCCTCAACCCGGCCCCCGGGAAAGGCCATGTGGCCGGACCACGGGTCTTTGGGATCTTCGGCACGGTGAATGAAGAGCACCTCGACTCCACCGCGAGCCTGGCGAACCACCGCCGCCACCGCCGCAACCTTGAGGTCCTCGGTGCGGTCGAGGAGTCGTGGTTCGTGGATCCGCAGGACGCGGTGAATATCGCCAACGCTGGGCACAAGAGTCATTGTCGCAGAGTCCTTTGTCAGTGCCTTGAACGCGCCCGCGTGGGCCTCGAGCCCGAATCGGGCACAGCGCCCGCCTGATGATCCGGATTGTGCAGCACGGCTGCACGGACGAAGTTGATTCGGCTGAATTCGCCCTGGGTCAGGAACTCAATCCAGCGATCCCGGCGGTGACCGGTGCGGAAGATTTCGTGGACGATGCGGCGATCCGGCATTCCCGTCCCATGAAGCTCCACGGCCCGGGCGGCGGCGACCTCGACCTTCTCAGCCTTGCTGAGAAGACGCGGTGCGGGGTTTTCTACGACCAGCCCATGACCGGTCAGCATCAACCGCGGTTCGACCGCGGCCACCCGTCGCAGCGACTCGGCAAGGTCATAGGGGTTTTCCTGGGTCATCACGGCGGATGCACCGGGAGCGATGAAGAGATCACCCGTGAAGACCGTGCCCGTCGCTTGCTCCCAAAGCACCACATGGGTCGTCGAGTGTCCGGGCGCCGCCAGGGCCCGGAGCGAACGCTGCTGACCCTGGATCTCGTCCGGCATCTCCTCGACATCGAGCTTGCCGGGTGATCCCCAGAACCATGCACGGTATGGCTTGAGCCGGCGAACGCCCTCGCTCCACCGCAGTCCTTTGTTTCTCAGATACGCGGGGCATCGATGCCTCTCGGTCAGCGGCCCGCAGTTGCCGGTGTGATCTTCGTGGCTGTGGGTGAAGCATATGGCGCGGATCGCGCGCCCGTCGAGGATGCGCAGCATCTGCTCTCGAACATGGGCAAAACCGGTATCCACGAGCAGATCGCCAACGAGATAGGCAGAGACCTCGAAACCGAGCATCCGAGCCCACCGACTCGTGATTCGGATGCGGATGATCCCCTCACCCACCTCGTCGGTCCAGACCCGGGCGTCTTGGACCGATCTCCAGACTCGGTTCCGTGCAATTTGCCGCACCTTGTCATTCTACTGCGGCTCAGCGGATATGTTGCGTTATTGCTATGGATCATGTGAAGGGTTTTGGATTGTCATAAGAAAATGACCACCTGCGATCAGATCGACACCTGCCGATTTTTTACCGAAGCAATGGTCACGATGCCCACCAGCACCGAGATGATGCATACACACAGCAAAACAACGCGGTACAATCGATGGGCGTATCTTCCGCTGATCTTAGGCAATCGGATCGGAACCACGAGGTAGAGCCATGAACATCGTCAAACCGAACCGCGTGACACGACGCTACACCCAGCACCTGAACGCCGGCCCCGACCAGGTCTTCCCTCTGCTGTGTCCCGTGCGGGAATCGGAGTGGGTCAACGGCTGGCACCCGAGGCTCGTGGCAACCCAGTCCGGACTGGCCGAACTCGATTGTGTCTTCGTGACCGCCGCCGGTCCGCAGGAGGCAATCTGGATCATCACCCGTCACGAACCCGAAAATCACCTCATCGAGATCATCAAGATGATCCCAGGCATCGTCGTCGGAAAAATCGTGATTCAGCTCGCGGCGGCACCGGGAGGATCCAGGGCTCAGATCAGCTACAGCTTCACCTCGGTCGGACCCGACGGCGATCGGGTGGTGAGCGAGTTCACCCAGAAGCACTTCGACGAGTTCATGCTGACCTGGGAGACCGAACTCAACCATTTCATCACCACCGGCGAGATGCTGACCCACAACTGACCGTCGATCCCAATCGGGACCTCGGTTCCGCTTGAGCAAAGGAGACCGGTTTGACCCCCAATGTGTTTGTACTCGCCCTCTTCGGCATTCTGGTCGGCATCGGCGCGGCCTTCACCGGCCTCGGCGGCGGATTCCTCGTGATCCCTTTCCTGCTCTATCTCGGGTATCCGGCACAGAAGGCGGTGGGGACCTCGTTCGTCACGATCCTTGTCGTCGCGTTGTCGGCGCTCTTTGCCCACAACAAGCTCGCCAACGTCGACTTCAGGGTGGGACTCCTCCTCGGTGTCGGTGGAATCGTCGGAGCCCAAGTCGGCGCGCGTCTGGTGGAACACGTCTCCACGGCCCAGTTCCGCAAGGTCTTCGCGGTGATCCTCATCGGATTGGCGGCGTTTCTCTTTTTCAAGAAGTGAGGGGGTTGGAGGTGAGACGTGAGACGTTTGACGCTGAGTGGATCTCACTCCTCACTAACGAGCGAAGCGAACGATGACCTCCTCACTCCTGGGTCTCGTACAGAGCCGCCACCGCTCCGGCAGGATCTTTGACGACGCAGAACCGTCCCTCGCCGAGGGTCCGCGAAGCGACAACGACCTCCCCTCCGAGATCGGTGCAACTCGCGATGCTCTGATCGAGGTCAGCGACGACAAAGTAGGGCATCCACGCGGGAGGCATGTCTTCGTTGACTCCACGGGCGTGGCAGACCCCAGTAATGGTGGTGCCGCTTTCGGGTGCGTTCATGGAGAAGTCGGAGTAGCCGCCCATATCAACTTCATCCGACGACCACCCCACCACCGCGCAGTAGAAATCGCGGACGGTCTCCGCGTTGCCGACGGTCAGATCGATCCACACCATCGATCCGATTTCCGGTTGTTCGTTGCTCATCGAGCCTCCTATTCAGCTGACATAGGAGACCGCGAACGACCGGTCGGTATTCCCGGAATGGCGGGGACCAAGACTCTCGAACCGGTGTAGCCTGGAATCGGAGGCCGAGAAACGATGGATGCACCACCCCCTCCTGTTGGGTCGCCCGAAGCCGATGACCATCCGACCCCATTCTGGTCGCCCTGGGCGACGGTGGGTTGGGGTCTGCTGATCCTCGCGGTCTTCTTCATCGTCCAGATGGCCACCGTGGTCGTGTGGGGCGCGATGCGCACAGCGGCGGGGACCGACCCAGGCGACCTCGTTGGAGAACTCGCAGTCGCAGGCGACCTCATGATGTTCGCCACCCTGATCTCCGCAGCGGTTGGGAGTTCGTTGGTCTTCGCCGTTCTGGCCATTGGTCGAGGAATCCGACCCCAAACCGCACTTGCGTTTCGAAAGCCTTCAGTACGCGCGGCAGTGACATGGATGGCCATCACCGCGGCCATGGCCGTCGCCAGCGACACGCTCACCTGGCTTCTCGGCAAGCCCATCGTTCCAGAATTCATGGCTGATCTCGTTCGGAACACCTCCATCGTGCCCCTCTTGTGGCTCTCGATCATCGTGGCGGCTCCCTTCTTCGAGGAGCTCTTCTTCCGCGGGTTCCTGATCGAAGGGCTGCGCCGTGGCAGCCTGGGTGATGCCGGCGCCATCGTTCTGACCTCGATCATCTGGGCCTCGATCCACATCCAATACGGTCTGTATGAGATCGGCACCATCTTCATCTTCGGGCTCGCCCTCGGGCTCGCGAGGATCGGCTGCCGATCGCTCTGGGTTCCCATCGCCATGCACATGGCGGGCAATCTCGTCGCGACCCTGGAGGCGTACGTGTTGGCCGCACCCTGATCTTGAAGTATTCAAAGCTGTAGGCAGTGGCGTTCACCTGACACCTATCGCAATCACGATCGGGATCGGGATCAATGATCCTACCTCGGTCCGCGGCATGGTCACCTCATCCACCCCGAACCCTGATGCGATGGAATCTGTGTTCATCTGTGTGATCTGTGGGCTGAGATGGGATGGTTGCGTTGATCCAGCATCCAGTATCGAGCCTCGAGCTTTGCTATCGTCGCAGACGATGCAGAACGTCTTCACCCAAACCCTGGTGGTCGGTGCGGGAGGCTTTGTCGGCGCGGGGCTCCGCTTCCTCGTTTCCGGCTGGGTCTATCAACTCGTGCCCAACGCCGGTTTCCCCTGGGGAACCCTGGTTGTCAATGTGGTCGGATGCCTACTTCTCGGATTCTTGGGCGGCATCGCCGAGGTCCGCGGTGTGCTGTCGGCCACAACTCGGCTCTTCCTCTTCATCGGCGTCCTGGGGGGATTCACGACCTTTTCCACGCTCGCCTTCGAGACCGTGACCCTGGCTGCGGGGTCGCAGATGCTGCGCGCCGCCGCCAACATCGCCGCCCATGTCATTCTCGGACTCGCCGCCGCATGGCTCGGCTTCAATCTGGCCAAACTGCTATGACCAAAGATGAGCGATTCTCACCGGTGATCTGCACCAATCTCTTGGGCTCCGGATACTTGCTAAAATGCTTGGAATACCAACGGGTATGCCTGCGCTTTTCGCAAGCACCAGAGCATCAAGATCTT
>CBESWV010000164.1:0-8942 GCA_965533305.1 uncultured bacterium | reverse complement strand
CTCGAGGCCATGGATGACGGCAGCGAGCGCGCCTGGGGCGCCTGGGACTGCTACCGGCGTTATTTGCAGAACGTGGCCATGTCGTGCGGCGCCGATCGCGATATTTTCGACGAGGTGATGATCCGGTACAAGGAGAACTACCGGGTCGATGTCAAGCTCCAGTTCACTGCCGCGCAGATGAAGGAGATGGCGCTCGAGTATCGCGAGGTCGGTGAGCGTCAGGGTGTGAAATTCATCGATGATCCCATCGAGCAGCTCATGCAGGCGATCCTGCTGGTTCTCGACTCGTGGGATTCTGAGCCGGCGAGGTTGTACCGGCGCCAGCTCGGACTCGCCGATGGCTGGGGGACCGCGGTCATCGTTCAGAGGATGGTCTTCGGCAACATGAACCGCGAGTCGGGTTCGGGGGTGGTCTTTACCACCAATCCGCGCTCGTCGACCACCGTCATCGGGCTCTTCGGCGACTTCACCCGTTGCTCGCAGGGCGAGGACGTGGTCGCGGGTCTGGTGTCGCCGTCGCCGATCAGTGAACGCCAGCGCAAGGAGTATTCGCCCAACGTCGAAGGCTCGTTGGAAATTGAGTTCCCGGAGATCTACACCGCGATCCGAAAGATCGCGTTCGAGCTCATCAACGAGCACGGCTACGAGCACCAGGAGATCGAGTTCACCTTCGAGTCGGGTGAGACCGATGGACTCTTCTTGTTGCAGACCCGTCCGGTTCGCCACACCCGCACCGGGGACCTCAAGATCTTCGCCCACCCCGAAAAGCTCGAGAGACACCTCCTCGGATCCGGGATCGGGGTCAGCGGCGGCGCCATGTCGGGCCGGGTGGCGTTTTCGGAGACGGATGTGGAGCGCCTGCGGGTCTCCTACCCCGAGGAACGGGTGATTCTGATCCGCCCCGATACGGTGCCCGAGGACATCGGCGTCGTGCTCTCGGTGGACGGTCTGCTCACCGCCCGTGGCGGATTCACATCGCACGCCTCGGTGACCGCAAAGCGTCTCGGCAAGTGCTGTGTGGTCAACTGCAAGGGCCTGACGGTGGATACTGCGAACAATCTTGCAAAAATCGGCGAGAAACCTATCCTCGCCGGAGATCCGCTCTCGATCGATGGTTACTCGGGCCAGGTTTGGGCGGGCGAGCACGAGATCGCGGGAGCTCGCGATCCGGTTCGACTGTTCTAGTGAATCAGGGGGAAGACATGGCAGTGAACGGCGCAGAAGGGATTCTCGGAATCAACGGCCTCGGCCGGATCGGCAAGCTGACCCTGTGGCACGAGGCGGGCAACCAGCGCTTTGAACGCCTGGTGGTCAACACCGGACGCCCGGTCGGCAAGGGGATCGACGCCATCGTGCGTTATCTCTCGTCGGACAGCACCTATGGCAGCCTCGGTCGTTTTCTTTTTGGCCGCAACGGACCGTGGCGCTGCATCGAGATCCTCGATGCGGAGCAACAGCTCCTGTCCATCAACGGGGTCGAAATCAAGTTGCTGACCGAGCACCGAAACCCCAAGGACATCGGCTGGGCCGATCACGAAGTCAAGATCGTTGTCGACACCACCGGCGGCTTCCGTGATCCGAACCTCCCTGCCGGTCACCCCGGGGGCAGCCTCCAGGGCCATCTCGAGGCCGGTGCTCAGTTGGTGCTGGTGAGTGCCGCGTTCAAGATGAAAGACCCTTCAGCCCGGTTCCCCGATGACGCCGGGATGCTGATCTACGGCATCAACCACGATTCGTTCGATCCGCGGAGGCACTGCATCATCTCGGCGGCGTCGTGCACCACCACCGCGTTGGCTCATATGATGCTGCCGCTGCTCGACCACGAACTCACCCACACCATGCTCACCGCCTCCATGTCGACGGTCCACGCCTCGACCAACTCTCAGAGCGTCCTCGACTCGGTGCCCAAGGCGAACGCGAGCGATCTGCGCAAGAACCGCTCGATCTTCAACAACATCATCCTCACCTCGACCAACGCCGCCGCCGCCCTCGAGCACGTCATGCCCGAGATCGCCACCATCGGTTTTCTCGCCGACTCGGTGCGGGTGCCGATCAATACGACCTCGCTCATCATCCTCAACTGCACCTTCCAGTCCAAGCTCGACGAATACGGCAATGCCCTCATCAACCGCCAATCGGTCAACAGCATCTTTGCCGAGTACGCAGCGAACCCCGATTCGGGGGTGCTCTTCACCGAAGAGCAGAACGTTTCATCTGACATGATCGGCGAGCCCTACGGGGTGATCATCGAGGGTTCCGAGACCCACGCTCGGACCGGGTTTACCCGAGTCAACCTCGCCGAGCTCGGTCTCAAGGAACTCGATCCCGAGCACCTCGAAGTCGAGGTCCCGGTGACTCACCTCAAGCTTTTCGGTTGGTATGACAACGAGTTCGGCTCATACACCAGGAGACTGAGCAAGCTCTGTCACTACATGGCGGATCGGCTGGGTTAAGCCCCGCGTCCGCGTCCGCGTCCGCGTCCGCGTCCGCGTCCGTTCCCGATCCCGATCCCGTGTCCGCGTCCGCGTCCGCGTCCGCGTCCGGGACCGTGCCCGAAACCCAACCTCAGCCGAACAAGAGCGGTTTGATCCCGTTCTTCGTCCGTTTGTAGCGCCGACGTCTCGTCGGCGATGGCGGCAAGCCGCAGAAGGTTGGTTCCGTCGTCCGCGAGACGCGGGCTCTTCAAGGGGTGCGCTGCGTGTTCAGTGACCGAATGAGCAGTGACCGTATTCGCCTGACACATGGGCACGGGAACGGGATCGGGATCGGGATCGGGAGCGACGCCCAACCAGCATCGAGCATCGAGCATCGGACGCGGACGCGGACTCGGGAAGCTACCCGAACAGCAACTCCCACCCGACTGCGAAGACCGCGATATCGGCGATGATGTGGCTGACCCATCCCGGCCAAATCGACCGGTAACGGCTGTAGAGCACCGCCCAGATCACGCCGCCGAGAAAGACCCCGAACGAGGCGAGGGCATTGAGGTGAACCGGGAGGTAGGTGCTCAAGGCCACAACGTGGTGTGCGGTGAAGACCGCCGCCGAAGCGAGCACCGCGAGGAAACGCGGCATCAGCCGCTCGCAGTTGCTGAAGACGAACCAGCGGTAGACATACTCTTCCATGAGCGAGTTGGCGAAGGTCCAGCCGAGGGCGCCGAGCAGATAGGCCCTCGGCGTGGTGAGCCCCATCTCATCGACCTCTCCGGCGAGTTCGCCCATGTCCATGTCGAAAACGCCGAAGAACCACGCAGCGAGAACGATGGCGGCGCCCGCGACGAGACCGGTGAGCAGCCCGATCCCGAGGCCCCCTTCGCGAGGCGGTGACCAGCTCGGTTTGCCGTGCTCGATCACGAGATACCAGAAGGCGGGGAATGCGATCAGCCAGATCTTGGCGGCCATGAAGAGCGCCTGACCCACCGGGCCGGGGAGAAGGATCATGGCGGCGGCCGTGCCCAGGCTGGGCACCGGCACCATCAGAGTGAGGGCGATGACCGCCCTCCGGTGCTCGGGCTGCGATCGCGGTTTCGGACTCACAGTCCTGGTATGCCGAGGATCAGATTCGGGTCGGGACAGATCTCGAGCCAGTGCGCGACTTCGGACGGCGCGGCGACACCGGGGAAATCACCCGAATGGCCCATGAGATCGGCCGTGATCTGGAAGTGGAGATGAGGCGGCCATCCCCCGTTCTCCATAAGATCGCCGACCACGGCGAATTCCTCGCCCGTCTCTAGGGTTTGGCCCATCTCGAGTCGAACCACCGAATGCCGGCCGAGGTGGCCGTAGAGGGTCCAGAATCGAATCCCGTCGAGTTCGTGCTCGAGGATGACGGTGGGGCCGTAGTTGCCGAGCCCCGTGTTGTCCGCCACCGAGTGGACATGAGCAGCGAGCGGCGTCATGACCTCGGTGCCGTCCATGACGAAGAGATCGATGCCCAAGTGAACGCTGCGATTCTCACGCTCCCCGTCGAAGAGCGGCGAGTGGCGATAGAGCACCCGATCTTCGTTGTAGCGGCCGACACCCACCGGGAGCTCGGCTTCGGCGACCCTGACGAAGAGCCGTTCGCTGAAGCCGGTGACGTCGTTGATGTCGATCTGGGCGAAGTCGGTACTGCTCTCGGTGAAATCGAAGACCACCACCCCGCCCGCCGCCAGATTGAAGGGGATGACCGGCTGAAAGCTCCCCTTTCGGGACGCGAGCATGGAGGGTAGGTCGTGGCTCATTGGGGCATTGTAAGGGGGAAAGCGGGTTAACGCATTACCCGAACGAGCGCTGCGGCGACCTGAAGGAGGAACTCGATCAGGGTTGGGGACCACGTGGTCGATGTCGGATCTGAACTCGGGGCAAAGGTCCGCGGTAGCGGGCCGGGGCGGGCTCGGCGGGCGTTCTCAGCGCGGAGTTCCGCTTCGCGCTCCTGCGTGCGAAGACTCCCACCATCTCGAATCCAGCGGAGGATGGCGGCGAGTTCGTCCGAGTCGAACCAGGCACCGTGGTCGCCGCAGACATCGATGATGACGCCGCTCTTTTTGTCGTAGTTGCGCCGGTGCATGAGCTGATCGCATTCGATGCACTTCCGATAGAGGCGATCGCTGATGACGACCCGCTTGATCGGCCCGGTCTTCCTGGCCTCGGCTCGCGCCGCGGCGGCGGCGTGGACATCGGCCGACACCGGCGAGACGGCGGCCCGCTCGACGAGATGCCGAAAAGCGGGGTGACCGAGCCAGAGCCCCGCGCATCTCGGGCACTCGAAGATCGAGAGGTTCTCGACGCCGAAATCGCGGCTGGTGAGAAACCGCTGGTCTTCGCAGGCGGGGCAGATTTTCTTGGTGGTTTCACCCGCCTTCTCCTGAGGATCGAGCCGGAGGGCGCAGTGGTGGCAATAGGTCGCGTGGTCGGAGACTCGCGCCATGCAACCCGGGCAGATGGTGTGGAGATCGCGCTCATGGAGGGTGAAGTCGGAGCCACAGTGGCCGCACGCGGCGACCGCCGACTGCCGCGTGGCGCCGCACGACGAGCAACGCACCACCGATGCGGAGTGCGGTCGCGGCGTGGGGATCTCAATTTCCTGGCCGCAATGGCAGTGGAATCGATCACCGGGATCACGGCCGGTCGCATCGTACTGGCGTTTGCACAGGGGGCAGGCAACGAGGTGACGCATTATCGTATTTGATTGTACGGCACAGCAGCGGCTTTCGTGGTGGGGACCAGTCTGGAACGGGACCTGGAACGGACGGGATCGGGATCGGGATCGGGATCGGGAACGGACACGGGCACGGGTACGGTAACGGATTCGCTCGGGAGGGGGAGAGGATCATCCGACCACACCGGTAAAAACCAGGTAACGCCTCCCGGCCCTGCTTGCGCCCGCCGCCCATTTCGCGATAGGGTCGCGGCCATGAAAATGCTCATTCTTTTCGCACTCGTCTGTCTCTTCCCAATGATGGTCGCCGCAAACAACGTTGAAGCGCCATCCGACGTCGCGGCTCCGCCGGCCGATGCCGAGGTCACCGACTCCGGTCTCGCCTCCAAGGTCATCAAAGCGGGAACCGGCACGGTCCACCCCGACGCCTGGGACTCGGTCACCGTCCACTACACCGGTTGGACCACCGACGGCAAGATGTTCGACTCGTCGGTGAGTCGCGGTCAGCCCGCAACATTTCCGCTCAACCGGGTGATACCTGGTTGGACCGAGGGAGTCCAGCTCATGGTCGTCGGTGAGAGCCGGCGCTTCTGGATCCCCGAGGGCATTGCCTACGGCGGTCGTCCGGGCTCGCCTGCGGGAATGCTCGTCTTCGATGTCGAGCTCATCGAGATCACCGAATCGCCGGATCCACCGAAGGCACCCGCAGACGTTGCGGCGCCGCCGAAGGACGCCGGGGTCACCGACTCGGGTCTCGCATACAAGATCCTCAGCCCGGGAACCGGCACCGTCCATCCCGACTCATGGGATCAGGTCACGGTCCACTACACCGGCTGGACCACCGATGGCGAGATGTTTGACTCGTCGGTCGGTCGCGGCCAGCCCGCAACCTTTCCCCTCGACCGGGTGATCCCCGGTTGGACCGAGGGTCTTCAGCTCATGGTGGTCGGCGAGAAACGCCGTCTGTGGATCCCGGTTGAGCTTGCCTACAACGGCCAGCCCGACCGCCCCGCGGGGATGTTGGTCTTTGATGTCGAATTGATCGAGGTGAAAGACCAGGTCGAGCCGCCGAAGGCTCCGAGTGATGTCAGCGCACCGCCGGCCGATGCTGAGAAAACGGCATCCGGCCTGGCGAGCAAGGTTCTGGAACCGGGCACGACCACCGATCGCCCCGGGCCCACCAGCCGAGTCACCGTTCACTACACGGGATGGACCACCGACGGAAAAATGTTTGACTCGTCGGTCACCCGCGGCCAGCCCGCGACCTTTGCGCTCAATCAGGTGATTCCGGGTTGGACCGAAGGCGTTCAGCTCATGGTGGTCGGTGAGAAGCGCCGCTTCTGGATCCCGGAATCCCTGGCCTACAAGGGTCAGCAGGGCGCACCGGCGGGGATGCTCGTCTTCGATGTGGAACTGATGAATATCGAGTAGGAGACACGAGATTCATGCGGGGGGCATTCCCCAGCATTACATGAACGAATACGGGCGAGGGCCATCCTCGCCCGTTTCTTTGTCGGCGTATTGACTTGCAGCCCGGCGGGTGACTCGGGTAGCGTGCTAGAAGTGAGCACTTCTGAACCCTCGACCGTGACACGCCCCGAAGTGTCGTTGGTGATTCCGGTTTTCAACGGCGACAGCTTTCTCGCCGAAAGCCTCGCCCGGCTCGAGGCCTTCTTCAAGGGCACCGATCTCGTCGTCGAGGTCATCGTCGTTGACGACGGCTCGACCGACGGCACTCCCGAGATCCTCGACAGGTGTTCCATGGTCGGGCTCGTGGTTGTTCGACTGCCCGCCAATCAAGGGAAGTTCGCCGCTCTCAGAGCGGGGATGGCGGTTGCCCGGGGAGGGTGCCGGATCTTCACCGATGCCGATTTGCCCTACGATCTCGAGGCCATCCGATATATGGCAGAGCTGATTCTGGAACAGGATTTCCACATCGTCGTCGGTGATCGGACCCTTGCCGAGTCCGAACTCGGGGTCGACCAGCCTCTCTTGCGCCGTCTCAGCACGCGGATGTTTTCGTTTTCGGTGCGGATGTTGGTCACCGGGGAACTCTTCGACACCCAGGTCGGATTCAAGGCGTTCCGCGGCGATGTAGCCTCGGTTTTGTTCCCACTCGTGACCGACGATGGATTCGCAGGCGATGTCGAGCTCCTCTATGTCGCCCTCAAATACAACCTGGCGATTCGTCGGATCCCCGTCAGACTGCTGCGCACCGGGCCGACCACGGTCAGCGTCGTCGGGCACTCGCTGCCGATGCTGAGAACCATCGCCGGTCTGCGGCGTCGTTGGGCGTCCGGCGGCTACGACTCTCCGGGTCTTCGACAGCTCGCTGACCAACGCTATTGGACCTCACCATCCGATGAATGATGACCAGCCCCGTTGGCTCGCCGTACTCCACGCGCTGCGCTGGCCGGTGGTGGTCGCCGTCCTCGCCCTGATGGTATTGTTCGGGGTTCGTGAACTGCTTGAAACCGCCCGCGAAGGTTCTCGGGCAACGGTGGACACGGTCCGGGCGTTGGGGGAAGGCGCCGCCGAGGTTGCGAGCCGTTTTGCCACGGGAACCATCACCACGACCTTTGTCTCGGCCATTCCGCGGCTCGTGCCGGATGGCGGCACCCTGCTGGAGCTGGCCGCGTTCGAGGCCACCGAGACAATCTCGCGGACCGATGACAAGAGAATCTTCTTCGATTTCGTGCCCCTTGGGGCCACCGTCAGCGAGATCCGGGTTCCGGTGACCTACCGATATCACCTTCGGTTCGACGAGGAGTGGACGCTCTCGGTGGTCGAGGGAACCTGTGTCGTTCACGCACCGCCGATTCGTCCCACCCTGCCGCCGGCGATTCACACCGATCGGATGGAGAAGCGGTCCGAGAGCGGTTGGCTGCGCTCCAACGAGGATGAGGAGATGGAGACGCTGATGAGCAGCCTCACCCCGACCCTCGTTGATCGCGCGAGGGATGCGGATCACCTCGAACTGGTGCGTGAGCGTTGCCGGGCCAGAGTCGGTGAGTTCGTCCGGTCGTGGCTCCTCCTCGAGGATCAATGGGGCGACGGGCGATTGAACTCGGTCACCGTGATCTTCGCCGATGAACGGGACCTCGAATCGGGAGCGTTGCCACCGACCGTCTTTGTCGAACGGGACTGAAGCTGATCCTTTCCTCGATACCGGCCTTCTGGGCCGCCCCTGGCGACCCAGCGTCGCGTAATCAAAGACGCTCAAAGTTACCGCGTTTGAGAGTGGGCCAGGCGTGGCTTGAAGAGTGTCAGACTTCGTGGTGGCGATTTCTCGGCGTGAAGGTGTCTGAAGGGCAGGCAGGATGCCTGCCCCACAAAGATTCCGTTGTGCTGTTGTGGAGGAGGCTTCCAGCCTGCTCATGGAACGAAGAGTTGAATTGATCACCGGCCTTCTGGGCCGCCCCTGGCGCCCCAGCGTCGCACGTGCAGCGTGGTCATGATTGGGAGGCCGGAAAGACTGTGACCACGCTGCCCGCGCGAGCGACGGCCTCCTTCTGAGCTGGAGCGCACCGTAACCAACGCTGAACCCGTGGAGTGCCCGGCACGGACATTGTGTGGAACGGGACGCGGCTCCGGGATGTCGTACCTGCACAATGCCGAGCCCGGCACGTCCCGGTGTGCGGTGTTTCCACGTGCATTTGTCGTGAGGCTCTCCGGTGGAGGGAGAGACGGCCACCCCCCCGGTACGCGTGGCGTGGTGCCATTTGTTGCATTGTTCGGCGGTGAGCCTTTTCGGCGAAGGTCATTCGCTGATGCCGATCAATGCAACGGGTGGCTCCGGAGAA
>CBESWV010000163.1:0-8987 GCA_965533305.1 uncultured bacterium | reverse complement strand
CGATGTCACCCACACGGCGGGCTGGCGCGCCCTCAAGGTCCGTGGACCGCTGGATTTCAGCCTCGTCGGGATCCTCGCCGGGATCTCGGGAACCCTCGCCGACGCCGGTGTCTCGATCTTCGCCATCTCGACCTACGACACCGACTACATCCTGGTGCGCGGCGCCGAAATCGAGGCGGCGGTGACCACACTCCGCACGGCCGGGTATGAAGTGGCATAGCTCCGACCGGGCTCGAGGCTCCAACACTCCAGATCCGTTTTCGGCCGGAGTCCGTCACGATCTCGTCGCCACCGCACTCCTGCTCGCGGTTTCACTGGTGGTCCGACTGCGGTATCTGCCCCGCCCGTTTCACGGCGACGAGATGATCACCTTCAGCAATATGGTGCTCGGTCGAGATTTCAGGGGAATCCTCTTCGGTCCGTTCGACAGCAACAGCCACCTCGTCAACTCGCTGATCATGAAGGCCACCTACCTCTGGGCTGGTGAGAATCAGGCCCTGATGCGACTGCCGAATCTGGTCTTCGCCCTGCTCGCCATAGCGCTTGTGTATGTCATCTGCTCGAGAGAGTTCGGCCGGGTCCCCGCGTTTGCCTCCGCCCTCCTGCTCAGCCTCCACCCGGCGATGGTGCTGTTCTCGGTCTCGGGCCGAGGCTACGCGGGGATGGTGCTCTTCACCCTCATCTCGAGCACCCTGTTTCTTCTGCTCCTGCGGTCGTTCTCATGGTGGCGGTGGCTCGGGTGCGCCACGACGGGTTTTCTCGCCGGCGCCTTTCATCTCTTTGCGGTGAACGCGCTCATCGCGCAGATCCTTCTGGTTCTAGTCCTGGTCGCGAGTGCCGAGAAAACGAGGATCGCAGCACGGACGAGGCGCATGGTTCCGGTGATCCTCGGACCCGTAATCGCTCTCGCTCTTCTGACCGCACTGTACCTTCCACAGCTGCGGCTCAGCACCACCGAAAGCTTCCACTATTCCTTCCAGGCCGCGTTCCCGCTCGCTCTCATCAACTTCATGGGGGGCGTCGCCTACCGGACGAGCCTCGATGTGTTCTCAGTGCTGTTATTTGCCCTCGCACTGATCGGCCTCGTCGGTCTCAAAACCGACCGCGCCCTGAAAATCTATCTGGGCCTCCTCTTTCTCGCCCCGATCTCCCTCTATGGGCTGTCGTATTTCGCCCCGATCTTCACCCTGCATCCCCGGTTCTTTGTCTATCTTCTCCCCTTCTACTGCCCGCTCGTGATCGCCGGGATTCAGTTCGTGACCCGGGCCGTTCGGTCGAAAGCGAGGAATCAAGGCCCGGTTTCCACCGTCACTCGTGCCGCCGGATGGCTCTGCATCTTTCTCGTGGCCGTCGTCTTTGTCGCCCGGATCCGGGTGCCGATTGGGGGAACCTTTATCCGCGCCCAAGAGGTGGTCGGTAATTTTGTCGATGCCCACCCCCAAGGCCGGTTCCTCACCAACGACACCGGGTTTGTCCGCGTCCGTTTACGGCAGGAGCGGAACATGGAGCGGATCCTCCCCGCTCTCGGGATCAAACCCATTCGCGCATATCTGGCCCAGGAGCCGGCGAGCGAGATCTACTACATCTACGTCCCCCGGAAGCGATTCACCGAGGCGGACCTCGTCCACTATCAGGGGAAGGTCCCACCCGAAGTGCACTACGAGCGCGACGACCGACTCCGGATGTTTCTCACGAGAAATGCGGCCCTCGAACTCGATGCCGGGCCGCGGGTGCGGATTTATGCGCTGAGACCTGAGTCACCGTAGGAATCGAGATCGGTATCGCCGAATCGTCTTACTCGGCTTCAACAGCCGAGATATAGCCCTCTCGTTCGAGGAGGAGCAGCACTTCCCGCACCGCTTCATCGGGAGTGACCTGTGAGGTGTCGATCCCCACATCGGCGTCCTCGGGGATCTCGTAGGGATCCGAGATCCCGGTGAACTCCTTGATGACTCCGGCCCGGGCCTTGGCGTACATCCCCTTGCGGTCGCGCTCCTCGCAGACTTCGAGGGGCGTCGAGACATGGACCAGGATGAAACCGCCGCACGGCTGAACCATCTCGCGAACCTCGTGGCGCACCGAATCATACGGCGCAATGGGAGCGCAAATGGCGACTCCCCCACCCCGCGTGATCTCCGATGCGACAAAGCCGATCCGGCGGATGTTGAGATCGCGGTGCTCCTTAGAGAAACCGAGCTCGGATGAGAGATTCTTGCGCACCAGATCGCCGTCGAGGAGGGTCACGCCACGACCGCCGAGTTCGAGGAGTTTGACTCTGAGCCCGTTGGCGATGGTCGACTTCCCCGAGCCCGAGAGGCCTGAGAAAAAAACCGTGAAACCCTGGGAGTTCCGTCCCGGGCGGCGCCGTCGAAGTTCGCGGACAACTCCCGGAAAACTGAACCATTCGGGGATCTCGCGGCCATCTCCGAGGCGTTTGCGGACATCCTCACCGGTCAGACTCAGGATGCGATCATCGGGAGCCGCATCAGCGGACGGGATGAAGCGCTTCCGGTTCTCGGCATAGACCATCTCTTCGGCCGGGACCATCTCGATCCCGAGTTCCTCGGCGTGATTCGAAACCGCCTCGCGAGCCTCGGCATCGCCGTGACCCGGAGCTCCGATCACTTCAAGAACCGACCCCTCGCCATTCTGTTCGACCAGGAAATGGGTGCAGCCGTAGTTCTTGTGGACGATGGCGTGAAGCATGGCTTCATTGGGCCCACCACCACGCACCGCCATGGGCAGCAGGTTGAGCCGGGCGAACATGGCCGGGTATTGGGACAGGGCCTCCTGATAGCAACGGACACGGGTGTAGTGGTCGACGTCGCCCGGTTGATTGAGCCCGACAACCGGGTGGATGAGCAGGCTCGCCCCCACCTCCCGGGCGGCGTTCTGGGTCTCAGCCTGCTGTGCGCGATGCATGGTTTGGTGGGTCTGATAGGCCAGCACCTTGCGCCATCCGAGACGACCGAACTTGCGTCGCATCTCGAGGGGGGTGAGTCGAAGCTCACCGAAGTCATAGTGAACCGGCAGCTGGAGCCCTTCGAGCCGGCCGGCAGCTGCAAAGGGCGCTGCTCGCTTGAGAAAACGGGCCCTCGCACCGCTCCTCGATTCGGCTTCGCCGAAGAGCGCTGCCGCCTCGGCCTCACGATCGGGCCGGAAGATCTCTTCGACGGTCAGTGCCGCGAGCATCACACCCTCGGGATCGCGAAGGGCCACCATCTCGCCGATTGTCAGAGCATCGGCCGTCCTCTCATCGATATCGAGGGTCACCGGCAGCGGCCAGAACACACCATCGGCCAGGTGCATCCCACCACACACGGCGTTGAAATCTGCCGAACCCATAAAACCTCTGAGCGGTGAGAATCCGCCGTTGAGGAGCAGTTCGAGATCGCAGAGCTGGCGCTGACCGAGATCGATGGACGGCCATTCGCGCGATTGCTCGCGGATCTCCGCGGCGCGATCACCATCGGCGATCAGGTTGACGAGGGTGCCTCCGTAAGGCGTGATGAGGTGGTCCAAAATTCGTGACTCCGTACGCACTGACTTCGTTCGAATCTGCATTGTAGCGACTGGCTTTCGATTGTGCACGTCGGGAACCCCGCCCATCCCCATCGAAACCCACAGATCACACAGATGGACACAGATGAGGACGCACGAACGGCGATGCGCTCATTCTTCTGCTGAAACGTCACAATTTCGAATCCGATTCGGAATAGTTCGTTTGATACGACCATCATTCGAAATATATTCGGATTCTTGATCTAAATAGAAATCATCTTCTAAACTCTCTTTCGGATAGGAATATTCGATAAAATTGGCGAGAGTCCTGCAGCCGTTGGCTACCGCCGCATGAATACGAGGAGGTCCCATGAAATTCGAGCTTCTCTCCGGCAGCGATCTTCAGGCCATCGACGCACTCAAAGCGCACTACGGGGGGGCGCAGAATATCGGCGAGACCCTTCGTCAGAAACGAGACCTCGCAACCCGCAAGCAGATTCTGTCCGAAAAGGGCTTCTCAGAGATGATCGAAGACGCCGAGCGCCTGGCGGGGCTCCTCCCCAAGATCGGCGACTTCGAACGTGAGCTCGCACCCACGTATCGAGACGACTTCGGTACCGCGACAGCCCAGGTCTCTGGATTTCAGGGCGCCAGGGTGACCCATCACAGCATGAAGCGAATGGCCGAAAGCGCCGCCACCGACGAGCCGTGCTGGACGCCGTCGGAGTTCATTTCGGTGGTCGCCCTGACCGAGCGCTATGTCTACTCCGGCGACCTCATGGCCACCCTGACCATGGCCGAAAACATCATGCAGGCATCAATGTTCTGCAGCACCAACCTGATAGGGACACCGCTGCCCGCAAGCCGATTCGAGACCCTCGAGGGGGTCACAGGCAAGACCTTCGACAGAGCCGACATCGGCGACGGCCTGAACCAGATCATCCTCAAGAACATGGGCACCGCCTTCGGCAACCTCGGCGGTGTCGAGGTCGCCAACGATAACCATCTGATCTACCTCGACGGCATCACCCGTGCCGCCATGGAAACCGGCAGCAATTTCTTCCTCAACCCATCCTGGTCCTCGATCATCGCCGCCTGCTACTTCGGACGCGACATCCCCAATCTCCACTTCAAGGTCTCGATGCTGCTCTCGACTCAGAACCTGATGCAGTTCCGCATGCTGATGAACATCATGAGCGAGTACCTGAGGGACGACCAGACCTCGCCGATCTACGAGGTCAACATCGGCAACGGTGTGTCGCCGGAGAACTTCATCAAGTGCGCCGAAGAGCTCGACCGCAGCGGTATCAAGGGTCTGAGCCTCGCGGCACACCTGCGTATCAACCCGGACCTCGGGATGCCCGACTTCGACTGGACCGACAACGCCTTCAAGGTACTTCAAAGCGGCACCGACCTGACCTTCAAATACGAATCGGACGGCACCGCCCGCGAGCTCGACACCATGGGGGCGTACTTCTTGTCCGACGACGAGCGCGAAGAGGCGGCCGAGAAGATCGGCGACGTCATCTACTACAAGGCGCTTCGTGCCTCCAAAGACGGCCGGGAGATGATGCGGCGGGGCATCCGTACCCGCTTCGGTGGAGTATCGTACTGACCGGTGATTGACAAGAGGGGGGGCACGCAATGAAAACAGACTGGCGCTCACGCTTTGCCGAGAACGTCCGCGATTTCCAGGGCTACCCCATCGGCAAGACCATCCAGTACCTGACCGATCCCGAAATCATCTCCCTTGCCGGGGGCCTGCCGTCGCCCGATGTCTTTCAGCGATCGCAGCTGCGCCTCGCGACCGAGAAGGCATTCGACACCGGCATCGACCGCATCATGCAGTACTCCCCGATTCCGGGCGAGGGGGACCTCATTCGGGAGGTCCTCTGCTTCCTCGAGCGAGACCACATCCGCATCGAAGAAGAGAACATCCTCATCACAACCTCGGGCCAGCACGGGCTCGATCTTCTGGGTCGGCTTCTGCTGGAGCCCGGAAATGTCGTCCTCGTCGACCGGCCGACCTTCGCCGGCGCCCTGGTCGCCTTCGAGATGCAGCGCCCGCGTTTCATCGGCGTCAACATCGAGACCGATGGTTCCGATGTCGCAGCTTTCGGCCGCGAGCTCGAAGAGCTGAGACGGCAAGGTGTCGGACCGAAGTTCATCTATGTCGTCCCGGACTTCCAGAATCCTTCGGGCATCACCATGAGTCTGGCCAAACGCGAGGCTCTCCTCGACCTCAGCTACGAGTACGATGTCCCCATCGTCGAGGACAGCCCCTACCGGGATCTTCGTTACACGGGGGAGACGATCCCCGCCATCTACAGCCTCGACCAGGAGCGCGGGGGCGGTCACGTCATCGGGCTCTACACCTTCTCCAAGCTCTTCTGCCCCGGCATGCGCGTGGGCTTCAACATCGGCCCTCCCGAGGTCGTGGCCCGCATGACCCACATCAAAGAAGGAAACATCCTCAACACCCCCAAGTACAACCAGGACATGTGCACCGCCTTCCTCCGGGACATGGACTTCGAAGACCACATCACGAACTGCTGCACCTACTACCGCGAGAAGCTCGACCTCTTCCTCGAAACAATGGCGGCCCATTTCCCGCCCGAGACCGGCGTCAGCTGGACGAGGCCCGAGGGTGGTCTCTTCCTCTGGGTGTCGGTGCCCGAGACCATCGACACCGCCGAGCTCTTCTTCGACGCCATCGAACACAAGGTCGCATTCGTCCCCGGCGAACAGTTCTACGCCGAGAATCCGGAACACAACCACATGCGAATCAACTTCTCCTTCGTCTCGAAGGAGGATCTCGCGGAAGCGGTCACCCGTCTGGCCGGATGCATCAAGAAGAGAATCTGAAGGAGTCACACATGCGTTTGCTATTTGTTGGATTCGGCACCGTCGCCCAGGGTCTGTCGGAACTCTTGATCGAGAAGAAAGAGGAGCTTGCTGCGAAGCACGGCCTCGACTGGAAGGTCACCGGCATCGTCGACATGCTCAAGGGCAGCGCCCATAACCCCGATGGTCTCGATCTCGAGAAAATCATGGCGATGGTTGCCGACGGCCAACCGATCTCCGACTATCCGGAGGGCGGCTGCAACTGGGACGCGCCGACCATGATCGAGCGAGCCGAGGCCGATGTCATGCTCGAGCTCACCTACACCGACATCAAGACCGGCCAGCCGGCCACCGACCACATCCGCGCCGCCCTCACGCGCGGGATGTCGGTGACCACCACCAACAAGGGTCCCCTGGCCCTCTTCTCCAACGAACTGGACGACCTCGCCGCCACCAACGACGTGGATTTCCTCTACGAAGGCACGGTGATGGCCGGCACCCCCCTGCTCAATCTCCTGCGTGAGACCCTTGCCGGGTCCGAGATTGCGGAGATGCAGGGCATCCTCAACGGCACCACCAACTACATCCTCACCCAGATGGAGGGTGGCATGGCCTATTCAGCCGCCCTCGCGCAGGCCCAGAAACTCGGCTACGCCGAGGCGGTGCCCGACGCCGATGTCCTCGGTTGGGACGCCCTGGCCAAGGTGACCATCCTCGCCAACACCGTCTTCGGCGCGGCGCTGAGTCCCGAGGACAGCCCGTGCCAGGGGATCACCGAGATCACCCCCGCCCAGATCGAGGCCGCCGCCGCCGACGGCAAGAAATACAAACTCATCGGCAGGGTCTGGCGTGACGGCGTTGCCGTCCGCGCCTCGGTGGGGCCGCAACTCATGGACAACAGCCACCCCCTCGCCGGGGTCGGCGGCGCCACCAACGCCATGACCATCACCACCGACACCCTCGGCGAGGTCACCATCGTCGGCCCAGGGGCGGGCCGGAGGGAGACCGGTTTCGCGCTCCTCATCGACCTGATCAAGATGGCATCCCGGAGCTGATGATGAAGATGCTGCTTGGCCACGAGTGGGTCGATCGCCCCGAGACCATCGATGTCCGCGATCCATTTGACAACTCACTCATCGACACCGTGCCGTCGGCGAACCACGACGATGTCGAGACCGCCCTCGCCGCGGCTTTTGCGGCGCGCGCGACGGCGCGGAAGATGACCACCTACGAGCGGTGCCGGATTCTGCTCAAAACCGCCGCTATCGTCTCCGATCGCGTCGAGGAGTTCGCGACGATCATCGCGCGTGAAGGTTCCAAGACCATCAACGAGGCCCGCGGAGAAGCGAGGCGTACGGTCAACACCCTGACCATTTCGGCCGAGGAGGCCAAGCGACTCAACGGCGAGACCATCCCCTTTGACTCCTTCCCCGGTGGCGAGCAGCGGCGCGGTCACTACGAACGAGTGCCCATTGGCGTGGTTCTGGCGATCACCCCGTTCAACGACCCCCTCAACCTTGTCGCCCACAAGCTCGGACCGGCCATCGCCGGCGGCAACTCGGTGATCCTCAAACCCGCCACCGTCACTCCCCTATCGGCGCTCAAACTCACCGAGGCCTTCATCGAGGCCGGGCTGCCCCGGGATGTCCTCCAGTGCATCACGGGCCACGGCGCCGTTCTCGGCGATGCGCTGGTTTCCGACGAGCGGGTCCGCATGGTGAGCTTCACCGGCGGGCTCGAAGCGGGCAAGCACATCACCACCAAGGCCGGGCTCAAGAAGATCGGCATGGAGCTCGGCTCCAACTCCCCCGTCGTTGTCTGGAAGGACGCCGACATCGAGTGGGCCGCCGAGACCTGCGTCTCCGGCGCGTTCTGGGCTGCGGGGCAGAACTGCATCGGAGTCCAAAGGATCTACATCCAGCGCGAGGTCTACGACCGCTTCCGCGATCTCTTCCTCGAACACACCAAAGCCATCGCCATCGGCAACAAAATGGACGAATCCACCGGGATGGGCCCGATGATCACCGAGGCCGAGGCCGAGCGGGTCGAACGTTGGATCAACGAGGCTGTGGACAAGGGCGCCACCATTGCCGCCGGCGGCGGCCGAACCGGCACCCTGGTCGAGCCCACCGTTTTGGAAAATGTGCCGACCGATGCCACCATCCACTCTGAAGAAGTATTCGGTCCGACCGTCAATCTCTACCCGTTCGATGATCTCGATGACGCCATCGAAGAGGCCAACTCGGTCGACTTCGGCCTCCACGCCGCCGGCTTCGCCCGCGATGTGGAGATCTGTTTCCGGCTGATCGAGGGTCTCGATGCCGGCAGCGTGCTCATCAACGACTCCACCGACTATCGTCTCGACTCCATGCCCTTCGGCGGGATCAAGGGATCGGGTCTCGGCAAAGAGGGAGTCAGGTTCTCACTCCAGGAGATGACCGAACCGAAGGTGGTTTGTTGGTACCTGCCGGGACTCAAGAAATTATGAATTATGAGTTATGAATTATGAATTTCATCGCACCATCGCACCGTCGCACACGATCCTCAGCGATGGTCATTCATAATTCATCATTCATAATTCATAATTAATGTATGCACTCCCCTACGGATCTTGATTCGTCCGACATCGCCATCCTTGCGAC
>CBESWV010000162.1:0-9057 GCA_965533305.1 uncultured bacterium | reverse complement strand
GATGCGATGAAACTAAAAACTTAGAACTAAAAACTCAACACTCTTCACTATGATCGTGAGGCCGTTTCGGCCATGGCAACGGCTTCGACGAGGGCGTTGGCCTTGTTGCGGCACTCTTCGAGTTCCGACGACGGCACCGAGTCGTAGACGATCCCGGCGCCGGCCTGGATATGGGCGACTCCGCCCCGCTCGACCATGGTCCGGATGGCGATACACGAGTCGAAGTCACCGGTGGCGTTGCGATAACCCACCGCCCCACCGTAGACCCCACGTCGAACCTCTTCGAGTTCGTCGATGATCTCCATCGCCCGAACCTTGGGCGCTCCACTCAAGGTTCCTGCCGGGAAACAGGCGAAGAGCGCATCCCAGCCATCACATTCCGGGCGGAGTTCGCCCTGGACCTCGCTCGCCAAGTGCATGACGTGGCTGTAGCGCTCGACCTCGGTCTCGCGGGCCACTTTCACCGTACCCGGAACCGCCACCCGGCCGATATCGTTTCGCCCGAGATCCACCAGCATGGTGTGCTCGGCGAGTTCTTTGGGGTCAGCGAGGAGCTCGGCTTCGAGTTCGAGATCGTGATCGCGATCGGTGCCGCGCGGCCGGGTTCCTGCAATGGGACAGGTACTCACTCTGCGGCCCGCGACCTGAACCAACATCTCGGGGCTCGAGCCGAGGATGCGCGCGTTGCCGGTGTCGAAGAGAAACATATAGGGCGACGGATTGGTCACCCGCAACATGCGGTAGATCTCGGCCGCGGTGCATCGCGGTACGCGACGCCACCGTCTCGACAGGACAACCTGGAAGATATCGCCCGCGAGGATGTGCTCGCGCGCCGTTGCCACCGCCGCGAGATAGTCATCGGCCGAAGGAGTCGATTGCCACCCCGACCAGGTGTCACCCTCTGGGACCGGCAAGGTGTGGGGCAAAGGTCCGTCACCGCCCTCGAGGAGCGCGGTGTGGAGGTTGCCAATTCGGTTCATGGCGGTCTTCCACGCGGCCTCCGGATCGCCTTCGATGCGCGCGAGCACAACCAACTGCAAACGTTGACGGGCGCGGTCGAGGGCGACCACCGAGTCATAGAGTCCGAACCAGGCGTCGGGCAGCCCGCCCTCGTCGCGACCACTCGCGGGGATGGCCTCGACCAACCGCACCGAGTCATAGCCGAGATAACCCATGGCGCCACCGCTAAACGGCGGCAGATCGTCCACCGGGGCGACCCGACCGAGATCGGTCACCCGCCGAAGCACCTCGATGGGCTCCCCGTCCTGCGGCACGCCGTCGACCAGCACTCGAGCCTCGCGGATCTCGACGATCCGGAATGGATCGACCCCGGTGAAAGAGTAACGGGCAACACGCTCGCCGCCTTCGACGCTCTCAAGGAGGAACGGGTTGCGGCCGCCACGAGCGAGTCGCGAGTAGACGGTGAACGGAGTCACCGTGTCGGAGGTCAACTCGCGCACCACCGGCACGACATCGTGATCGCGCGCAAGGGCGAGAAACTCCTGTTGTGAGGGGCGAACTTCCACGAAACCTCCACCGCGGGACTGAAGGAAACATTCTAACCCGTTCCTTCTCCCGCTCCCGCGTCCGTTTCCGTTTCCGTTTCCGTTTCCGGCGCCCCGAACGACTCGGCAGTCGATCTCCACCTGCCGATGCCCTTTTCCGACAGCTCTGGAGTTCAGAGTGGAGGCCCTTTACGGCGACCTTCGACCCTCTGATCTTCTCGGTTCACGAAGGCTCGGGGGGGTCGCGACCACCACGGTCTCATTGCTTTGAGAAGTGCCGAACGGGCCGACAGCCGTGAGATTGATCGTGTACCGCCCAGGACTGGTGTATCTGTGGTGCACGGAGTGATCCGGTATTTGATCGACAAGGGGGGTGTCTCCCTCGATCGTCCCGTCACCGAAATCCCAGATGAGCCTGTCGACCACCCCCGGCGTCGTGCTTTCCAGCCAGACGTCCTTCCAACTCTGGTGGAGTTCGAACCGAGCTTCCGGTGGTGAGCATTCCATCGATATCGACTCCACGAACGGTGGGGACGGGACCCAAATCCGGGTTTCCTCGATGACAGGAACGCCCGAGAAACGCTGAGACAGGACCGTTCGAACCGAAGGATTCCGAGGATCTTCATAGTCGATCAAGGTGACCGCGGTCGGCGTGCGATAGGAAGTGTCTCTCGAACTCGCGACAACCATGTTGCCGAAAGCTCCAAGGTTGAGCGCATTCCTCACGGGTACCCGCGATTCGGGCACCAGAACGGGGTCCACGGGATCGCTGATATCCCAGCCGGCAACTCCCCAGTACGACACAGAATTTGAATAAAAATACGACCCAACCACGACCAAGTTATCGGTCAACGCCACCGACGTTCGGTCCTCACTGTCAGTGTTGAAGGACGAAAGAAGGACCGGATTCGCTGGATCGTTGAGATCCACGAGCGATGCAGACCCGGAGTAGTTCAATACCAGCAGCCCGTCCCGAAGGTCGATAGCACGCGGGTGTCCCCAACCTTCTCCCAGGGATACCAAGATCGGCTCCGAAGCGCTGGCTACATCGTGGACCTCCCAATTGTAATAAGTCGAATCGTCCCCGTCCTGCATCTCCGCTGTGACGAGAGTGTGGTTGTCCAGTGTGAAATCCCTCAGCGGCTCTACAAACGAAATCGTGGATTCAAGGCTCGGGTTGTCGGGGTCGGAAAGATCGACCAGATAGACCACTGACTCGCCATCGCGAGTTTCGCCCCTCACAGCCGCGAGATCTCCGGCGATATCGATATCGACAACCCGGTGTTGCAGCGGAAGATGTCCCCGCAGCACGAGTCTGTTTGTCGGATCGATGTCGAATACTTTGAGACCGAGCCGACCATGCGGAATCACGGCTCGTCCCTCATGAAATGCAATCGCTGAGCTGACTCCGCCCGAGGGAGCTTCAAAAACCTCAGCAAGGTCGTCGTCGATGTCGAAAACGCGCATGCCGCCATCGTTGAGCGCCGCGTAGAGCAGTCCATCTCGAATCGCGAGACCCATGATCGGATCGGTGACCGGGATGAGCAGTCTCTTCCGGAGAGTCGGCGATTCCGGTTCGGTGATGTCAACCCAATCCAACACCGGTCCGTAAGTGGAAAAAGCGGCAGCAAACATCGATGATGCGTGAAACACAACAGGCGGGGCTTCAAACCAGCCAAAGGGATCCTCGTGGAGGTGGTTATAAGAGTGGTACTGAGGGTTGGCGGGATCTGAGAGGTCGAGCAGACCGAGCCGTCCGTATTCCCAAACGTGGACTCCAATATAACCATCCATCAATCCGTAGGTCTCTCCGCTCAACAACACACCGGGACTCCCCCCGGGGAAGCCGGGCAGCACTCCAACAAGTTGCGGAGCACTGATGTTCGAAATGTCCCAAAAATTCAATGAATGCGGTGGGAATGGGAGATTCCTGTCGATGTTCACGAGGAGCTGATTGAGGACACCCACATATCCCCTGCTTCGCGGCAGCTCCGTCGAGACCGGTCTCGGACGCTGTGGATCCTGCACGTCAAGAAAAACACAGCCGTCATGGTCACTTCCTAACCATTCCATGTCCCCATTTTCAACGAACAGAACATCGCCCAGGAGAACAGGGTTGCGGGCAAGCCAAAGGTGCTGATCGCCGCCATCGGGTTTCCTTCTGCCTTCAGTCAGGGACTCGAAAACCAACTCTGGTCGATCCGGATCTCGAATATCGATGATGAAAAACCCGGACTCCCACCCGGCGACATATGCCCATCCACGAGGATCGATTTCCAAAGAGGGGATGTACTTCTCGAAATGATAGAAACCGCGACCGGGCGCCCACGTCCCGCGACGAACGGGGACACCTTGATCCGTGAATGTCCACACTCTCAAACCAAGACTGTCGACGGTCGCCGCATAGTCGCCGCCGATGTCGAACGCGACCACGCGGCCCGAGGCATCCATCTCCTGAGTCGAACCGAGGCCGAGGCAAGGGGATTGGTCGCTTTCATCAGCCTCGACGAAGGTCATTGCGGTTCCTTCGACAACGATCCACGTCAGCGTCACAAGCACGATCCAGGACCATGGACGACTCTTGAACATTCCGTATCACCTCCATCAATGATGGTAGTCGGGAATCTCGACAAAGGGCAGCGTCCTTGCCGGAGCCCGTGTCCGTGTCCGATCCCGATCCCGTTCCCGTGTCGGTGTCGGTGTCGGTGTCGGTCACAGCCACGGTCGCTGCCACGGCATGGTCACTCCGGGCTGTTCTTGAAAACACGGGTAGTCGGCGGCATGACCCGCGTCAAGGCCAGCGTGGTCGCTGATCATCCAATCCTCCCCTGGGCGGCTTCGCGGTCCAACCCCGCGATGACTTCGTGACTCCTTCGTGTCTTCGCGTCTTCGTGGTTGCGGCGGCAGCCCCGCGATGCCCTCTCAAGGTCCTCGTGTACAATTCCGCCCCTGACAGGAGGAAACGATGTCTACGCCCGTGATTACCATCGCCGATCTCGCCGACCACATTGACCAGGAAGTCACCATCCAGGGCTGGGTCTACAACTGGCGCAAGAAGGGCAAGCTGCGCTTCGTCATCCTGCGCGACGGCTTCGGCTACTTGCAGTGCATCGTCTATCGTCCCGAAGTCGAAGAGGCGGTCTGGGAGGCCGCGGTGGAACTGACCCAGGAGTCGTCGGTGCGCATCACCGGCCGGCTCGTGGCCGACGACCGCGCCCCAGGCGGTTTCGAACTCAAGGTCACCGCTTTGGAATTGGTCCATGTCTCCCCCGAGTTCCCCATCGGCAAGAAGGACCACGGACCCGACTTTCTCCTCAACCACCGGCACCTCTGGCTGCGCTCCAAACGCCAGCACGCCATGATGCGGGTCCGCAGCGAGGTCACCCAATCCATCCGCGACTTCTTCTACACCCGCGGCTTCACCAACATCGACTCACCGATTCTGACGCCGGCCGCCTGTGAGGGAACCTCAACACTGTTCGAGACCGACTACTTCGGCGAACCCGCGTTTCTGTCGCAGTCGGGCCAGCTCTATCTCGAGCCCGCCTGCGCGGCCCTGGGCAAGGTCTACTGTTTCGGCCCGACCTTCCGCGCCGAGAAGTCCAAGACCCGCCGCCATCTGACCGAATTCTGGATGGTCGAACCCGAGGTCGCATGGCTCCGTTTCGAAGGTCTGCTCGATCTCGCCGAGGAGTTCCTCTCCGAGATCGTCTCACGTGTCCTCGACCGCTGCGAAGAAGATCTGAAACGGCTCGAACGTGATGTCTCAAAGCTCGAGCCATCCACCCGACGGCCCTATCCCCGCCTCGACTACGGCGACGCGATCATCAAGCTCAAGGAGCTCGGTTCCGGTGTCGAACATGGCGACGATTTCGGCGCCGAAGACGAGACGATTCTGACTCAGCAGTACGATCAACCCCTGATGGTGACCCGCTACCCGGCCGCGATCAAGGCCTTCTATATGCAACCCGACCCGACCGACCCGACCCGCGCCCTGGCCGTCGATGTCCTCGCTCCCGAGGGCTACGGCGAGATCATCGGCGGCTCCGAGCGATCCGACTCCCTCGAGCATCTCGAGCGTCAGATCGCCGCCCACGATCTTCCCAAGGAAGCCTTCGAGTGGTACCTCGATGTTCGCCGGTACGGATCATTCCCCCACTCCGGCTATGGAATGGGGATCGAACGCTGCGTAACCTGGATCTGCGGTGTGCAGCATCTGCGCGAGGCCATCCCCTACCCGCGGATGATTAATCGGCTGTACCCGTAAACCAAAGATGAATTATGAGTTATGAATTATGAATGACACCGCAACCGTCCCAGGAAGTCCTGCGATGGAATTCATAATTCATAATTGAGAATTCATAATTAAGCCTAGCTGTCGTCCGCCGACAGATAGGCGACGGTGGCTCCCCACCCTCCCCGGTCGGCGGTCGCGTCGCTGAATGACGCGACGAGCCGGTGCTTTTCGAGGGCGCTCCGCACGCGTTCTCGCTGGACCCCGACACCTCGCCCGTGGATCAAGCGAACCTCGCGGAACCCCTTGGCGTGGGCGGCCTCGAGATAGTCGGCCACGATCTCGGGGATATCACGGGGGGGAAAGGGGTGAAGATCGATGAAATCTTCAACCGGGAGTTCGATCGGGACCTCCGGATCGGATTCCTCTGTCTCTTCGCCGAGGCGGGACTCATCATCGGGGTTTGACGCACTCCTGCCGAAGGCGAGGAACACAACCACCGTCAGCCCGGCCAGGATCAACCCGAAGACACCGAGGCCCCACCACGCCTTGGGTCCGATCACCCGCGACAGCGGCCAGGTCAGAGCCGCGGCAACCAGGAAGACCGCGATCTTGGTCAGAAGATATGCTGCCCGGGGGGAGAGCGAATCGGCCACGAGCGGAGTATATCCTTCTCCGGCGTCATCCCTCGACGGGCTTGGTCTCAACGGCGGTCACTGTGTAGCCGAGGCCTTCGATCTCGTCAGCGAGCTCATCGGGCGACACGCCCGGCGAGGAGAAACGGGCCCGGGCGGAACCCGACACGTGGTCCGCCGAGGCGCTCTCGACCCCTTCCACCTTTTCGAGGGACTCGGTAATCGCCGCAGAACAGCTCTCACAGTGCATCCCCTCGACCGTGAACGAGGCGTCCACCGTCGTCGAACGATTGCAGCCGGAGATCATCCCAACAGCGATGATGAGGACAACCGAAATCCAGACCCGCTCAGCCGGCATTCTCATCCGTTTTCTCCAATTCATCCCACATCTCCAGCTTCGGGGCGTTGATCGTCGCGGAGGCGTGTTTGCTGAGACGATAGTAGATCGTCATTCCATCTCGCCGCGAGCTGACCAGGTTGCCCGCCCGTAATCGACTGAGATGCTGGGAGACGGCTGCCGGGGTCACCTCCAACACTCGCGCGAGATCGCACACACAAAGCTCACCGACCCGCTCGAGAAGGGCGAGGATCTTGAGTCGTGTCTCGCCGCCGAGCAGTGCGTAGTGCTGGGCCATGGCCTGAAGAGGTCGACGATGCCTTGCGAGCGAGTCTCTCAAGGCGATGAGCTTCTCCGGGTGCCGATCAGGCGTAGAACAATCAATGGCTTCGTTTTGCATGTGTTTCCTCAACCCGGGGTGCGGGGACAACTGATGTGTCGGATTGCAGATTTCATCCGTGGCTCGCATTACTTAACCACATAGCTATTTTAGAAGATTCTTATTGATTGTCAAGATCAACCACTGAAATCGAATACCGCTCACCCCGGACACGTTGTTCATCGTGATGAGTTCGACGATGGAAGACCCACCGATGCTCGAGATCTGGATCGACGGCGACTGCGATGTCTGTCGGTGGTCGGAGGACTGGTGTTCAGTTCGAGATGAGCGCGGCCGGCTGAGTTTCGTCGACCTCCACGATCCCGACTCCGATGAGCCCCCAGGGTCGCCTGAAGCCATGATGCGTGCGGTTCACGTCCGCCTCGCGGACGGGACCATCAGGACGGGATTCAATGCCTGGCGGAGGATTCTCACCGAACTCGACGGCTGGCGTTGGTTGGCGTGGGCAGCCGGCCTGCCCGGAGTCAAACACCTCGGGGGGGTCGTCTACTCGATCGCTGCACGGAACCGTCATCGAATTCGAATCGGCAAGACCTGACGATCAGGGCCGCCAATCGTCCACCGGTTGCGCCGCGCCAAGCGTTCCATCGGCGTGAATGGGGGCGACCTGGATATCGAGATCGAGATCGGCGGGTCTGAACTTCGGCACCGAGAAGAAAAGGTAGGCGCCGTCAGCCGTGGGAGCCGCCTCGATGAACACCGACCGGTGGGGACCGGGAAGACGCACTTCGTTGACCCTTCCCCCCTGAAAGCGGAGCTGTCGATCGCCGCGGACGAAATAGAGTTCGTTGGCCGGACCGATACGAGGCCCCCACTCGAGACCGCCGGAATTGATCTCCGCCTGAAGCTGCTGCGCCGGACCCAAGTCCGGGTCGTGCAGAAAGAGGTCACCGCTTCCGTTCCGGGTCGTTGCAAAAACGGTTTTGCTCGGCGCGGCGGTCATGGCAACGGCATCGAAAGCATCCCCGTCACCCGTGGCTTCCATTCGAACGACCTCGCCCCATGGAGCGGAGGAACTCGCCCGTTCGGAGACTCCGACCCACGGCGATCCATCGGGGTCGGATACGGTCACGAAGCACCGCCGCTCATCGGCACTCACCCAGGTCAGCTTGACGTGCTCGTGTATTTCGGTCCCCGGGATGACCACCAATTCCGGGATCGACCATCCATCGTCGCCGAGTTCGGTCCGGAAAGTCCGATCGAACGACCGCTCTCCCTCGGCGGGAGACGGCAGCCCATCCCTCTGCGCCCCGATCCAAGGGCCGCCGGAAAGTTCCGGTGGACGAAGCCGCCCGGTGAAGTAGAGAATGGACCCATCGCCGACCGGCACCGGTCCGCCTTCAACACCGGCGGTGTTGATGCGATCGACATCCTCGATGATCTCAGCCGGCTCGCCCGAGAGTTGGAGCTTGGGCAGACGCCACCTGGCATAGCCCTCAAAGTCCATCAACTGCGCTGCTTCGAGGTGGATCTCGTTCTCGCCGACCATGGTGGTGGTACCCGGTACCGGGATGGCGACGATCTCCGTACCGGGGCCGATCTCCATCAAGGCGATAGGTCGGTCATCCACCAGCACCACCGTGTCGGTGGTCACCACCACCACCGCGGTGATGCCACCCGCGACATCGGGCGTGGGCCGGGCGTCATCGCTCCGGCCCAGGGCCCGCGGAACGCCGACCCGGACTCTCGCGATCCAGGCGCCCTCGCGTGACGGATCGGGGGCTGCCTCGAGGAGGTTGCCGAAGGTTTCGGTGTCCGCATGCGGGGTCGACCGCATCGGATCCACGAGGTCGCACCCCGTCGATACAAAGAATGTAAGTACGAGCAAAGCTGCGCGGGTGGTGAATCTCATGAGCCGTCTCCCCAGATAATGACCGAGCCTGTATGACTAGTGTACGCCGCCACAATTGGAGGCGGTATTCGATCACCGATGCATCCCTCCTGCC
>CBESWV010000161.1:0-9106 GCA_965533305.1 uncultured bacterium | reverse complement strand
GTATCGAGAGTGCCGAGGCGCGCTCCTGCCGGTGTTTCGCGAATGAGGCGTACCGATTCGTTATTGATTTCGCGAAGCGCCGGCAGGTGGGATGCATCGGTGCTCGAATACCGCCTCCAATTGTGGCGGGTTGCACCAGTGCATCTTCCTATCTAGTGCATATAACCGAGAGCCTCGAGCTGGGCCCGGGTTTCGGAGTCGACCTCGGTGGTCAGACTGACGCCCTCGGCTCTCAGTGCGACCTGCAGCTGGGCCAGCAACCAACCCGACCGGACCGGTGATGGGATGGCGAGACTCTTCGCCTCGATCCGGTCCTCGTCGTGGCGATACAGTTCGATCTCAGAGCCGAAGTCGGCCGACAGGGGTTCGATGAGCTTCCATCCGTCACGCAGAGCAGTGGCGCCCTTCTTCCCCCAGTAGTCGAGGTAGGCGAAGATGGTCCGATCCGACTCGACCTCGACCACGCCGAAGGCATCGAGGAGCACGGCGCCCGGAAGCTCGCCCGGTGCTTCGATGCCGCACAGATCCAAGACTGTCGGCATGAGATCGATGTGCTGGACCGGAATCCCGACGACCTGTCCGGCCCCCGCTCCACCGGGCAGACGCATCACCAGCGGCACCGAGAGAACCTCGTTGTAGAGGTCGAGACCATGGGTCCAACTGCCGTGCTCTCCGAATGCCTCACCGTGGTCCGAGGTGAAGACGATCACCGTTTCATCCAGTTCGCCAAGATCCTCGAGCCTGTCGAGCAGTCGACCGAAGCTCGCATCGTTGGCCGCAACTTCGGCGTCGTAGAGCTGGCGGAGATCACGGCCGAGAGCGGCGCTCGGTTCGACGGTTCCGAGTACGAGTCCTCGAACCGTTTCCACTTCGCCGACGGTTGGATCCTCGACCCCGGAGGCGAAGGTCTCCAGGTAGGGAGACGGAGGGGCGTATGGGGCGTGCGGGTCGATGGTGTGGACATAGAGGAAGAACGGGCGGTCGGTGTCGCGCCGCGCGTCGAGTAGTTTCTCGAGCCGATCCCCGATGACATCCGAGCGGCCGCGGTGGTGCTCGATGAACTCGAAGTAGTCGAAACCGCGGGCGAAACCGAAGGGCCGACCGACATAAGCGTTGGCCACTACCGCTCCAGTCTGGTAGCCGGCGGCCTGGAAGACCTCCGGCAGCGTCCGAAGCGACTCCGGCAGCCGATCATCGGGCCCGTTGACCCCGTGCGCCCGCGGCCAGAGACCGGTGAAGATCGAGGCGACCGCCGCCTTGGTCCAGGATGACTGGGCGACCATGTCTGTGTAGGTCACACCTTCGGCGGCAAAGGCGTCCAGACGCGGGGAAAGCGGTCGTTTGCAACCATAGACCCCCAACCGATCCGATCTCAGGGCATCGACGAGATAGATGATCACGTTGGGACGGGTCGTTCGCCGTTCGCCTTCGATGACCCGTGTCTCAGCCACCGCTGTGTCGGTGTGTGGCGAAAAAATTCCTGGGTGTTGCAGTCGGATGCCCGATGGCGTGCCGAGGTCGATTTTCGGGCGGCTGCCGAACCGAATTCTGGTCAGACCGTGTCGGTTGTTGAGGGGGATCTCGACCGCGCCGCCGTCGCAGTTGAACAAAAACGACTCGGGTTCAGAAGCGACCTCACCGAGGATCGAGACCTCGAGAACAGACAGCGACTCCCCCACCGACTCACAGCTTTCGATGGTGAGCAGGCTCCCCTGCCGGAGGTCCAAAAAATGGTCGGCCCTAGAACCCGCTGGCATGACAACCACCCCGTCGTCGGCCCCCATCGGGTGGGTATCGACGTCTTGGAAACGAAGATCGGACCAGGCAACCCCGAGCTCCCGCCGATCGGTGGATCCAGGCACCACGGAGGAAGGGGCATCGACCCGGTCGTATCGCACCACCAATCGATTTCGACCGACCATCTGTGCGGATGCGGGAAGCTCGATCGAGTACGTGTTGATGGATGGTTGCAGCACGAGCGGTTCGTCGATATGTTGATTATTGAGTTCGAATCTCAGACTCTGTGGCGTTGCACCTTCGAACTGAAACGGACGGCACCTCAGATCCATGCGGAGATCACGACGCCACCCGAGATAAAAAAAGATCTCCGATGAAGGCCCCCGACTCCAGGAAAAGGTCTCTCCGTAACCACGGTTGCGCTCGTCGTAGTACCAACCGTCGCCGAGGGACCCACGGGCCTCCTCGGTTCCAATATCGAGTTCTGCTATTTCGGTGACCAACAACCCGTCGGTCCACGCTGCCGCGAGATCGAGGGCAAGTTCATTGGGAGCCGGGCCGGAACAACCGGATCCCATGGTTCCGACCGTCAGTGCGAGGACCGCAACCGGAATCCCCCATCTCGACAGCCCGTGAGACTGTCGCCTCATCATGCGTCGTCGATGACCTCGGCTTCGACCAGATCTTCCGGGTCGGGAAGATCTTCGGCTTTCTCGAGGCCGAAATGGAGGAGAAACTCCTTGGTCGTTCGATAGAGAAAAGGCTTGCCGACGACCTTCTTCCGACCTGCCAGACGGATCAACTTCCGATCGAGGAGGGTCCGGGTCACCGCTGAAGAGTTGGTTCCACGAATGAAGTTGATCTCGGGGAGGGTGACCGGTTGTCGATGGGCTACGATGGCCATGACCTCGAGGGCCGCCTGGGAGAGCTTCTGCCGGCTCGCGATTCCGTGAAAAGTCCGAAGATAGTGGTCGAATTGCGGTGGTGTCACGCACCGCCAGCCGCCGCCGGCCTTTTCGAGGCGGATTCCCCTTTCGGCCTCCTCCCAGGATGCCGCAAGCGCGATGATGGCCTCTTCGATTTCGCTTTCGCCGATCTCGCGATCGGTGGCCAATGAAACGGCCTCGGGGGTGACCGGGCTCCGGGCGGTGAGCACGACCGCTTCGATCAGTGCCGGGAGTGATTCACGATTCATCGGCGTCCTCGCGTGGGTTCGAGTCGAACGACGCCTCGTCGAGGGTGCGTCGGCCGCGTCGGAGATAGATTTCGGCAAACGGCACACTCTGTTCGGCACGAGCCGCGCCCAGGCGGATCAGTTCCAAGGTGGCGACGATGAGAACCACCACCTCCTCCGGATCCGGCCGTTTGTTGAGGTTTCGGGTCAGGGGCACGAGGTCTTCGTCGGCGATCTGCTGATAGATCTCCCGCATCTTGTCCTGCACGTTGTACTTTAGGGGAAGGACCTGGATCGGGGGCGGATGCGCCGCCGCGAATCGCTGCATGACGTGGAGATAGGTCTCGGCCAGGAGCCGGAGATCGACCTCTTCCCAGTCGAGCTCGATGTCTTCGTCTTCCAAATCGGCGATGACTCCAGCCGGCCAAATGCACTGACGAACGAGGTCTGTGTCGTGGAGGATCGCGGCCAGCTCCTTGACCCTGCGATACGCCAGGAGCCGTTCAACCAGCTCCTCCCTGGGATCCTCTTCCTCTGTCGCCGTCGTCGGCAGCAACATCTTCGACTTGAGCTGGAGCAGCCACGCCGCCATCCAGAGAAACTCACCCGCGACTTCGAGATCGAGTTCCTTCATGGCGCGGATGTGCTCGTTGTACTGATCGCAGATGCTCAGAATCGGGATGTCGTAGATCGAGACTTCGTTCTTGCGAATGAGGTGCATCAAGAGATCGAGGGGCCCACAGAAAAAGGCCAACTCGACGGATGGTCCCAAGGGAACGAACTCAGCGAGATCGGGTTTCACTTCCACGACGGGAGTATAACCGGCTCGGCGTGAAAACCGCGAAACCGACCTCAAGTCATGAGTAATGAAAACGTTGATATACACATTAAATACGTCTTGCTCGGGTGGCGCGCGAGGTGCGGCGATGCGTGTTAAGCTCGCGTCGCCGACATCCGATCTCGAGGGGGAAACACGTGGAAATCTGGGACGGTCAAATGAGCCTCTACGACGACAATCCGCAACGCGAGGTCGGAGCGGAGCGCAAGGTCGTGGTCTTTGACCTCGAAACCCAACGGTCTTTCGACGATGTTGGCGGACGCAGCCAGATGCATCGTCTCGGCGTTTCGGTTGGGGTCGCCTACCGCTATGACACCGACGAGTTTCTGGTCTACACCGAAGACAATATCTCCGAACTCATCGAGCTGCTGCTCCAGGCCGACCTCGTTGTCGGTTACAACATCAAGGGATTCGACTACGAGGTCCTGCGCGGCTACTCGGACGAAGACCTGCAGAAGCTGCCGACCTTCGACATGATGTACGACCTCGAGGACCGTCTCGGCTTTCGGCCGAAGCTCGAGAGCGTTGCGGTTCCCAGTCTGGGTGGAGGCAAGTCAGCCGACGGCCTCCAGGCTCTCGAGTGGTGGCGGCAGGGCGAGGTGGACCTCATCGTCGAGTATTGCCGGGAAGACGTCAGGGTGACCCGAGACCTCTATGATTTCGGCAAACGGAATCGCTGCGTGCTGGTATCCCGTTTCGGAGGAAAACCACGCCAGGTCGCCGTCGAGTGGTAAGTGGGATCCGCAGCCGATCCTGATCGGAAAAGACCCCGTCAGTCCGTCTTCTGCGAGGAGGTAATACCGGAAATTCGGTGGATCAGACCGGCGAGGTGCTGCGGTTCCAAACCCTGTTTCGTGAGATAGGCGTCGGCGCCCGCCTCGAGCCCCGCCAACCGATCTGCAGGTCGGTCCCTGGTCGAAACAATGACGACCGGCAGATCGGAATAAAGATCGCTCGAACGGACGCGCCGAGTGAGATCGATCCCGCTCAGACCGGGAAGCTCAACCCCGGTGACCACGCAATCATAGGGCTCGACATCGATCCGCCGAAGCGCCTCTTCCGCTGACTCGACCCCGGTCACTGAAAAACCCGCGTCCTCGAGGAGACGGCGCATCATTTCCCGCGTCGCATCGGTGTCGTCGGTCAGCAGTACGCGAAGGTTCGGCCGATTCTCCCAGGCAGGTCCATTGCCTCGAGCCTCACCGAGATCGAGGGGACCGAGGCGGCGGAGCGAAAGCACCGCAACGGGTCGTCCGGATGACAGCAGAGCGATGCCTTCGACGGTCGCAGGAGCGCCGGCGACCACGGGCAGCGGCCGGACAAAGACCTCTTCGTCGCCGACGATGGCGTCGACCACAATTCCGAAGGACGACCCTCCGATGGACATCTCGATCATGGTCGGGTGCGCGGTCTCGGTTTCTCCGAAGAGTGGTGCGAGAAAAACGCCGCCGATTGTATCGCCGCCCTGGCGAATCTGGGTCCGACCCTGTTCGGTGACCACCATCTCGGGGCGGAGTCGGCTGAAGGATCGAATGCCCGATGAAGGCATGGCCAGGATCAGCTCGCCGACCTGAACCACCAGGACGCGCTCTCCGCGGCGGGCAACGGGCACTTCGACGGTGACCCGCGTTCCCTCACCAAGGGCGGAACGAATCCAAATATCACCGCCGCTCGCCCTGACCGATGCTGCCACAGCGTCAAGCCCGATCCCCCTTCCCGATACATCCGTGGCGAGATCGCGGGTGGTGAATCCGGGCAGCTCGAGCAATTGGTAGGTTTCATCGGGTGCGAGTTTTGCGGCTGCCGCCGGATTGACGAGTCCGCGTTCCACCGCGCGCCTGACCACGGCCTGAGGATCGATGCCACGGCCGTCGTCCCAGACCACGAGTTGGACCCGGTCGCCGTCTGCCTCGGCGCCGAAATGGATGCGCCCATCGAGCGGTTTGCCCGAGGCCTTTCTGGTTTCGCGGTCCTCGATCCCGTGATCCACGGCGTTGTGAGCGAGGTGGAGCGCGGCTTCGCGGACGGCTTCGAGGATTCGCCGATCGAGTTGGACATTACCGCCGGATGTCGTGATCTCAACATCCTTGCCGAGCGATCCGGCCAACTCGCGGGTGTGTCGCGCCAGAGTTCGGAGAAAGGGGCGCAGGGGCTGAACCTGAAGTCTGAGCGAGGCCTCGAGCTGTTCCTCGCTGAGCCGGTGCATCGTCTTTGTGGTGGCCTCCAACTCCAGGGCGGCACGTCGAAGGGAGGCGCCGATTTCGGCCAGTACCTGCTCAGGGGCCTCCTCGGCGTAGGAGCTCTCGGCGGTTGTCGCGAGTTCGAAGAGTCTTTTCACTGGGGCGTTGCCCGACTTGGCGACGATGCGCATCCGAGCGCTCCGTTCCGCCAGACCATCGACGATTTCCGTCGCCACCCTGAGCTCGCCGGAACCGCCGCGGATGACCGGTTCCGCGCCCGGTGACGGCGCCGTTCCGGCCGTCGGCGGCGGCGGGGCGTGGGGTCCGGCCTCGTCGCCCAACCCGTCAACGATCTCGGCCACGCGTTCGGTGATGGAACGTGCGCCGTCGATTCCGGTGGCCCCCTCCCCCACCATGCAGTCCTCGGCCTGGTGGCAGAGATCGGCGATCTCTGACAGGCCCATCAGTCGCCCTGCGCCCTTGAGCGCGTGGAGTTCTCGTCGAACCTGAACAGCGGCGCCGGGATCCGTGGGAGCTTCCTTGAAAAGAGCCTCCAGACGATCGAGACGCGAACCCGCCTCTTCGAGAAAGAGCGGCAGCAATTCGTCGAGATCGCCTCGCATTCGAGATCAGATGCTCGTCCAGCTTTGGACGTTGACGTCGATTCCAAGGATCCCGATCATCGAACCGGAACGGTCGCGAACCGCTGCGGCGATGGTGAAGCACCGATCATCGGTCAGGAGCGAGACATAGGTCGGTGTCACCGCGGTGCGTTGATCACGGCTCACCGCCTGAAACCACGGCCGGTCGGCATACGCCTGTCCGACGGTGACCGTTCCCTTGACCCGGTGGTCTTCGACCACCTTCCCATTGACCTCGAAGGCGACCATGGTGCCGCTGGTATCGACGAGGTAGGCAAGCTCAATATACGGGAAATCCCGGACGACATCGGCGAGGGTGCCCTCGATCACCTCGAGGTTCGTGGTGGAGTCTCTGAGCCGATCGCTCCAACCCAGGGCCTGGTGTTTGAGCGAGTGGACCGAGTCGATCCTGAAGCTCTGGGTGAGGAGTTGGATCAAAAGGGCGAGGTTGCTCAGCCGCTCGGCCGAGCTCGTGAACTGTTGGAAGCTGTCGGCGGTTCGTTGGATCAGTTCACTGATTTCTCTCAAGGTGAGCACCACCTGATCCGAGGCGGTGCGCTGTTCATCGGTGGCGAGGGAGATCTCTCTCGCTGCGGTGGCCGTGTCGGCGAGAGCCGAGCGCAATTGTTCAATGGCGTCCTGGGTCGATTGGCTCTGTTCGAGAACTCGATCGGCCGATTTGGACCCCTCCTCGGTTGCCACGACCACCGACCGGATCGAACCCGAAAACCCGTCGAGGAGCGAGCGGACCGAATCCACCGATTCACGGGATCGTTCGGCCAGGCGTCGGACCTCCTCCGCGACCACGCCGAATCGATCGCCGTGCTCACCGGCCGCCGATGCCTCGATGGCGGCATTGAGCGCAAGGATGTGGGTTTCCTGGGCGATCTCGGTGATGAGGTCCAGGACCCGGTAGATCTCGCGCGACCGCTTACCGAGGATGTCGGCGCGGTCGGCGATGGCCTCGATCCCGTCGCGCAGCTTCCCGACACCTTGGACCGCGCCCTCGAGCGCGTTGGCGCCGGCGTTGCCTGCCTCCTGCGCCCGGGCGACAAACCTCGCCTGCCCGGTGGCGTTGGTGGCGATCTGGCCTGCCGTCCGAGCGAGCTCTTCGGTGGTGGCCGTGATCTCGACGACGGACGCGGCCTGTTGGGACGCTCCATCAACGAGTTCGGCCGATGTCCTGTGGACAGTGCTTGCGGTCGTAGCTACCTCTACCGATGAACTCTGGATCTGTTGGACGAGGGCGGACATGGCGTGCGCCGCGGCCTCAACCGCCTCATTCATGGCGTGGGGCAACGCATCGATGGGCTCGAGGCATTCAACGAGATCGCCGTGGCGCATTTCTTCGAGCGATGTCTCCAGAGCTCTGCTCTGACCGGCGTGGCGATCCTCGAGTTCGATGTGGGCTCGCTCGAGCCGGCCCCGCGGAAGCGAGACCAGCAGGAGGTTCGCCGCCAGCGCGGCGAGTCCCAGTACGATCCAGGCATCGGCAAACCAGGCTTCACTCTCATCATCGGAGGAGAGTTCGATCATCACCACGCCAACGAGAATCACCAGAATCAGGATTGCCATTCCGAGCCACTGTCGAAGAATCGTCGATCGCCTCTCACCCTGCATGACTAACACCCCTCTCAGCCGACGCTCGGCGCGACAAACAGTTGTTCCGGATCCAGGATCACAATGGGCCGTCCATCTACCGAGCTTCGACCGGCGACCCATCCAGGGTCGTCCTCCCGGCGAGGTCCGGCATCTGCAACGGCGATCACGCCGAATGCCTCTTCAACGGCCAACCCCACCGAAGATCCCCCTCCGGGTTCCCTGATGATCACCGTGAGGTCGTGAGCCCCGCCCGTTCCGCCCTCCGGATCGAGAAGAGCGTGGAGATCCACGACCGCGACCGGTTCCCCCGCGATCTGGGCTAGACCGAGCAGTCGGGGTTCCGAGCTGTGCAGTGGGTAGATCTTCGGCGCCTTGGTCACAAGCTTGGCCGCCTCCACGGGGATGGCGCAGCGGTGACCTCCGCTGCGAACCAGCAGGTAGTTGTCTTTGCCCCCGGGATGCTCCGAATCGCTGCACATGCCGGGCCAGCATAGCATCAGGAGCGGTGGATCAGACCGGTCTTTCAGGTGCGTCCGTACAATGCACCGAACCGGTCTTGACCTCACCTTCGGACCAATCCATCTCCGACCCACGAAGACTGTGAGGGATGAGGAATATCCCCATCATCACGATCCAGCCGACAACGACGGCGGCCCAGAGTTTCCGCCCGCCGAGGGCGAGGATCGTCGCAGGGAGCCAGGCGATGCAGGCGATGAGCGTCTTGTTGTCGGTCAGATCGGCGCCATTGGGCCAGCCGGTCCAGAATGCGCCGAACGCGAATTTCTGGACCACCGGTCCGAGAAACAGACCTCCGAAAACCAGCAGAGCCATTGCCAGAACCACTGAACGCCGAGGTTCCGGGGTCGACGGACGCAGGACCTCCAGGAGGGCCCGGGACGACACCAACATACTGCCGAACATGGCCAGAATATGG
>CBESWV010000160.1:0-9127 GCA_965533305.1 uncultured bacterium | reverse complement strand
TGAGTTTGAAGAGGGCTTCGGGCTCGTGAACTAGGGTAAATTCACCTATATCCGGGAGAATTTGCTGGAGTAGAGGCTCGTCTACTCCCGATGCCAGACGGTTCCGTGCGGCGTATCTTCCAGAGCGATCCCCTTCACCGCGAGTTCGTCGCGGATAGCGTCGGCTCGCGCGAAGTCCCTGTTCGCTCGTGCCGCCTTGCGTTCCTCGATGAGGGCGTCGATCTCTGCGTCGGCCCCCGCATCGGCCTTGTCTTTTGGAAAGATTCCCAAGACCGAGTCGGCCTCCGCAAAGGCGGTGTCCACCGCCGAGTTCATCTCGGGACTGAGTCCATCACCGTCGAGCGCGGTGTTGACCAGACGCAGCAGGGTGTGGAGCGCTGCCAGCGCCCGGGCGGTGTTGAGGTCGTCGCTCAACGCCTCACGAAAATCCGCGTAGAACTCATCGACGGCCGCCTGTTCAAGATCCCCGTCGCCGGCCGCCGGCGGCGTGTTCTCGAGCCGCCGCAGGGTGTTGGTGATTCGGTCGATGGCCTGTTCCGCCGCGTGCAACCCGTCGAAGGTGAAGTTCAATCGCTGACGGTACGGAACTGAGATCAGCAGGTAGCGCACCACCAACGGGTCGAATCCCTTGTCCATCAGATCCCGCAGAGTGAAGAAGTTCCCCACCCTCTTGGCCATCTTCTCGCCCTCGACGACGAGGTGTTCCGCGTGGAGCCAGAAATGCGCAAACTCGCATCCCGTCGCGCCTTCGGACTGGGCGATCTCGTTCTCGTGGTGCGGAAAGATGTTGTCGACCCCACCGCAGTGGATGTCAAAGGTCTCGCCGAGGAGCGACATCGCCATGGCCGAGCACTCGATATGCCAACCGGGTCGACCGGGCCCGAGATCGGTCTCCCAGACCGGTTCGCCCTCTTTAGGCGCCTTCCAGAGCACGAAGTCCCGCGCATCGTCCTTTTCGTAGTCATCGACGTCGATCCGGGCCCCGGCCAGATTCTTCTCGGGTTTGACCCCGGAGAGCTTGCCATAGGATGGGAAGGTGCTGATCCGGTAGTAGATCGAACCCTCCGACCGGTAGGTGTGGCCTTTGGCTTCCAACCGCTTGATTATTTCCACCATCTCGGGCACGTACTCGGTCGCTCGCGGATAGTGTTCCGCGGGTTCGACCCCAAGGGTCTCCAGATCGTCGAAAAACGCCGTTGCAAAGTGATCGGTGAACTCGCGGAGAGAGACTCCGTTCTCGTTGGCCCGCTGGATGGTGCGGTCATCGACATCGGTCAGGTTCTGGACCTGGGTCACCTGGAATCCAAAAAGCTCCAGGGTGCGGCGAAGAATGTCCTCAAAGAGGAATGTCCGGTAGTTCCCGATGTGCGGATAATCGTAGATCGTCGGACCGCAGGTATAGAGGCGGGCCAGCCCATCCTCGATCGGCTCGAAGTCCTCGAGTTGTCGGTTGAGTGTGTTGTAGAGACGCAGCTTCGGGGCCATACCTATCCTCCGGATTCGGGATTGTACAACCCCCACCCTCCCGGGCGCGGGTTTCGGGACTCAGGTTGGAGCGGCCGCGCGAACGGATTCACTCCGGTTCGGCTCACCTCAGCAGCGCAGTCGGTCGCGCCAGCACCACGCCCCGCTTGGTCAGCCCCGGGAGTTCCTCGACGAGCACCGCCAGAGTGACTTCGTTGAGGTGACCGATGGCGATGATCTCTCCTTCCATTCGAGAACGATAAACCGCCTCATCAAGCTGCACGCGAATCGCCTCCGGGGTTCGCTCGTTGTCGAGAAAGACGTGTCGTCTGCCGGTCTTGACCCCTTGAGCCCGAGCCGCTTCTTCGGCCACCGTATCAACCGTCGTTCGGGAATCGAGGAAGGCGAGATCCATGGAGGCCAGTTCCTGCATGACCCACGACATCATCCGCAGGTTGGCGGTGGCCTTCGAGCCCATGTGGTTATTGACTCCGACCACGTGAGGGACGTTGTTGATGGCCATAAAGACCGCGTCGCGAAGCTCCTGATCGCTCATCCCCACCATCAGGGCCCCGGGTCCCGGATTACTGTCGCCGACGGCCTCCATGGGGAGATGAAGCCAGACCTCGTGACCGGCGTCGTGCATATCGACCGCAGTTCCCGTCGAATTCGGCAGAAACGGAAGAACGGCGATACCGATTTCTTTGGGAAGCCTGATGGCCGCGGGCACGAGATCCATGCGTTGGCCGGCATCATCGAGCAGAATCGCCAAACGCCCCCTGGCACCCGCCGGTGGTGCGGGTCTCGGCGTCGCGGTCGGCGCCGGTTCGGTCGGAACCGTGATGGTCTCGGGGCTCGTATAGGACTGCGCCTGTCGTTGCACCTCGAGTTCGAGATCGAATGCCTCGACTCCGTGGTCGATCCTCAAGCCGATCATCCGACCGACATTGGTCACCGGGTCGGAGACCGAAACACCGTCCTCATCGGCGAGAATCGATGCTTCGGCGATGAACTCCTCACGAGATGCCGGATTTGGAAACCGGAGTTTCCAGGTACGAACAAAGGTGCCGTCGATCTTGCGGATCTCGGTATCGATCTCGAGTCCATCCGGCGTCACACCGTGGTCGACCGCGATGGATTGAAGCTCATGCTCGAGTCCCTGACCCTGGGTCGACAGCGAAGGCTGCCCCGGCCGAAGCACCCACCAGAGAATCAGGATCAGGGCAACGGCCGCCGCGGCGATCCCGATCGCCGATGGTGGCCAGCCGGCCGCCTTCGATTTCCCCTTGCGGGTCGTCTTCTTTTTTTTGCCGCCGGTCGCCGCCATGGTTCAGGCGGCCTCAGCAAGATCAGGCTCGGCAAGATCAGGACGGAGCCTTTCGAGGGCGCGCTCCAGGATCGGATCATCCTCTTCATCCTCGTCCGCAGGCTCGACATCCTCATCGGGCGTGAGTCCGGAACCGCGCAGCGGCTCGTCATCGGGGCCCAACCAGCGCCCCACGGGTATCCAGAGGTTGAGGTCGCCATGGCGCACGATCATCATGTGGGGTGCGTGCCCCATGGTCGAATGACCGAGCAGTACCGCCCCCGATCGCTGCAGAGCTGAAGCCAGAATCTCACCCGCGCCCTCGGTTTCAGCATTGACGAGAACCAACGGGAGGCTCATGGCCGACTCACCGGTCGCCGCGATGGTGGCGCTTCCGGCCTCGCGGCCCTTCCACGCCGCCAGAGTGCCCTCACCGACAAAAAGGTCCGCAACCGCGATGGCCTGATCCTCGAGTCCCCATACGAGGCCTCGGAGATCGAGAATCATCGGGGCTCCCTCGCTGACGAGTTCTTTGACGGCCATCGCCGATCCGCTGGTGAGGCTCTCGATCGTCAGCACCCTCACCTCTTCGATCTCTTCCACCGTTGCATGGGTGGGTTCCCAGTCGGCCGGGACCAGATCGACATCACGACGCTCGGCAACCTGGCGGTCCATGACCGTGAGAATCACGCTCTCGCCCCGCTCCTCACGCTGGGCCAGATCGAGAGCGATCTGCCACAATGGCCTGCCGCGGGTATAGACTCCGTCGATCTTCTCGATGACTTCCCAATTAACGAGACCTGATTCGGCGGCGGGAGAACCCGGAAAGACGACCCGGACGGCCGCGGATCCGAGACGAAGGGAGAGCCCGAGCCCGTATGCCGGCGGGTGGGAGAAGACCTCTCCATACCGCTCGATCTGATCGTCGGTCACGACCGCCGCCCACGGATCCACCGACTCGAGAATCCCCGCATCGAGGGAACTGGCGAGAACATCCGGGTCGAGTTCGTCGACGTATTCGGACTCAACCAGATGCACGACCTCGGCGAGATTTCCCAATGCCTGAAACAGGCTTTCTTTCGAGGTCAACCCCGCGGTCAGCAAACCGGCAAAAAACACCATGACGCACACCGACGTCACGAGCAGCGCGATTCGAAAGCGCTTCATTTAAAGGACGCTCCTCTCTCTCATCTCAACTGTAACCAACGTCGGGGATCCTGTGGTTTCTTCCCGACTCGTATTTCAAAGTATGTATTGCCGTCCTGAGTCGGCGGAGAAGCCAGTCCGAGCCGTAAACCCATGTCTACCCGCTGGTTGACCCTGACGTGGATTGTAGCAAGACCGGCCACCAGCGAATAGACGTCATTGCCGTGATCAATCACGACCATGTTTCCATAACCCTTGAAGAAGCGTGCGTATGCCACTTCACCCGGAAAGACCGCCTTGACCACTGCACCACTGGGCGAGTCGAATCGGAGTCCATTGCAGAGGGTATAGGCTGAGTACTTGGGAAGGTAGTGCCTCCCGAAACCTCGAACGATCGGGCCGGCCACCGGCCATGGCAGCGCACCCCGGAACTTGCGAACATCATCCCCTCCGGTAAACGGACGGCGATCGCTGAGGGTCCCGAGCAGCCGTTCGAGTGCAAGTTCCCGCTGCCGCAACTCCTCGAGTTCCGATTCGGCGCTCCGAGTCGATTTCGACAGTTGCCGAATCTGAAGATCAACGTTTCTGCGGACTGCTTCGAGCTCCCCCTTCCGCGCTTCCAATATCACGGCGTCCTGGCGCGCGGTTTCCAGAATCTGACTCAATTCGCCGAGCCGGACACTCCGCCTGCGGTGGAGATCTCCGTACTCCTCGACCAACTGCAATTGGCCGTTCGTCAAGACAGCGACCGTGCTGATAGCGCCCTCGAGATCTCCGCCTCGTGCACCGTCGTAAAGCAACTGCATGGTTCCCGGCCTGCCGAGGAGCGCCATGATCTCCACATGGCCCTGCAGGAGTTTCCGATGATGCTCGAGGTCACTTGCCAGCTCCGCCGCAGCGCGAGCGATATCCTCAGCTTCCTCATGATTGCCTTCGAGTACGAGCTCGACCTCGCGAACCCGCGCCTCGGCGAGCTCGAGTTCAGATGTCAGTCGCTCCCGTTCCTCGATCCGGCTTCGGTTCTCGGCATTGAGTTCCGACAGGCGCCGTTCGAGGCTCCCGATTCTGCTTCGGACCACATCCAGCTGGTCGGTAGCGGTTGGCGCCTGACCGATTGCGGTCGCTGCCGCCATCAGCGCCAGCAGAACAGCGACGGTGGACATCGGTCTCATCAGCGCTCATTGTACCGTCTCGATTCCCTGATCATGAAAAGGCCACTCCACTCTGCGAACCCGGTCGATCGAGGTAGACCTTGTGGGGGATTGTTTTCGGAGGGGAACGGGCTCAACCTGAATTGAGCGATTCTCACCGGCGATCTGCACCAACTCCTTGCGCTCTGGGCGTTTGCAAAAAGCCTCGACATACCACCAGTATTCCTGCATTTCTTGCAAACACCAGAGCATCAAGGACTTGGCACATCTCACCCGGCAGAATCGCGCAGTTCAGGCTAAACTGAAGAGGAACCCCGTTCGGCGGTCGTGGCTGGTTCACAAGCTGCCGGCGACCAGTGAGGTCAAGGATGGAAAATCCCTGTTCGTTCGACATCGCCTTTCTCGGTCTGAAAGACCCGTCCACCGCGGGTCGCTCACGACTGGTACTCGCAATGGAACGCCTGACCGGCCGGTCCACCGCCGAGTGCCAAGAGGTCCTGTCAAAAGTGGGCCTGACCATCTTTGACGCGCTCCCTGCCGACCAGGCGCAGTTGATCATCACCGCCCTGGATGATGCGGGCGCGGTGTGTGAGGTCAGGCCAAAGGAAGAGGCTGCCCGTTCGGCCGACGAGGCCATGGGAGGCGGGATGACGCAGTGCCCGTCCTGCGGATTCGTCCAGCAGGCCGGTCTGGACGAGTGCTCACGCTGCGGGGTGATCTTCTCCAAAATGGAGAAGGACGATCTCCGCAAGATACGGGACGACCAGACCCTCGAAGAGGCGCAACAGCGGGCCGAGCAGATCCGACAGGAGTGGGACGAGCGGGCGAAACAGATCATCGAGTCGCGCCCCCTCTCCGAGAGTGCCGTCCAGCCGTTTCAGGATGCCCTGACTCAGGAAGAGATTCCGTTCCTTCTCCTCGAAGCCGCCGAAGCCTCCATTCTCATGACCTCGCGACAGATGCTGGGGATCATCGACGGAGTGGTTGCCTTTCTGCCTTACGAGGTCATCAAGGATGTGGATTTCGGTGGTGGTCTCGCGGTGAAGAAGAACCACACCCGGCTCGTTCTCAGCTTTCACATGCCCATCGGATTCAACGGTAAGAATGTCAAATCACTCACCTGGCAGTTGACCGCCGATGCCGCGACAAACAAGGAGGCGATCATGGATTGGGCGTTTGCCCGATCTTACCTCTGTGGTGCCTGCGGCGCCCGCGATCTCGACTTCCGCAACGAAAAGGGCGCGACCCACGGAAGATGCATGCACTGCGCCACCGACCACGCCATCGATTTAAAGCATCACAAAATAACCCCGATGATCTCGAAATGAGGCGACGAGGATGAAAACCAAACACCGTCTCAGCCGGTTCGTTGTCGTCTCCTTTTGCATCACCGCGTCCTCACTGTTGATCGGATCGTGCAACCAACAACCGGAACCGAAGGTAGTCGAACCAACACCGATGGTGGTCGAAAACAACGATCTGCGGCTTCGGCTCGCGGGCGTCCCCGGTGAATTCATGACCGTGACGAACGACGGTGACCAGCTCATACTCAGCGTTGCCGATCCCGCCGTCGAGGGAGAGATCCTCTTTGCCAACAAACCCCCTGAGATTGGCCAGAACCTCCCCGCCGAGCTCAGATCCCACGAGGCACTCATCGAGGAACACGAGGGTGGCGACTATCTCGGCGCACAGGAACTCGTCAGCCAGCTCGGCACCACCTTCTACTCACGTGGGCGCTATCTGTCGGACGGCTCTTTGATCGAGGAGACGACGATCTTTGCCCTCCACCCCTATGCCGACCGGATCATGACCATCAGCTATCGCTATCCGGCTGGTGATGACTCCACCGAGCGCATACAGCAGCTCTTCGATGTCCTTGCAACCGTTGAGGGGCTTGACTAGGAGAGCCTTCAGCGCTCAGCTCTCAGCAGTCAGCGCAGCATCTTGCAAAACTCAAGACCTGGCGAGGGCGGGTGCAAATCCCGAGGCTACTCGCCATCGGCTACCTCACGGGCAATATAGCGGGCGACCTGCTGCGACATGGCCTTGTCGCCGAAGGTGCCGACTTTGATGTTGAATTTGGTGGTCTCGAAATCCATCGCCTTGAGCTTGATCCTGACCGACGTTCCATCGGCCGTAGTCGCGGTCACCCTGCCCTTGAGACCGTCCACCGTCTGATCGACGGCAATCAACCGCAGATCCACGATCGCGCGCTCGGCGGCCGCCGCCACATCCAGCAGTGATCCTGCGAAGTTGCCACGCAACTCCCGCTGCTGCCAGCTATAGGTCCCCGACCCCTCTTCTCCGGGATCGACGGTCGACGCACAGCCACAGACCAGCACCATAACGCTCACAGCCAACAGTGAATTGATCCTTCTCATGATGAACACCCTATAGGTGTTGAGGCCCCATGTCGATCCCCCTTGCCCGAGAGCGCTGCAAGCGGTACCCTCACCAGCCCGGAGGTGCGAATGAGACCATCCATCGGCGTCCGCCGAGAAACAAAAAGTCCATGGGAGCGCCGCTGTCCCATCACACCCGATCTGGCTCGTCGTCTCATCTCGTCCGCTGATATTGATATCCAAATTCAGCCCTCGGCACGTCGTGTCTTTCCGGACATGGAATACACCCGGTCCGGCGCAACACTCACCACATCGTTGGACGACGCCAACATCGTCCTGGGCGTGAAAGAGATCCCGCCCGATCTTCTCAGACCCAAGACGGCCTATCTCTTCTTTTCGCACGTCATCAAGGGCCAGTCCTACAACATGCCCATGCTCAAGAGATTGATGGAGCTCGGGTGCACATTGATCGACTACGAAAAAATCATCGATGACGATGGCCGCAGGCTGGTGTTCTTCGGCCGTTTCGCGGGTCTCGCCGGTATGATTGACAGCCTCTGGATCCTCGGTCAAAGTCTCGCCGCCGACGGCCTTCGCACCCCCTTAGCCGAGTTGGAACCGGCCCACCAATACGATGGCCTGGATGCGGCCAAGGCCGCCATCCGCTCGGTTGGCGATCGTATCGCCTCCCACGGTCTTCCCGACGGCATCCCCCCCTTGGTGATCGGCATCGCAGGTTATGGGAACGTCGCCAAGGGATCCCGGGAGATTCTCTCCGAACTGCCCACCCGTGAGATCGAGCCCGGCGAACTCGAGGCGCTGCAGACCAAGCCGTCCGGCAACTGTATCTACCCGGTCACGTTCAAAGAGGAGCACATCGTCGCTCCCCGAGACCCCGGCGGCGCCTTCGAGCTCCAGGACTACTACGCGCACCCAGAGAAATACCGATCCGACTTCGATCGTTACCTCCCCTACCTCACGGTCCTCATGAACTGCAACTACTGGGATGAACGCTATCCGCGACTCACCACCATCGATGATCTCCGGACCCTGTACGGAGGCTCGACCGCACCACGGCTCCGCGTCATCGGCGATCTCGGCTGCGACGTCGGAGGTGCCATTCAATGCACGACCAGGTGCACCGAACCCGGGGACCCCGTGTACGTCTATGACGTTTCGACCGGAGAGACCACTTCCGGGTTCAACGGCAACGGGCCGGCGGTTCTCGCGGTCGACATCCTCCCTTCCGAACTCCCGCTGGAGGCATCGGAAGAATTCGCCAAGGCCCTCTCTCCGACGCTTCCGGCGCTCGCCCGGGCCGACTTTTCTCAACCCTTCGATAGTCTCGATATCCCACCAGAAATCGCCCGGGCGGTGATCGTTCACCAGGGTGAGTTGACTCCGAACTTCGCCTATATCGCCGACTATCTACCAAAGGATTGATTCGTGGATCGGGTCGCGGTAAGCTGCATCCGTTCGACGGCCAATTCACGACTGACCGCGGGTCCGCACTTCCGGGCCGCGATTTGACCGGTTCCGTTTGTTGTTGGGAGCTCCGGCTCTCAACAGCCAGATCTCAATTACCTTGATCTTTCCGGGTCGCCCGACCCGGATCTTTTTTTGCCCGGATCTCAACCCGCATTTTCATCATTCGTGAGTTAAACCTAAGATGAGCGATTCTCACTGGCGATCTGCACCAAGCTCTTGCGCTCTGGATG
>CBESWV010000159.1:0-9132 GCA_965533305.1 uncultured bacterium | reverse complement strand
GGTGCCTGGCTCTCTTTTCGCCGCGAAAAGGTGCCTGGCACCGCTCCCATCGCGCCTCCAAGTGAGCGCCGGCTACTCCGGCACAACTCCGGATTTCAACACCCTCCGGAGCGAGTACCCCGCTCCGCCGAAGAGCAGCACTCCGGCGAAGAGCATGACCATCAGCCCCGCCTTGGGAGTCTTTGCAAAGAGGATGGCGACGTTTTCACTCGCGACGACCCGACCATCGTCACCCTGCACCGACAAGGTGGCAATCCCCGATCGCGACGGGGTCCAGGCCACCTTTCCGGTGGTTGGGACGACACCGATTTCCTCCTCGGTGCTGGTCTCGCTGTTTGGCGAGTAGATGACCCGGAGACGCAGATTGACGTCGGTCGCGGCTCCTTCGACGGTGACGGTCTCGGTTCGCCCGACGATGGGGAAATCGTCCTCGAAGGAGAGCTCAACCGCCGAAAAGGGCGCAACCATGGCCAGGTGCAAAACCGCGATGAAGACGATCTTCTTCATGATGCCCCTCCCCCCTCGTCGCGCCGTTTGAGAACCGTGAAGAGCACCGCCCCGCCAAAGGAGAAGGCGATCCAACCGGCGAACGCGAAGAGGTGGAGCCCGGTGTAGCTACCAGTCTCCATCGCACTGCCGTAGAGACCATCGGTGATCTCGTCGACGGCCGAGAGAACCAGAATGCTGAGAACGACCAGCGGCAGGATGTAGCGGACCAGGAATCTGAACTTGGCGCCGAGCTTGATCCGGGAGCTCTCGTTGATGAACGCGAGCAGGGCGTTGATGTCGAAAAGCCACCCGAGAATGATGAGTTCCAAGAGACCGCAGATGAGCAGCCCATAGCCGAAAGCCCAGTGGTCGAAGAGATCCAACAGGGTGAATCCGAGGGTACCGTCGTCGTTGAGGCCGGGGTCGATAACTTCGGGCAGGACGAAAAGCACCGATCCGGCGAGTCCGACCACGAAGACGCCGACGAGGACCTTGTTGCGCGGCAGACCGAACTTGTCGATCACCGACAGCACGACCGACTCCACCAATGAGACCGAACTGGTCAGTCCCGCCATCAGCAGCAGGGTGAAGAAGAGAAAGCCGAAGATGCCGACAAATGCCGGGAACTCGGAGATTCCCTCGGGCACCACGAAGAAGATCATCGAAACGCTGCTCGCCTTTGGCGCGATGGCGAATGCGAAGAGCAAAGAGAAAATCGCCAACCCGGCGATGTATTCGAAGCTGCAGTTGAGAAAACTGATGGTCGTTGCGCTGAGGACATCATCGTTCTTGCGGGGAAGATAGCTTGCGTAAGCCATCATGATCCCGAAGCCGAGGCTCAGAGTGAAGAACATCTGCGAGAAGGCGCCCTTCCAGATCCCGACATCGCCCATCACCGAGAAGTCGGGAGTGAAGAGGAAGAAGATCCCCTCGAGCCCGCCCGGGAGGGTGATTCCGCGGATGATGAGGACGATCATCATCACCCACATGAGGGGCACAAAGACCTTCACGACCGCCTCGATGCTCTTCGCGCCCTTGATGATGATGAGGGTGTTCGCCCCCCAGATCAGAGCGACGAAGATCAACGGCTTGAAGCTCGAGATCAGGTTGAAGAAGTAGCTCATGGAGTTGGAGAGCTCGCCGCTTTGAAGACCGAAGGCTTCCACCGGCGATGCCTGCCATAGCGCTCCGAGAGACCCCACCCACATCCCGAAGATCCACGCCAGGATCGCGACGTAGTACATCGTGATGATGCTCGCGTTGAGAGCACCGAACCAACCCGCGACCTCGGCACGTTTACCGGCCATCTGATAGAGCGCGTTGGGCATGGACCGGCGGGTGAATCGACCCGCGGCGAGTTCGAGGATCATCACCGGGATGCCGATGAGAAAGAGCGCGACGAGATACGGCACATAGAACGCCCCACCGCCGTACTTGTAGGCGTTGGACGAGAAGAACACGATGTTGCCGAGGCCGATGGCACTGCCCGACGCAGCCAGAATGAAACCCAGCTTGCTGCCCCAGCTCCCCCTCACTTCAGACATGGACCCTCCGTTGCCCAGCGCTGCGGAAACCGGTTCGTTTCCGCAGCGCTGGAAGGTGTTAGGTATTAGGTATCAGGTATTAGGCATCGCAATCTGCACACATCGTATCCCATCGATCCTCGCACCCCCTCAACCTAGGAACGCCAGGGCGCTGGTTGCGGCGGCGGTCAGCCCACTCAAACCGAGCGCAACGCATACAACGACGACCGCGCCCATCGCCACGTTCTGCATCCGGGTGTTGACCCCGTCTTCACCGAGGAGTTTGCGATCGTTCATCGTGAGCCACAGAAAGACCGCGATCAATGGAAGCACGAGCCCGTTGAACGCCTGGGCGAGGATGATCACAGGGATCGGTTTCACCCCGGTGCTGCCGAGGACGACACCGGCGAGCAGCACACCGATCCAGACCCCACGATATCGCCACGAACCCTCATCCCAACGAGTCCCACGACCGTCCCCGAAAAGGGTTCGAGTGGTGATGGCCGCGGCCAGGGGCGCCGTGACGGCGGAGGTGAGGCCCGCTCCGAAGAGACCCACCGCCAACGACCACTCCGCGCCCGGTCCAAGACGATCGGTGAGGATCGCCGCAAGCCGTTGGTACTCCAACCCGCCTCCGAGCGCGCTGCCCACGACCAGCACTCCCAACGAGATGAGTCCTCCTCCGATGATCGCCAGCGTCAGACCCCAGCGCATCTCGCCGAGGTCGTGATCACGCGCCAGAGCGGAGCCGAGGAAGAGGTTGTACGGAACGACCGTGGTGCCCACCAATCCGAGCACCAGAATCAGCGATCCCGCCGGCAGCCGCGGAACCAGAAGACCCGCCAGGAGCGCCCCGAGATCGGGTCCGAGTCGGATCGCCGTCACGAGAAAGACAATGCCCATGAGCGCAACCAGTGCGCCCAGACTGCGGGCGATCCAACGCGTGTTTCCGGTGGCCAGCAGGGCTGCCGCAACCACACCGCACGCGATCGTCGCACCCGCAGGTGAGACATCGACCACCAGACGAAGACCGGCCACCCCGCCGAGCAGGTTGCCCGCCTCGTAGGCGGCGCAACCGAGCACCACACCGGCCGCCACGACCGCCGGCACCCAGCCCGCCCAGCGCGAGGATGCAAAACGCATCCGGACGGCCTCGCCGAGTTCCTTCCCGGTCAGCACGGTGATCCGTCCCGACGCCTCCTGAAGCACGAGGCACGCCACCGTCGAGAACAGCAGGGCCCAGGCCAACGCAAAACCGTAGTCGCTGCCCGCCCTCGCGGCGGTCGTCACTGTGCCCGGACCGATAAAGGCCGCGGCGATCACCGACCAGAACAAGAGGTTGAGGAGCCGCTTCACGCCTCGGGCTCCCCGAAACCTCCGCCACCGGGGGTTTCGAGCACCACGCAATCACCAACGTCCACCTGACACCCGTCGACCCCACGGAGACTGGTGCGGCTGCCGTCCGCACGAATGATCGCTTGACGTCCGACAGCGCCATCGCCGCCTCCGGCCATCCCGAATGGAGCGGTCTCACGGTGCTGGCTCAGAATCGAGAACTGGAGAGGCGCGAGGAACTCGATCTCGCGGACGACGCCATCGCCGCCACGCCACCGACCGGCACCGCCGGAACCCCGTCGAATGGCAAAACGTCGAAGCCTGACCGGGTAGCGATACTCGAGGACCTCAGGGTCGGTGATCCTGGTGTTGGTCATGTGGGTGTGAACGCCGTCGGTTCCGTCAAAACCCTCACCCGCCCCGCTGCCGCCCGCCACGGTCTCGTAGTAACCAAAGCTGTCGTCACCAAAGCTCACGTTATTCATGGTTCCTTGGCTGCATCCGGCCAACCGGAGAGCCTGGATCAGCGTGTCCACCAGCCGCTGGGATGTCTCGACGTTGCCGCCGACCACCGCCGGGCACAGATGGGGATCGGCGTCGTAGGACGGATCGAGGATGCTCAAGTGCGGGATCCGAATCTCGATGGGCTCCAGGAGCCCTTCGTTGAGCGGAAGATCGGCTTCCACGAGCAGTCGCATGACGTACATGGTCACGCTGTGGACGATGGCCGGGGTCGCGTTGAGGTTTCCGGAATGAACCCCCGCGCTGCCGGAAAAATCGAGGATCGCGCGATCACCTTTGATGGTGAAGGACGCCGCCAGAGGGGCGCCACCGTCGAGGAACTGCCGACCCTCGTGGACACCGTCAGGCAGCGCCGACAGCGCCATCCTCACCTGCTCAGACGCCAACTCCCGCAGCGAATCCATGTGCTCCATCACGTGGTCGAAACCCACCATTTCGGCAAGCCGGACCAGCGCTTCCCGTCCACGTGAGACGGCGGCGAGCATGGCGCGCAGATCGGCCAGATTGTCGGGGAGCATTCGCGTCGGCCACCGACCGGAGGTCAGCAGTTCCTCGATTCGCTCCCATCGCGGTTCACCCCCTTCAACCAGCAGCGTCGGTGGGATGACGACGCCCTCCTCGGCGAGATTCTTCGCATCGGGGGGAACCGAGCCCGGCTGGATGCCGCCGATCTCGGCGTGGTGCGCGCGACACGCAACATATCCAAGCAATCGACCATCGGCATGGACCGGCGCCGCCAGAGTCACATCCGGGAGGTGGGAACCTCCGTACGCGGGGTGGTTCGTCACCACGACGTCGCCGGGTCCCATGGGGCGGTGCTCGGTCAACTGCCGGACACACAGACCCATGGCGCCGAGGTGAACCGGGATGTGCGGCGCATTGACCACCAGCCGGCCTTCGGGATCGAGGAGGGTGCAGGAAAAATCTTCGCGCTCCTTGATGTTGGTGGAGATCGCCGTTCGCTGAAGCATTTCCCCCATCTCACGGGCGATACTCGCGAACCGATGGCTCATGAGTTCAAGCTCCACCGCGCGCGACGACTCGCGCCGAAATGCCACGGCCGCGTGCTCCTGTTTGGCAACCGACGCGCGCAGGACGACCCCGCCGTCTCCGAGTCCGCGAACCCGCCAGCGGGAAGGAACCACCAGCGCGCTGTGAGCCTGTTGGATGAGCGCAGGGCCTTCGACCAGCGACCCGAAATCCAACTCCGACGCTTGATGGCACGGCACCTCGCGCCAATCACCGTCAAGAAAACACCTCTGGTGGGCCGCCGGTTCGGGAGTCGGCGCCGAATCCCACTCGCCGATTTCGCGTCCGGTGATCTCGTCCCGACAGCTGCGCATCACGACCCGGATTGACACGACCTCGATGCCGCGGTCGGAGGGCCGATAGGAAAAGAGCTCGTAATACCGCTTCTCAAACTCGGACGCCAGGTCTCCACCCGACTGCGGTTCGAGCTCGAGGGCTGCGTCCTGTCCCTCATAGCGCAGTTCGATGAACCGGCGCGGTGGTTCCATCTGATCCGGCGTCACCCCTTCCCGGAGCAGATCCGCCGCTGCATCGGCCTCAAGCTCGGCAAACCAGTCTTCGATCTTTGGACCGACCTTGGTCAGGGAGAAGAGCACCTCTCGTTGGGCGAATCGTTCGATCACCGCGTGCCCGAGCCCCTTGGCGCTCAAGAGACCGGCATCACCGGGAAGAACGACCTCCGTCATCCCGAGAAGCTCCGCCACCTGGCAAGCGTGCTGCCCGCCGGCGCCGCCGAAGGCCACCAGGGAGTAGCCCACAGGATCAACGCCCTTGCGCACCGATATGTGCCGGATGGCCTCCGCCATTCGCTCATCGGCGATCCGAAGCAGCCCTTCCAAAATCTCCTCATCGCTCCCGGTCTCTACCGAACCGAGATCATCGCGAAGCTCGTGCAGCCGTGAAGCGGCAGCCTCGAGATCAATGGGGATCGGGAAGCGCCCGATCACGAGACGGCCGAGGAGCAGATTGACGTCGGTGATCGTGAGCGGACCTCCGGCGCCATACGACGCCGGGCCCGGATCGGCGCCGGCGCTCAGCGGACCCACTGCCAACCGGCCCTGCTCGACCCGGCAAATCGAGCCGCCACCTGCGGCGACGGTCTCGATAGCGAGGGCGGGAGCGGAAAGTTCCACCGGTCCCACGCGGTGATCGAAGACATACTCGAAGTCTCCGTCAAAGCGCGAAACATCGGTGCTGGTGCCACCCATATCGAAGGCGATGACCTTGGATATTCCGGCCTTCTGACCGGACATGGCCGCGCCGACCACTCCTCCCGCCGGACCGCTCAGCAACGAGTCCATGGCCCTGAAGCTCCCGGTGTTCACCAACCCGCCCGCACTGGTCATGACGTGCAGACTGACGGCTCCATCACCGAGTCCATCTCTCACCGCCCGCAAATAGTTCGAAATCACCGGCCCCAAGTAGGCGTCGGTGGTTGCGGTCTGCGACCGCCGAAGCAGACCCTGGAACGGACTCAGAGCACTCGATCGCGACACATGGTCGAAGCCTTCCGAACGGAGGAGCCTCTCGAGGATTTCCTCATGCTGGGCGTTCCGGTGTCCGTGGAGCAGAGCGATGCTGGCACTCTCGAAACCGAGACCGTGCAACTCGGCGATTTGAGCGGTGACCGTCTCCTGGTCGAGCCCCTCGATGAGAAAACCGTCGGCGGCGAGCCTCTCCTCGACGCCGACCACCTCTTCCGGCAGCGGTTCCGGGCGGTCGATGTTCAGGGCAAAGAGATCCGGCCGTGTCTGATCCCCGATGACGAGCAGGTCCTCAAAACCAGCGGTGGTGAAGTGAATCGACCTGGCCCCGCGTCGCTCGAGCAGGGCATTGGTTCCACGGGTCGTCGCGAGTCGCATGGCAACCGCAGGAAATCTACCGCCAAGGGGCGTGCCGGTGATCAACCGAGTGGCCACGAGTGGCGCTTCTTCTCCGGAACTCAGCTCCACCGGCTGGCCGGGCTCGAGCTTCAACCCGGGTGCCGCCAGCACCAGTGCACCGGTGAGCATCTCGTGCTCGAGGATCTCGATCTCGGCGCCGCTTCCCAGTGGCGACAATCGGTAGCCGGTGAGGAAACCGTCAGGCAAGATCGCCCCGCCACGAAGGTGGATTCGCCCGTCACTGTCGATGGAGTCGATACGGTCTCGCAACGCCCCGCTCGAGAGCACCTTGCAGGTGTGGACCACGCCATCGGGGTCCTCGGCGATGCAGTCGGTGAAGGTCCCACCGGTGTCGATCCAGATCTGCCAGGGTCGGGACAACGCCTAGAGCCCTTTCTTGGTCACGAGGTAGGTTGCGAAAGACCCGAGCCAATGACCGCCTTCATAGTGGTCGCCGGTCACCGACGCCAGACCGGACGCGCTGTGGACATCGGCGGCGGCCAGAAGGGCTGCCCGGCGTGGATCGCTTTGGGGAAGACCCGAGGCGATCCCTTCGAGCATCCACGCACGGCTGATGTTGAGTCCATCGAGATGGGCGAGCTTGCCGTCCGTACGATCGGTGACGACCCCGATGGGAAGCCAACCGGCTTCACCGGTGGACGGGATGCCCGGCAGGAACGAGCTGAGCCAGTCGGCGAAATCGGCGGGAGGAAGCACCCTGCGCATGAGATCGGCTTCGGCGATGCACGGTGAAAGAAAATCCTGACCCGATGGTTCGTAGCCCAGGGGACAGCTCGTGTCGTCGAGATAGAACCGCCGCGCCGTGGCCGAGACCAGCTCGATCATCTCCTCATCGCCCACCGTTACCGCCCAGTCCATTACCAGCCCGAAGGCAAAGGCCGTCTGGCTGTGCTCACCGGTGCGGATCGGGTAGTAGAGCTTGGGCAGCCACTCGCGGAAACGGTCGGCCGCGAGTCCTTCGAGGGGAGCGATCGACGACCGCCACTGCGCGGCCTGCTCGTCATCCCAGGTGTGGAGTTCGTCGGCGAGACAGAGAAGCCAGGCCAGACCATAGGGCCGCTCGGTGGAGGTGCGCCCTTCGCCCAGAAAATAACTCATCTCACCCGCGATCGCGGCCGGGGTGAAGCTCTCACCGAGAGCGGCGCGTGCCGTGGTCGCGAAATCAGCATCCGGGTAGAGTTTGGCGAGACGAGTCAGAAGCCAGTGACCGTGGACTGAGCTGTGCCAGTCAAAACAGCCATAGAAGGCGGGCGTGAGCTTGCGCGGCGGATCGAGATCGTCATCGGAGTTCATGACGTGACCGATTTTGTTGGGGTACTCCTGGTGGACGCACGCGAGCGCCAGATTCGCGAAGTTCTCCACCGACGCTTCGTCCAGAGTCTTTTCCTCGGCAACCACGGGAAGCACCAATCCCATCATCACGACTATCATCAGCGCTCGTTTCATTCCGTCACCCCACAGAGTTCGGCGGTCGAAACCACCTTTGCGTAGTTGCCGTTCATGGCCGCCAACGCCCCGGCATGGACCTGGGCCGCAGGCACGGTGTCGCCACCAAACTCGAGATCCCGCGTGGCGCAGGCGTCATGGACCACCGTGACCTCGAATTCATAGTCGGCAGCGGCCCGGACCGCCGCCTCGACGCACATGTGCGTCTGCATCCCGGTCACCACGAGTTTCTTGATCCCAAGCTTTCTCAGGGTTGCCAGGAGATCGGTGTCGCGGAACGAGTTGGCGTGGTGTTTGCCGATCACGATCTCTCCGCTCTTCGGTAACACCTCCGGATAGATCCTGTACTGCGCTTGGATCCCGGTGGGATCCGGCGTATCCACATCCTTGGGTAGATGCTGGACGTGGATCACCGGTCGGCCGGCGGTTCGGAAGGCCTCGATGACCTTCGCCGCATTCGAAGCCGCCGCCTCGGGCCCGACCAAAGGAACCATCCCCTCGGGGAAGTAAAAAGCCTGGATATCGATCACGATGAGGGCCGCATCCTCGAGATCCGGCGCCCCTGGCTCAGGCTCCCCCGCCCCAACGGTCATCGTGAATCCGAGCGCGCACAGCGCGACAATACCGACACACAGCCACGTTTTCCTCATCAGCACCCTCCGGACCCGGCAAGTGTAACCCGGCTCGCCCGGTCACCGTTGGTGCGATCGATCGTTCGAGAACTCTGAGAACGACATTCCGCCCATCGGGCGAGAAGATCGCCCAACCGGCGAAATCCTCGAGATTTCACATGGTTTGCATCTCTAACCCGCAGATCTCACCGGGTTTTGTCACGAGGGCGGCGAGGTGCAGTGCTCAGGTGGGTTTTCTCATCTCCGGGCGCG
>CBESWV010000158.1:0-9249 GCA_965533305.1 uncultured bacterium | reverse complement strand
TCGGCATGCCGTTGGCTCTTGATCTCGCCATCCGCTTTCTCCGCCGCCGGACCGGCCGGCTGCTGCGGGGCACGGCATTGGCGGCTTTTGCCGCCGTCGCATTGGCGGTGACGGCGCTGGTCATCACCCTCGCGCTCATGCGGGGCTACACCGACGCCATCGCCGCTGCACTCCAACAGGGCAACGCACACATGGTGGGTTTCGCGGGCTACAGGATGAGCCAAGACGAGTCGACGGCCTTCGCCCGGCAGATGACCGATCTCGACGGGATTCGCAGAGCCAGTCCCGTAACCTATCTCTCGGGGCTCATAGATGACCCCGCCGAGCCGTCCCGGCCGCTCGCCATCACGATCAAGGCGGTCCAGGATCCTCCGGTCTACACCGGCTTCGAAACCTGGCCTCCCACCGAGCTCATGCCGGTCATCCTCGGTGTCCGGCTCGCCGATCAGATCAACGCAGTGACCGGTGAGAGCACCACCATTCGACTCCCGCCGGATGCGGGGACGTGGATCATTCCTTCTCTCCAGCTCGAGATCGCAGGCACCTTCTCGCTGGCCTTCAACGAGTTCGATCAGCAGTGGATCCTCATTCCCCTCGGGCGAGTCCACGAGGTGATGCCCGACATCGGCGCCGCAGGCGTCGAGATCGAGCTTGACGACCCAATGGCCATCGATCGGGTCCGAGAACCGCTCGAAGAGGCCTTCCCGACGCTACTCTTCACCGATTGGCGGGAGATGAATCGGCCACTCTTCGCCGCCCTGCGTTGGCAGACGATCTCGCTCTTTGTCGTTCTCAGTCTGGTCGTGGCGGTGGCGACGTTCCAGGTGAGTTCAGCGCTGGTGGTCCTCGCCATCGACAAACGGCGTGCGGCCGGCACTCTCCAGGCCCTGGGTGGGACCCCGGCCCTGGTAAGACGGGTCCTCCTCTACTCCGGCATTCTTCTCGGCGGGTTCGGCCTCGGCCTCGGGATCGCTTTTGGATGCGCCGCGAGCTGGGTCCTCAACACCTTCAAGGTGGTCCGATTCCCCGAGGGCCTCGCCCGGGTCTATATGGTGGACAGTATCCCGTTCCACCCCGCTTGGTCCGACCTCGCCGCGGTCAGCCTTGTGGGTCTCGTCCTCGTGACCGCGGCATCGTTCTGGCCTGCCTGGAGGGCCTCTCGGGAAGACCCGGTGAAAGCTCTCAAGGCGGCGTAGAGGAACCGGCCAAGCCATCCTCATGAGAAAATCCGTTCAACGGCGGCATGTGACCGACGCCACCGTTGTTAGACCCATGAGGAGTAAGATCGAATCTGATGTACGAGATCCAGTTTCACCCGGCGGACATCCGCAAGCAGGTCCGCTATTTCTTCCTGTCACGCCAGGGCATGCGATGGCTGTGGGTTGCCGGGACATTGCTGAGCCTCCTGTTCATCGCCGGCGCGGTCCTGGCTCCCATCGGAATCCAGTCGTTGCTCCTCAGCGGCAGGCTCCGGATTCTCAACCAGCAGAATCAGACTCAGCGAGCGATTCTCGCCCAAAGGGTCTCGGTGCTGGATCGACTGGAACGGCAAACGGCCCAGGCCCGAAACCGTCAACGCCAGATGAGCCTCATCATGGGCGCGACCCAGACAGCCCACAGCGGCGGCGGTTTTCCGGAAGCACCCCCCATCGGTGAGCTCTCGGTCCCGGAAGCGGAGATCGCCATCCGCAGGGCCATCAAGATGGACACTGAAACCAAGGCCCTGCTGGCCCTCGCGGACGAACTTGCCACTTTCGCCAGAGAAAACGAAGAGCTGACCCGCTCGGTTCCGTCAATCTGCCCTCTGCCCATCGGGAGCTTTGTTCTGACCTCTCCCTTCGGCAACCGGACGTCGCCGTTCACCAACACCATCGATTTCCACGCCGGGATCGATCTCGCCGCTCGCGAAGGAACTCCGGTGCTGGCGCCGGGAGGTGCCCGGGTGGTCTTCGCCGGCCGCTTCCCACTCAGCCGCAACGTCCGGTGGTGGCGCTACGGCAACGTCGTCGTGCTCAAACACGGCGAACGCTATGTTTCGATCTACGCCCATCTGCAGGAGATTTCGGTGCGACGCGGGGGCCAGGTCGTCCGGGGCGAGCAGATCGGAACCGTCGGCAACACCGGCTGGAGCACGTCTCCGCATCTTCACTTCGAGGTCCGGCTCACCGACTCGGAGGGCAGCGAACCCGAACCCGTCGATCCGAGGATCTTCATCCTCAACTACCAATGGACCGGCCACGAAGAACTCCTTGTCCGCGGCCGGCACGCACCGGCGCCGTCGTTCGACCCGCTGCCATCGCGAGTCTGGAGCAGATGACACCCATGGAAGACACCAAAAATTTTCCCACCATGATCATCCCCCATGGCACCGAAATCGCTGTCAATGAGCAGGGACAGCTGTCGATCCGCACCCCCGGAAATCTCGTGATCCAAAATTCCGGGGTCTATTCGGTCATCGAATCGGCGTCAGGGTCGGTGCGGATCGACCCCGATGTCCAGGTGGAAGCCATATCGGTCGAAGCCGCCGATTCGTGTTTCGTTGCCGGAGAACTGACCGCCTGGCGAGTCCACGCCGACAAGATCATTCTCGAGAAGGGCGCCCAGGCCAACATCATGTTGCAGGAGTCGCAGACTCTCGAACTCGACCGAAACGCCCGTCTGGTGGGAAACTTCGCATCTGAGAAGGAGCTCTACCTCATGCTCGGGCGTTTCAGCAGGCAGCTACGGGAACTGCCCGAAGGGCTCTTTACGGGAGACCGGAGAGAGGCACTGCCGAAGAACGACGGCACGCTCTCCGGGCGGACTCAGCCCTCGGAGGGCGCGGGTTCGACTCAATCCGCTTCCGCCATCGATGCCGATCCACAGCACCAACAGCAGCAACAGCAGGAAATGCTGGCACTGGTCAAAGTCATCGTCGAGCGCGAACTCGCCGGCGAGGTCGGCAGCGAGGGGCGACAGGCCTTGGAAGAGCTTCTCGGTCTGGTGCGATCGGGCAATCTCGACGCAGTGGGCGAGAAATACAGCGGACTCATCGACAAGATCATCAAGCCGTCAAGCGACCTGAAAAAGGCAAAACTGATGCTCGACAGGCTCTACAACTGAGATCACCCCCGGAAGCGGTCTTCGGCGGCGGTTTCGGCAGTCGAGACCGGCTTTCCCAACCCGATTTGTGATGGTACCCTGCCGCCGTACTCCGTGAAACTGCACGGACTCCCTCAAATTGACACGGAGGTGGCGTGGATGACAATGCCGAAACACACGGCGCTCTACGACGAACATGTCGCGGCCGGCGGCCGCATGGTCGAGTTCGCCGGCCACGAACTGCCGGTGCAGTACTCATCTCTCGGGGACGAACACACCGCGGTCAGAACCAGGGCCGGTCTCTTCGATGTTTCGCACATGGGCGAGATCTTCATCACCGGGCCCGGCGCCCTCGACTTCGTCCAGCTCGTGTCGTGCAACGACCACTCCAAGATGACCATCGGTCGCGCCCAGTACACCGGTCTCATGTATCCCGAGGGGACGTTTGTGGACGACATGCTCGTCCACAAGCTGGCCGACGACGAGTATCTGCTGGTGGTCAACGCCGCCAACCGCGCCAAGGATGCGGCGTATCTGACGGGGCTGGCCGCCAATCGAGACAATGTCGAGGTCCGTGACGAATCCGACGATTGGGCGCAACTGGCGATCCAGGGACCATGTGCCGCCGAGATCCTCCAACCGTTGACGAGCACCGATCTCTCCGAGCTCAAGTACTACCGCTTTGTTTTTGGCGAGGTCTGCGGCCACCGGGCGATGGTGGCGCGGACGGGTTACACGGGAGAAGACGGGTTCGAGGTCTACACCGCCAATCAAAACGCACCCGAAATCTGGCGAGCCATCCTCGCTGAGGGACGCCCCAAAGGTCTCCTCCCCGCTGGGCTCGGCGCCCGCGACACCCTGCGCTTTGAAGCCGGGATGAGTCTTTACGGCAACGACATCGACGACACCACCACTCCCCTCGAAGCGGGTCTCGGTTGGATCGTCAAGTTCAAAAAAGGCGACTACATCGGCCGCGACATTCTCGAGAGGCAGAAGGAAGCTGGGCTCGATCGCAAGCTCGTCGGTTTCGAAATGATCGATCGTGGAATTGCCCGCCACGGTTATCCCGTTTACCTCGCCGAGAGTGACGTCGAACCGGTCGGGCACGTGACATCGGGGACACAATCGCCCACCCTCGGCAAAGCCCTCGGGCTGGCGTATCTTCCCATCGAGGCCACCAAAGAGGGCACCGAGTTCGTGGTCGAAATCCGCAACCGCCGCGTCGCCGCGAGGGTCGTGTCGACACCGTTTTATTCGCGCGAGAAGAAGTGAGACACGAAGACCATCGAACGCAGCACGAATCGGGAAGGAGAAAGCCATGAACGTACCCGCCGATTTGAAGTACGGACGCACCCACGAGTGGGCTCGCGTCGAAGGTGAAGTGATCGTGGTGGGCATCAGCCACTATGCACAGGATCAGCTTGGAGAGGTCGTCTATGTCGAAGTGCCGGATGTCGGTTCCGACGCCACTGGCGGCGAAGAGCTCGGGACCCTCGAGTCGGTCAAGGCCGTCTCCGAGTACAACTCCCCGGTCAACGGCGAAGTCGTCGAGGTCAACGAGCGCCTCGAGGACGAACCGAACCTGGTCAACGAAGATCCCTATGGCGAGGGCTGGCTGGCCAAAATCCAGGGCTCGACGGATGGCTGCGATCTTTTAGAAGCCGCCGCCTACACCGCCATGATCGAGGCGGAAAGCGCTTGATGCACCCGTGGATCGGTGCCGGCGATGAGGATCGCCGGCGAATCCTCGCCGAGCTCGGACTCGACTCCATCGATGAGCTTTTCTCGTCGATCCCGGCGGAGGTCTGTGTCGATCGACTCCCCATGGATGACGGTCGCGACGAGAACACGGTCCGCTCGGAGCTTCAGTCCATGGCGCTGGCCAATCTCTCGCCCGAGTGCGTTCCTTCGTTCCTCGGAGCCGGGGTCTATCGCCATGTGAGTCCGAGCGTGGTCGATTCCGTCCTGTCGCGGGCCGAGTTCTTCACCTCCTACACCCCCTACCAGCCCGAGATCTCTCAGGGCACGCTGCAGGTCATCTTTGAATTTCAGACGCTGATCTGCCAGCTCACCGGGATGGAGGTGTCCAACGCCTCGCTCTATGACGGGGCGACGGCGTTGGTCGAGGCGGTGCTCTTCGCCCACCGCGTCAAACGCGGCAAGCTCGACCGGGTGGTCCTCGCCGAAACCCTCCACCCGATGTATCGAAAGGTCCTGGCGACCTATGCCGACCCGGCGGGACTCGAAGTGATCGTGGTGCCGCCCGGTGAAGACGGCCGGGTCTCGGCCGACGCCCTTCGCAACGCCGCCGGCGACAACAGCTGTTGCATCGCCGTCCAGTCACCGAACTTCCTCGGCATCGTCGAGGATTTGCCGGCCGTCGCCGATGCTGCACGGGAGACCGGCGCGCTCGCCATCCAGGTCATCACCGAGGGGGTCTCCCTCGGACTGCTCAGCGGCGGCGGCGCGCACGACTTCGATGTTGTCTGCGGTGAAGCCCAGAGTTTTGGCCTGGCCCCCGGCTACGGCGGCCCTCACCTTGGATTCTTCGCCTGCCGATCCAAGAACATCCGCCAGATGCCCGGCAGACTCGCCGGGGAGACCATCGATGACAACGGCCAACGCGCCTTCTGTCTGACCCTCTCGACCCGTGAACAGCACATTCGTCGTGCCAAGGCGACCTCGAATATCTGCACCAACCAGGGCCTCATGGCGCTGGCAGCGACGATCTGGCTCGAGGCCATCGGCGGCCACGGGCTCAGAGAGCTCGCCACCTCGTGCCTCTCTCGAACCGAGGAGCTCAAGCGACGCATCAACAAAATGAACGGACCGTGGCAGCTCGCCTATCCAACAGCACCGACCTTTGACGAGTTTCTCCTCACCGGTCCCGGCAGCGGCGATGAACTCGCCCGCCGGCTCGCCGCCGAAGGCGTGCTCGCCGGGGTCGCCGCCCATCGCTGGGGCGGTTCCTGGCCCGACGGGATACTCGTCGCCGTCACCGAACGGAACACTGCCGCCGATATGGATGCACTCCTCGCCGCGTTGGAGAAGGTCTCATGAAGCGCCGGGCCATCCGCGATGAACCGCTCTTCTTCGAGCGCAACCCCGAGCGTCGCCGACGCCAGGGTTTTCAGCTCCCGCCCCTCGATGTTCCCGCTGTCGATCCCGCATCGGTCTTACCCGACACCGCTCTCCGTGATGACGTCGCCGACTACCCCGATCTCACCGAAATGGAGATCGTCCAACACTTCCACCGTCTGAGTCAGCTCAACTACGCGGTGGATGAAGGCCTCTACCCACTCGGCTCGTGCACCATGAAGTACAACCCCCGGATCAACGAGGAGACCGCCCGCCTGGTCGGTCTCGCCGCAGCCCACCCGCTCCAGCCCGTCGAGCAGGTTCAGGGCTGTCTGCGGATGATCTGGGAACTCGAGCAGGCGCTCATCGCGATCACCGGGATGGCGGGGGTCACCCTGCAGCCGGCGGCCGGCGCCCACGGCGAACTCGCCGGGATCCTGATGATCCGCAAAGCCCTCGAGGCGCGTGGCGACGCCCGCGACGTGGTGCTGGTGCCCGACTCCGCCCACGGCACCAACCCGGCTACGGCCGCCTTTGCCGGTTATGAAACCATCGAAATTGCATCCGGCGCCGATGGCACGGTGGACATGGACGAGCTCGCCCGGCTCATGACTGACCGGGTCGCCGGAATCATGCTCACGGTGCCGAACACTCTCGGCGTCTTCGAGCACCGGATCGTCGAGATCTCCAAGCTCGTCCACGATCGCGGCGGCCTCATCTACATGGACGGCGCAAACCTCAACGCCTTTGCCGGCCGCGCTCTGCCGGGTCTCATGGGCGCCGATGCCATGCACATCAACCTGCACAAGACCTTTTCCACCCCGCACGGCGGTGGCGGGCCCGGTGCGGGTCCGGTGGTCGTCTCCGAGATCCTGGTGCCGCACCTGCCGGTGCCACGGGTGGTCAAGGACGGCGAGCGCTTTTCTCTGGTCGAAGACGATGACGCCTCCATCGGCGCCATGCGCGGGTTCTACGGCAATTTCCTGATCCTGGTTCGCGCCCTGACCTATATTCGGAGCCTCGGATCCGACGGATTGCGTCAGATGTCTGATGTGGCGGTGCTCTACGCGAATCTCGTCCGCCGGCGTCTCGCCGGCGCCTACCATCTGCCGTACGACTCACCGACCCTCCACGAGGTGGTCTTTGACGACACCCGGCAGACCGCCAACCATGTCCACAACACCGACATCGCCAAGCGTTTGCTCGACTACGGTTTCCACCCGCCGACCATGAGCTTCCCGCTCATCGTCCACGGTGCGCTCATGATCGAGCCCGCCGAGAGTGTCTCGCCCGATGAGATCGACATCTTCTGCGACGCCATGCTCGCCATTGCGAAAGAGGCCGAGGAGAACCCCGAGCTCGTCCGCTCCGCGCCCCACGACACCCCGGTCAGCAGAGTGGATGAAGTCAGGGCGGCAAGGAAGCTGAAGGTGAGATGGACTGCGGACGAATTATGAGTTTTGAATTATGAGTTTTGAATTTCATCGCAGGACGCAATGAAGGGCTCTGGTTGCTCTGGGAACCGGATCTGCACGTCCTAGAAGCGCATCTGGGACCGCTTTCCGGAGCAATAAGATCAGCGCTCGCAGCGCCGCGTTTTTGAGAGCCATCTCGGGTGCGCGGTGACGACAGCGGTTCAAACGTTGAACGGACGTGCCGTCCTTGACATTGTTCGGATTCTGAACGACGTTCTCGCTGCTCGACCGTCGAGGCCGATCAATGTAAAGGGGGGCACTCTCGGCCACCGGCATTGAGAGCATCGGGTTCTGGGGCGCTCTGGTGAGACGCAAATCGGACGAGCCCATCTGAACCCGAATACCCCCTACGCGACATGGGATGGTTGCGATGTGCGATGTAATTCAAAATTCATAATTCAAAATTCATAATTCTGCGATGGTCAGCCACGGACCATCCAGGTCCCGGCTCCTGCAGTTGGGGCACCGTCCCGGCGGGTGGAGCGCCCGGCTCGAGAGTTGAAAGCCGCAGTCGGCGCAGATGGCGGATCGCACTCGGAGGCGGTCGCCGTTCGATCTGACGCTGCGCTGGATGTGGCCGAGATCGTCCTCGAGAGTGCTCACTTTGACTGCGAGTTCGTGGCGGAGATCGTCAAACACCCACTCCTGATCGCGGAGACGCTGGATGATCTCCTGTCGACGCGTCAGTGCCGGGCTCACGGTTCGCTGGTTGTTGCCGGCGCCGTCGGCGGTCTCTCCGGTCCGCCCGTCGCCAGCCACTCCCGCACCGGTAGGCCATCGACATAGAGGTCCTCGATGACCCCGGTGCCGTCTTTGACGCGAACCGTCACCCACGCCGGTCGAATCCCACGTCGCCAGAGGCTGCGGTCGACCTCCTTGGCGAGTTCCTCGGTCATGTAGTAACGCCGGAAAGGCAGGGCAAGCAACAGCCGGCGCTCTCCATCCTCGTCCATGAAGTCGACCCCGCCCTGGAGGTAGAGGTAATCCCCCGTTTCGGGGGCCTCCAGCCGAGCCGATCCAAAGGACGCGAAGCTCTCATCATCGACCACCAGCGGCACGTAGACCTTCTCCTGACCGAGGTGGGGGACCTCGTCGGCCACATGAGTGCGATCCTCGGCGAACCGTAGAGCTATGTATCGGCCGCGGAAGGCGTCCACCGGATCCACCGGTTGGAGCCTGAAGCGGTAGACCTCCCCGTGGCGGAGAGCGATCTCCGAGAGGATGATGGCCCTCGCCGCCACAGCGATCTGAGCCAGCGCGAGTGCGATGAAGAGGATCAGGCGGAGCGTCTTGGCGTTCACGACGCACCCCCCTCCGCTCGTTTGAGTCGACGCGCCATGATCACGTTGGCGACGAGAAAACCGACCCCCACGGCGATGAAGGCCAGACCCTTGGCCACGAAACCGATCTCGGTGTCGAAGAAGCGCACCACCACGAGGCCCGCGATGACGATCATCCCGAGGTTGACGGTCCCGAGGTTCTGAGAGCGAACGCCCGATGTGATGGTGGCGATGCCGATGCCAAAGAGCACCAGGTTGAAGGCGAGGGCTGCCATCCATCTGAGGTCCGTGTTCTCCGACGCCGCGACCATCGGCCAGACCACCGCGACCACTGG
>CBESWV010000157.1:0-9257 GCA_965533305.1 uncultured bacterium | reverse complement strand
GATCGTCTGATGATCTTGCGCCGATTGCCCATCCGGACCGTTACCCGCTCGGAATCCAGCCATTCGAGCACCGGAATCGCCAGCTTTCGAGTAAGCCCGAACCGCTGCTTGAACTCGCCTACGTCGAAGGTCTCGCAGTCCCATTCCCGTACCTTGCGCGCAACTTCGTCGAGCACCGCTCGATGGATCAGGAACTTCCCATCGAGGCGCACCAGCCGGCCGCGCTGGACGAGGAAGGTACAGATGCCCTCCACCGTCGCCGGCCTCGAATCGAGTTCGGTCGCGGCCTCTCCCGGCCCGGGGGCGTCAAAGGCCTTCTCTCGATACAAGACCTCCACCCGCCGGGCGAGTTCCTCGCCCAGGGCCGACATGTGGCGGTCGCTGCCGGGCGGAACGACCCGGCCCTCGGAGAGTTCGAGTACGCCCCTCTGCCGAAGCTCCTCGAGATAGGGGCCCGCGAGATCTCGAGCCCTCTTCGGCAGCAGGGCCGCCGCAAAATCGCGGGTCGGAATCCCGGCCGACACCTCGACGCCCTTGAACCGGTTTTCGAGCTCTGTTGTAGCTTCCTCGGTCAGACCGTCAAGATGCGCCGTCCCGACAAGCGTCGCGGGTTGAGTCGGCAGTGCAACCACGGTCCCACCTTCGAGTAGACGCCCGATGGGGGCTTCTACGGCGCCATCCAAAACCCCCAGCCGGACGGCCAGGCGATGCGCGGTGGCGCCCTCGAGGCCGGCCTGATCGATCCACCAGCCGAGCAGATCCGGCCACGCGCCTCGCCGGGATGAAGGCAGGTTCTCGAGCCCCGCTCGGTCACGACGCCGCCAACGCCTCAGTTGGGCATCGAGGACGATTCCACCGGCAAAGGTGTTGACCGGAGCCGGCCGGCGGAGCACAACCCGATCACCGGGAAAGAGCTGCATGGGTTCGCTCAAACTGATCTGGGCGGCTGCGGATTCCCCCGGCGCCAACGCGGATCGTGAGAGTCGATCGATCCGAGCGGGCACCCGATCGGCAAAGGCGTGCAACTCGAGTTCATCCCCTTCTCCAAGGGGATGCGGCGCCGAAGTGAGGAGTTCGAGCCGGAGCGTCACCATCCGGGTCGGTTGCCAGTCACCGACCGCCATCACCTGCTGCCCGCGCTCGACCTCGTCACGTCCGAGACCGACCAGGTTCATGGCGACGCGTTCGCCCGCTTCCACCGCCTCGCGTTCCGACCCGTGGACGTGGAGCCGGCGTACCCTCGAGCGGTCCCCGCCGGGCATGATCATCACTTCCGAGCCGACCTTGAGGCGTCCCCACAATGAGGTTCCGGTCACCACTGTCCCTGCCCCGGTCAGACTGAAGACCCGATCCACAGCTTCGCGAAACGGCCGGTCATCCATCTGCCGGGGGCGAGCCGAACGCGCCTGGGAGATCAACACGTCGCGAAGCTCGTCGAGGCCTCGGCCCGAGACTGCGGACACCGGCACGACCGGGGCATCGGCGAACGGCGTCGAGGCAAGGTACTCCCTGAGCTCTTCGGCGGCGAGTTCGGCCAGTTCCTCGTCCACGGAGTCGATCTTGGTCAGGGCCACGGCTCCGCCCGGGACACCCATGAGTCGGATCACCTCGAGGTGTTCGCGGGTCTGGGGCATGATCCCCTCATCCGCAGCAACCACGAGCAGGGCGAGGTCGATCCCGGAGGCGCCGGCAATCATGGTGTGAACCAGACGTTCGTGGCCCGGGACATCGACAAAGTGGAGCTGCATGCCATCGGCCTCGACCTGGGCAAACCCGAGGTCGATGGTGATTCCTCGATCACGTTCTTCGGGCAATCGATCGCAATCGGTCCCGGTCAGGGCTTTTACGAGGGTCGTCTTGCCGTGATCGATGTGGCCCGCGGTTCCAAAAACAACATGCTCCATACCGCCATGGTACACAGCTTTTTGCCGTCACCACAGATCGGGTCTCGGATCACTTGGCCCGTCGAGTCCGACCGGCTAAGCTGACCGGGTGATCGAATGTGAACTCAAGATCCCAGTTGACGATCTGGATGAGATCCGGCGTTGCCTCGCCACAACCGAGGCCGAGCAACTCAACGCCGCTGAACACGAGGTCAACATCCTCTTCGACACCGCCTCGGGCCGATTGGCCACGAGCGGCCAGGTGTTGCGGGTCCGGCGGGTCGGCCCCCGACATGTGCTGACCTTTAAGGGTCCGGCGACCTATGACGGCGCGGTCAAACAGCGGCGCGAAATCGAGCTCGAAATCTCCTCGAGCGAACGTATCTCAGAGCTCCTGCACGCCCTCGGCTACGCACCGGCAATGCGGTACGAGAAAAAGCGAGAGAGTTGGCGTCTCGACGAGGTGCGGGTCGAACTCGACCACACGCCCATGGGAGACTTCGTCGAGCTCGAGGGTCCAACCGACTCCCTCGAGGCGGCTGCCAAACAGCTTGGCCTTGACCCAGATCGGGCGGTGGCGAAGTCGTACATCAGCCTCTGGCGGGATCATCGCCGTCGGCACCCGGGTTTGGGGCGCGACATGGTCTTCACCTCGTGAAGCTCGCCGCGGCGATGGTGCTGGCCGCCGGCCGCGGCGAACGAATGCAGCCGCTGTCTCGTGTCCTGCCAAAACCGGCCCTGCCCCTGCTCGACGAGCCGGTCGTGGCTTCGGCGCTGCGCCTCGCCACCGCCGTCGGAACCGAGCGGCTGGTGGTCAACACCTGGCACCTGGCCGAAGCCATGGAACGCGCGCTTGCCGACATCGATCTCGGCATCGAGATCGCGGTGTCTCGAGAGCCGGAGCTCATGGACACCGCCGGTGGCATCGCCCTGGCTCGAGATCGCGGCCTTCTCGGCGAGCGGGGACCCGTCCTGATCATCAACGGTGACGGGCGGCTCAACCTGAATCTGGATCCGCTCCTCGATCGAATGGCACGATTCGGAGATCTCGTCAGCCTGGCTCTTCTGCCTCATCTCGATCCGCTCCGTTGGTCGCGGGTGATCCTCGATCCGGCCGGGTTGGTTGACTGCATCAAGAAACCGGGCCAGCCCGACTCGAACGAGGTTCCGTTTCTCTACCCCGGTGTGATGCTTGTCGCACGTGAGGCTTTGAACGGCCTCACCGCACTGCCCGGGGCAATCCCAGAGTGCCTTTGGCGACCGGCGCTGGCCACCAGTCGCCTCGGTGGTGTCGTGGTGTCCGGCCACTGGCGCGAGATCGGAAACCCTTCAGATTATCTCGCGGCGGCGCTCGGACGACTCAACGGTGGAGCCGCGGTGATCCATCCATCCGCCGATGTTCACCCCTCGGCCTCGATCGGTTCCGCTCTCATCGGTCGCGGTGCTCGGATCGCGGAAGATTCGGTGGTTGCAGAATCCGTCATCGCCGAGGGCGCAACGGTTTCTCCAGGCACCCGCGTCCTGCGCTCGGTCCTTCTCGGCGATGTCACCACCGAACCGGGAGAAGTGGTAGTCGATGAGTTTCGCGCGGCTCGGGTCTGACTCACCCCAAACATCCATCGATCAACCCTGCTTCCACTGACTCCAGCCGCGTTGCCAGGAAAGACGGTTGATCCGCCCGGTCCCACCGTAGATTCGAAGCACCACCATTCGCCGGGAATTGTCGGTGAAGTACACCGATGACGGAGTCGCGGTCCCGTGGGAGGAGAAGGTGATCAAGTTTCCCAGACCGGCGCGGATCGGATCCCCGAGATCGCCCCGAAGGCGGCCCCTCCCGGTGGGATCCGGCACCGACCCATCCCCCAGTATCCCCGGACCGGCCCCCCCGGCGTCGATGACGATCACCCTGCCCACCACGAGATCCGTACCGTTCGAAATATCGACTCGACGAACCCCATCTCCGTCGCCGTCCTCGGCAACAAAGCAGCGCCACCTACCGTCGGCTTGTCGGTCGAAGACGACGGCACACCGCCTGCTTCGCAAAACCGCGACCGCCCGGCACCGCACAAGCAGACCGTGAACCTGGGCGACCGACCTGGTCATGGCCGCACACCGTTTTGCGTCATTGAGCGAGGAGGCCCCGACACTCATCAGTAGACCACTCACTGCGATCACCGCCACGAGCTCGGTGGTCGAGATCCCCAGTTGTCTCCGGACTGCTCTCCACGTCCATCTCCTCTTCGTCATGCATTCCTCCAACTCCGGAATACCTTTTGGAAAAAACGCGGCCCCGAAGGGCCGCATCCCGTCCACGCTGTGGTTGGTTTGAGATCAGCCCGCGGCGGGTGAGCCGCTGCCGGACGAACGCGGGAGCCTCACCTTTGAATCCAAGGTGGTTGCTCCCGAGGTGGTGACAAAGGGTACGAGTTTGGTGAGCGAAGTCTCCCCGATTCCCTTGACCGCGACGAGTTCATCGACGCTTTTGAAGAGACCGTTCGTTTCGCGAAACTCGATGATGCGATTGGCCAGCGCGGGACCGACCCTCGGCAGCAACTGGAGCTGCTCAGTGCCGGCGGAGTTGATGTTGACGACCCCGGTTGCGGCGTCGTCGGCCGCCATGGCCAGCGACGAAACGGCAAGGATCAGAGCGAAAAACAGAACTGCGGTTCTTTGGATCATTGTCTATCTCCTTTTTTTGGGTTGATGTATTGCGACCGGCCGCGTTACCTGCCTACGGGGTTTTCTGCATGGGCACCTCCTTGAGTGATGTGCCCAAGACATGGCGAGATTCGTGCCAACTCAGTCAGAATCATCGAAGTCATTTAAATACGGTGTTTACGTTGGACCACCCAAAGGTCTCCATTTCTGGAAACTGACAAGAAATTCTTACAACTTCGGTCAAGAACCAACCCCGACAGGGGGGAGGAAATTTTGTCAGTGACAAAATAACTTCCACCCCCCCGCCGCCGGTGGACAGATCAATGCGGGTGCGATTCAAAGTCGCCGACTCCGGCGAGTGGGTGCGGGTTATACTCCCGCGATGCGCGAAGTCTCCCCCGATCCGGACACGAGGACGCCCGAAGGCGGTGCCGCGGATTCGGAGTCATCGAAGGTGTCGGCCGATCACCGCCTCCTCGGTGATCTCGGTGAGGCCGCCGAGATGATCGCCTTCAAACACTCTGTCTTCGCTCTGCCCTTCGCCCTTATGTCTCTGATCACGGCCGCCGGAGACGGCTGGCCAACTGCATCGACCTGGGCTTGGGTCATCATCGCCATGATCAGCGCCCGGACCGCGGCCATGAGCTTCAACCGGCTCGCCGATCATGGACTCGACGCCGTCAATCCCCGCACCGCCAATCGGTCGCTTCCGGCGGGCCGTCTCAGCCGCCGCTTCGCCCTGAGCGTCACCGTCATCGCCGCGCTCGCTTTTGTCGGCGCGGCCGCGATGCTCAACCGACTCTGTCTCGTGCTCGCCATTCCGACCCTGGCGGTTCTTCTCGGCTATTCATTCGCCAAGAGATGGACCGCAGCGGCGCACATGTGGCTCGGATTCTCCCTCGGCATCGCACCTATCGGCGCCTGGATCGCGGTGACCGGTGCCATCGCGGCGCCGCCGTTGGTATTGGGCGCGGCGGTGATGCTCTGGGTCGCCGGATTCGACACCATCTACTCGCTTCAGGATGAATCTTTCGACCGGTCACACGGTCTGCATTCGATTCCCGTCACCTTTGGTCCTCGGGTTGCGCTGTGGATCGCCAGGGTCTTTCATGTCCTCGCTCTCTCGGGCTTCGCCAGCTTCGCCGCAGCCGCCGGGGGCGGTTGGCTCCGTTTCGCCGCCGTGATGGCGGCGGCGTTCCTCATGGGGTGGCAGCACCGCTTGGTCCGTGCCGACGATCTCAGCGCGGTCGACGCGGCGTTCTTCACCGCCAACGGTCTGTTGTCGGTCGTGATGTGTTCCCTCTTCATCATCGCCAAGCTGGTTGCTTGAGGGCCCGTCAAGTGCTGTACTAAGATGCACCGGGCATGAGCATCCGCAAGCTTCCATTTCGTCACATCGCCATCGAGGGTCCCATCGGGGTCGGGAAGACCTCGTTGGTTCAACTCCTGGCGGAGCGTTTCGAGGGTGTGATGGTCCTCGAGGACATCACCAATCCGTTCCTCCCTGCTTTCTACGAAGGCCGCGCGGGAGCCGCCTTCCAGGTTCAGATGTACTTCCTCCTGTCGCGGTTTCAGCAACAGCGTGAGATCGCCCAGATGAATCTCTTCCAGCGCCTGGTGGTCGCGGACTACAGCTTCCCCAAGGACCGGATCTTCGCCTATCTCAACCTCGATGACACCGATCTGCGGATCTACGAGAAGCTCTTCCCGGTTCTCGATCAGGAGGTCCCGACCCCGGACCTCGTCATCTACATGCAGGCTTCGTTGCCGGTCCTGCTCGGAAGGATCAAGAAGCGGGCGCGCGACTTCGAATCCGCGATCGACCCGGACTACCTCGAGCGACTCGGCGAAGCGTACTCCTACTATTTCTTTCACTACCACGAGACGCCGCTGCTGGTGATCAACACCGATGACATCGACTTCGTCAACACACCGGCAGATTTCGACGCCCTGGTCGATCAGATCGTTCGCTGCCGTCGGGGAACACAGATCTATGTGCCCCTCGGTTCATCAGAAAGCTGATTCGAATCTCGAGCAGCAAAGCTGCGAAACCGATTCCTCATCCCCTCAATTCACCCGGGTTGCATTGCCATGGCAAAGCAACTCGGGTGAATTGAGGTAGGATCGCCAACCGGAGGAACGAATGCTTTCTCGCGATTTGTATCGTAGCGATCCGGAACGGGTGCGGCGGATGCTCGAGCTGCGCCGAACCGAAGCGCCGCTGGATCGACTCCTCGAGGTCGATCAGCGGTGGCGCGAGCTTCTGGTGCGTCTCGAAGAACTGAAAGCCAAGCGCAATTCCGGATCCAAAGAAATCGGGATGCTCTTTCGCGATGGCAAGCGGAACGAGGCCGAAACCAGGAAAGCGGAGATGAGCTCCATCGGTGAGGAAATCTCCTCCATCGAGGACCAGACGAGAGGCCTCGAAGAGGAACTCTGCGCTCTCGAAATGGCCTTTCCTAACATCCCCGCCGACAGCGTCCCCGAGGGCGCGGACGAATCGGCAAACCGGGAGGAGCGCCGGTGGGGCACGCCACCGGAAAACGATTTCGAACCCCAGGCCCACTGGGATCTCGGTCCGTCCCTCGGAATCATCGACTTCGAGCGCGCCGTCACCATCGCCGGCGGCCGCTTCGCCGTCCTGCGAGGCGCGGGTGCAGCTTTGGAACGCGCTCTGACGAGCTATATGCTCGATCTCCACACCCGTAAGCACGGTTACACCGAGATCCTGCCGCCGGCGGTGGTCAACTCCGTGTCCCTTGAAAGCACCGGCCAGCTCCCCAAGTTTGCCGATGATCTCTTCCATCTCGAATCCACCGATTTCTATCTCTCACCCACCGCCGAGGTTCAGCTCACCAACCTCCACCGTGGCGAGGTGCTCGACGAAGAGCAACTGCCCGCCAAATATTGCGCTTTCACGCCCTGTTTCCGCGCCGAGGCCGGCTCCTACGGCAAAGATGTCCGCGGCCTCATCCGACTCCACCAGTTCAACAAGGTCGAATTGGTTCAGCTGACCCATCCGGAGCGATCCGCCGAAGCCCTCACCGAGCTCACGGGTCACGCCGAGGCCGTCCTTCAGGGCCTCGACCTGCCGTATCGGGTGGTCAGCCTTTGCACCGGCGATCTCGGCTTCTCCGCCGCTCGGACCACCGATCTCGAGGTCTGGTTGCCCGGGCAGGCGGCCTATCGTGAGATTTCCTCCTGTTCGAGCTTCACCGACTTCCAGGCGCGGCGGGCCAAGCTCCGCTACCGCCCCAGCGAGGGCGGCAGGGCGCGTCTGCTTCACACCATCAACGGGTCCGGCCTCGCCGTCGGCCGCACCATGGTTGCGGTGCTCGAGAACTACCAGCAGGCCGACGGTTCAGTTGTCGTCCCCGAGGTTCTCCGCCCCTACATGGGCGGGCTCGAAGTCATCGAGCCACCGGCGTAGCCTTCAAGACCAGGCCGATCATCGCAGAAACCACGAAGGCACAAAGACACCAAGTCATACACAAAGGTCGAGAGGTTGGACGGCCATAGGCCGATCAACCTCTCGATGTCTTCGTGAGATCTTTGTGACTTTGTGCCTTCGTGGTTGTGACGGCTACTCCGCTGGAGGAAGCTCGAGCTGATCGGAGATCGTCGCCATGGCGTTGCGGACGAATTCGATGTGTTCGCCGAGCTCGACTCCGAGTTCCTCGGCTCCGTTGCGAACATCGTCCCGGTTGACACCGCGGGCGAAGGCCTTGTCCTTAAGCTTCTTCTTCACCGATTTGATCTTGACCTCGGCAATGGCCTTGTCGGGGCGGACCAGGGAACAGGCGGTGAGGAATCCCGAGAGTTCGTCCACCGCGAAGAGGGTCTTCGCCACGAGGGTGTCGCGCGGGATGCCCATGTAATCGGCGTGGGACGCCACGGCGAGGACCCACTCCTCGGGCCATCCCTTGTCGCGGAGGATTCCGGTTCCCACGTGGAGGTGGGTCTCCTCGGATGAGTTCTGCTGGTAGTCGAAATCGTGGATCAGACCGATGGTGCCCCAGGTCTCGACATCTTCACCAAAATGCTCGGCATAGGCGCGCATGGCGACTTCGACCGAGAGCGCATGCTTGAGCAGGCTCGGATTGTCGGTGTAGTCGTTGAGCAGGGTCCAGGCGTCTTCACGGGTCGGGGTGTCGGACATGGCGGCCTCCGCCCATGAGGATACCCGACTTGTCACGGCATCGTCCGATGCTCGACGAGGAGCGGACGGCGCTGCTTCATCGATCAAGGGGTCGTCGACGCGGTCCAGCGCCATGTCGGGTTCTGATTGATAATGATTCCTATTTCTATGAAGATAAATGACTTGACATCTGGTTATTTGGGTTCTTAGAATACTGACTGAGTACTCAGTTAGTATTCATGAAGGCTAGGTCATATGACGAAACGAACCGCCATCCTGAATGCCGCAACCAAGTCCTTCGCGACAAGGGGCTTCAGGGAGACCTCGACCACGGATCTCGCGCAGATGACCGGCGTGGCGGAGGGCACGGTCTTTTACCACTTCGAGAGCAAAGAGAAGCTCTTCATCGCCGTCCTCGAGTACGTGCGGCAGGAGTTCGACCGAGACTTCGTGGAGTACCTCGAGCGGGCGAACGTGAGTTCTGGGCTCATGATGCTCGACGAGGCGGCGCGCTTCTATCTCGAACTCGCGGCCGAAAAAGAGGAGCTGTTCCTTCTGCTCCATCGATCCGATGCTTT
>CBESWV010000156.1:0-9351 GCA_965533305.1 uncultured bacterium | reverse complement strand
ATGGCACACACCCGATTCCACCAGTCTCTCAGGTAGGTTCCCCGTCAGAATCCTCAACGTCAGCCGAATCGGTGATCGGCGCGGACGGCCCCTCGACTTCGGTGATCTCGTCTTGAGATCGAGCGTTTGCCTCGATTCCCCTCAGGAAACCAGCGACCTCGCCGGTCCGGGCGGGAATCTGGCTGGCGGGGATCGGAGTCGGTGCCGGGAGGGGGGTCGGCGAGGGCGCCGCCGGCTGATCGCCCTGTGCCTGGACGGGCATCGCTGTCGCGAGCAGAGCGGCGAAGAGGATCAGTCCAAAGACGTGCCTCCTGAGCAACACCAGTTGCCCTGGGTACTGAGAATTCATAGTCTTCCCTTCGATTCTCCACGAATAGGTTAACTCACGAAATCGACCGCTTCTGCCGTTTGGAAACGTTTCTGTCGCCGTCTGTCTGCTCTTTCTCTGGAGTCGCGATGGGAGCGGTGCGCAGGCACGCACCTTTGTTCGCGGCGAACAAAGGTGGATGCCAGGCACCGGGCCCGCGTTCTGTTGAGGGTTCGCGGTATTGGCGTTGAACGGGGTGCCATTTGTTGCATTGTTCGAGGAGGGCTGCCGCGGGGTTTGCGGAACGTTGATGCCGAACAATGCAACGGGTGGCTCCCACGGCCACCCGCGACCACAGAACCAAGTCGGCGTCAGTCAACTCCCGCCGCGGTTGACCTACTCCGCTTTCGGCAGCGCCTTGCTCAGGATCACGAACCCGAGAATCCCTGAGGTCAGGGACGCGGCGAGGATACCGATCTTGGCGGCGGTGATGAGGGCCTCATCGTTGAACGCGAGATCGCTGACAAAGAGCGACATGGTGAAACCGATCCCGGCCAGGCACCCGGCACCGACCACCTGCGCCCAGGTCACCCCCGCGGGGAGGCTTCCCTTGCCGCTGCGTACGACCAACCAGCTCATCAGGGCAATGCCCAGGGGTTTGCCCAGCACGAGACCGGCAATGATCCCCAAGGCGAGGGGACTCGTCAAAACCTCGACCACATTGCCGCCGAGCGGCACCCCTGCGTTGGCCAGGGCAAAAAGCGGCAGGATGAGCCACACCTGCACCGGGTGAAGCGTGTGTTCGAGCATGAGACCGGCGGGAAGGGTGTCGCCGGCCCGGCCATGAACGAACTCGACGGTCTCGAGTTGCTCGGCATCGGTGACGATGCAGCTGCCCGAATCCCAACGGTGCTTTGCCTTTTCCAGATAGGCTTCGGCTTCAGTGACGAACTCACCTACATTGAGTCTCGGCTGGACGGGAATCACCATGGCGAGGAGGATTCCGGCGATGGTCGCGTGAACCCCGGAGGTGAAGACCGCGAGCCACACGGCGACCATCAACGCCAGCACGATGCCCCTGTGTTTCGTCCTCAAGCGGACGACGGGGAAGAGAATCGCCAAAAAGACTGCCGCGATGGCGAGAGCCTTGACATCAATCTGCTCGGTGTAGAAGATCGCGATCACCGCCACCGCGCCGAGGTCATCGGCAATTGCCAGGGCGGTGAGAAAGACTTTGAGCCCGAGCGGGACTCGTTTGCCAAAGATGGCGAGCACGCCGAGAGCGAAGGCGATGTCGGTGGCCATGGGAATGCCCCAGCCCGCGGCGCTCGCCTCACCCATGTTGAAAAAGACAAAGAACAGCGCCGGGACGACCATGCCTCCCAGAGCCGCGGCAACCGGCAGCGCGGCCTTGTCGAATGAGGAGAGCTCGCCCACCACCAGCTCCCGCTTGATCTCGAGGCCGACGACGAAGAAGAAGATCACCATGAGCCCGTCGTTGATCCAGTGATGGAGCGAGAGCTTGAAGACCGAGTCGCCCCAGCCGACCCCGATATAGGTGTGGAGCAGATCGTCGTAAACGCCGGCCCAGGGTGAGTTCGCCCATACCAACGCGGTCAAGGTGCACACCAACAGCAGGATGCTGCCGGTGACCTCGGAGTGGACGAACCACTCGAAGTAACCCACGACCGAGTTCTTGTCCGTTCTTGCTGCCGAGTTGGCCATTTGTCCTCCACTCGAAGAGCTCCGAGAAATGATACGCCATCTCGGTTTTCCCGGCACGGCGAGTCTTCCATGACCCCTCCATGTCTCTGTGGTTCAAATGGACACGCATGGGGGCGGTGGTTTTGTTAGTCTGAGACGATTGCGGAGCCGGAATTCCGCCACGGAGGACCCACATGAAAAGAGCCGCCATTGCGTTGACCATCGTCGCGCTCATTCTTCCCGTCTGCGCTATCGCCGCCGAGGAGGGCGAGGAAACGGGGATGACCGCAAAGGCCTTCTCCGGTCTCGAGTTGCGCAACATCGGCCCAGCGCTCATGTCCGGACGCATCGCCGACATCGCCATCCACCCCGAAGATCCCAGCGTCTGGTATGTCGCGGTTGGTTCGGGCGGCGTTTGGAAGACCATCAACGCGGGCACCACGTGGGAGCCCATCTTCGATGGAGAAACCTCGTATTCCACCGGGAGCATCGCCATCGATCCAGCCAACCCCGACGTCATCTGGCTCGGCACCGGTGAGAACGTCGGCGGCCGCCACGTGGGTTTTGGCGACGGGATCTACCGCACCGAAGACGGCGGCACGAACTGGACCCGGATGGGGCTGGAAGAGACCCAGCACCTGTCGAAGATCATCATCCATCCGGAGGATGAGAACACCCTTTGGGTCGCCGCCCAGGGGCCGCTCTGGTCTCCCGGTGGCGAACGAGGACTTTTCAAGACCACCGACGGTGGCGTGACCTGGATAAATGTCCTGTCGGCCGGTGAGTGGACCGGTGTCACCGATGTGGTCATCGACCCGCGGGACCCCAACGTGCTCTACGCGGCCACCTGGCAGCATCACCGAACCGTGGCCGCCCTCATCGATGGCGGACCCGAGAGCGGGATTCACAGAACGACCGACGGCGGCGAAACCTGGACCCGGCTCACCGAGGGTCTGCCCAAAGGCAACATGGGCAAAATCGGGCTCGCCGTTTCACCGCAGCAGCCTGATGTGCTCTACGCCGCTATCGAGCTCAACAATTCCAAGGGTGGTGTCTGGCGGTCGACCAATCGCGGCGCCACGTGGGAGAAGCGATCCGATGCCGTGGCCGGCGCCACTGGACCGCACTATTATCAGGAGCTGGTGGCGAGCCCGCACGCCTTTGACCGAATCTATCTCATGGACTCTCGGGTTCAGGTTTCGGACGACGGTGGGAAGCACTTCCGCCGCCTCAAGGAGAAGTCCAAGCACTCGGACAACCACGCGCTGGTCTTCCGCTCAGACGATCCGGACTGGTTGCTCATGGGAACCGACGGCGGGCTCTATGAGAGCTTTGATCTCGCCGCGAGTTGGCGTTATATCGCGAACCTCCCCGTGACCCAGTTCTACAAGCTGGCCGTGGACGATTCCGAGCCGTTTTACAAGATCTATGGCGGCACCCAGGACAACAGTACCCAGGGCGGCCCGGTCCGTACCGACAACGTCAACGGGATCACCAACGCCGACTGGTTCATCACCCTCTTCGCCGATGGCCACCAGCCTGCGGTGGAGCCCGGGAATCCAGATATCGTTTACTGCGAGTGGCAGGAGGGCAACCTCGTGCGCACCGACCGTGCCACCGGCGGGATCGTCTACATCCAGCCCCAGCCCGAACCCGGCGATCCGCCGGAGCGCTTCAACTGGGATGCCCCCATCCTCGTCAGCCCACACTCGCCGACCCGCATCTATTACGGTTCCCAGAGGATGTGGCGATCCGATGACCGCGGAGACAGCTGGACCCCGGTGAGCCCCGATCTGACCAAGGACGAGGACCGGATGTTGCTGCCGCTCATGGGTCGCCAGTGGAGCTCCACCGCGCCCTGGGACTTCCAGGCCATGTCCGCATACAACACCCTCACATCGCTGGCCGAGTCACCCGTCAAAGAAGGCGTGCTCTGGGCCGGCTCCGATGATGGTCTGATCCAGGTGAGCTCCGATGGTGGTGAGAGTTGGCGCGCCATCCCGGTTGGTGATCTGCCGGGTGTCCCCGACACCGCCTTTGTCAACAACATCGTCGCCGATCTCTACGACGCCGACACCGCCTATGTCGCCGTCGACAACCACAAGTTCGGCGACTTCAGACCCTTCTTGCTCAAGACCACCGACCAGGGCAAGAGCTGGAAGTCCATGGCGGGCGATCTGCCCGAGCGCCATCTCGTGTGGCGTCTCGTCCAGGATCACGTCAAGAAAGACCTCTTCTTCACCGCCACCGAGTTCGGGATCTTTTTTACCGTGGACGGGGGTTCCAAGTGGATCAGGCTCGAAGGTGGTGTGCCCACCATCTCCTTCCGCGACCTCGCCATCCAACGCCGGGAGAACGACCTCGTGGCCGCCTCCTTCGGTCGCGGGTTCTATGTCTTCGACGACTACACGGCGCTGCGTCATGTCAGTGAAGAGACCCTCGAGGAAGAGGCGGTCCTCTTCCCGGTCAGGACCGCGCCCTGGTACATCCCGCGCAGCCCCCTCGGAGGTGACGGCCAGGCCTCCATGGGTGGCGCATATTACGTGGCTGATAACCCACCATTCGGTGCGGTGATCACCTACCATCTCGCCGACGGCTACAAAACCCTCGAGGGCCAACGGCGCGAAGCCGAAGGCAAGCTCGAAAAGGAGTGGGAGAACACGCCCTATGTCGGGTGGGACGCCCTCGAGGTCGAGCGGCGCCAACCCAAGCCCGAGATCCTGCTCACTGTTCGCGACGCAGACAGCGAGATCGTCAGAACCGTCACCGGACCCGCCAAGAAGGGCTTCCACCGCGTTGCCTGGGATCTGCGTTACCCCTCACCCAAGGCCATCGAGCTGAACAAGAGCGAGCCGAATCCGTGGGAGCGGGGTGGTCGCGGCCATCTGGCCCCTCCGGGGAGCTACACGGTCACTCTGTCTAAACGGGTGGACGGAGTGGTCACACAACTCGCCGGCCCCGTGTCATTCGATGTCATTCGGGTTTTCTCAGGGTCGCTCGAGGGCACCCCGCTCACCGAGACCGCCGGCTACATGGCGCAGGTGTCCGAGCTGCGGCGCGCCGTCTCCGCCGCCAATGAGGCTCTCAAAAACGGCTTCGATCAAGTGACCAGGCTCGAGGAGGCTCTCGCGCAGTCCACCGTCGATCCAGGGTCCTTCGATACCGAACTCGAAGCGCTCAAACAGAGGGGCTACGACATCGACTTCGAACTCGCCGGGAATCGCACCATTGCCGACGTTGGTCACCCGAGAACACCGAATGTCGCGCGGCGGCTGCGTGTGGCGTCTATCTCGGACGGGCAGTCGGACTACGGCCCGACGGCAACCCACCGACGGGCGTTCGAGATCGCCGAGATGGAGTTCACGGCGATCCTTCCCGAGCTCAAACAACTGCTCGAGGTCGATCTGCCGGCACTCGAGGCGAAGATGGAGGCGGCAGGAGTGCCTTGGTCACCCGGCAGGCCGTTGCCGGACGTGAACTGATAGGCGCGAGATTCACTACAGAAACACGGAGGCACAGAGGGCTGTTCGTCGCTTGGACGCTCTCGGGGCCTCCGGCTCAGCGACAGTGGTGAAGATCCGCGTCGCCCACGCTCAATCGCGATGGCTCTGCGCCTCTGCGTTAAAACTGCGATGACTTTGTGTGTGATGACTTCGCGTCTTGGTGTCTTCGTGGTTGCGACGTCCTCGGATCAGTACAGCTCGTCGATTCTGGCCTTCTGAGCATCGACTTTGACGGCAAGGGCATCGAGTTCGCGTTTCTCGCTCTCGAGTCGGTCTGATTCAGTCCTCACAAAGCGGGTGTAGGGCGCGATGGTGTTGGCGAGTTTGGTCCGGCTGCGGCCGGCCTCGGTGGTGAACTGCGCCTTGAGAGCCGTTAGGATTTCGAGCCGGAGCGCCGCGATCTTCTCCTTGAGTTCCGCCTTGGCCTTGCGTCTTCGGTACGGCAGGATGAAGAGCCCCAGGGAGAAGAGGAGACCGGCGGCGAGCAGCCCCGTCACATCAGCGGCGGTCGATGACGCCGCCAGAGCCACGGTTGCTCCGAGACCCACCGCACCGACCCCCGCAAGCGCGGTGCCCGTCACCGCCTTGGAGACATCATCGGCCATGCGGCGCGCCTCGGCGGCGCGGTCATAGCTTGCCAGGCCGTCGGAAGCCGCTCGCCCGACGGTGGCGAGCAACCGTCCGCGATCGGCCTCGAATCGCCCGCCGACCTCGCCTACCATTCGATCGGCATGGGCCGCGGCGCGCCGGTTGACGTGGTTGACCACCGACTGCCACTGTTGGAGGTCCGACTCCACGAGCCAGTCGATGAGCGACTCGACCTTGGCCTCGACCTGTTTCGGTGCATCGGCCACGACCTCGGTCTCAAAACGGTTGCGGAGGGCTTCCTTGTCAAAGAGACTGGTCAGGCGGCTGACGCGGACGGTCTCTTCAAAGAACTCCAGACCCCGTTTCTCCATCTCCAGAAAGACATTCTCGATGTCGGAAAGCCTCAGGCCGAATTCGCGATCGACATCATCGGCCCATGTCGCACTCTGACTCTCGATATCGGCGAGGGCCGTCAGATCATCACCGAGCAGACCGAGCCGGCTCTGAACCGCCTCGAGACCGACGCCGAGCAGTCGTGCCGCCACCCCGAGGGGGTTGCCCAGCTTGAGCTTGATGCGTTCGGTGTCGTCGAGGGTCGATTTGAGCCAGTTCTCGATCTCGGGCAGCCCACTGCCGGCCAACGCGTCGGGGGCATCGGCCGCCTGGGCCTCGCGTGCCTTCAGAGCCGAGACCGGGAAGACCTCGGGCGTTGAACCGAGGAGTCGCATCCCGTTGGATCTCACCCAGTTGAGGACCTCTGAGATATCACCGGGCGATTTGAGGATGTCGATCTTGTTGACGGCGACGACGACCTTCTTGCCCCACTCGCGGATGTGCTCTAAAAAGACCCGCTCGGATTCGGAGAAGGGCCGATCGGCCGATGTCACGAAGAGAACCAGATCGGCGCGCGGCACATAGTCGGTGGTCAGAGCCTCGTGGCTGCGATCCAGGGCGTTGGTCCCCGGGGTGTCCACCAGCGACAACTGGCGCAGAATCTCGACCGGAGCCGTCAGCCGCTCGGAGACGGCGTCGATGGTCTCCCGGGTCTCGATCTCGCCCCAGGACACGAGGTGGATCTTGGCGGTGGTCGGTGTGACCCCCTCGGCAAGCAACTCACGACCGAGGAGCGCGTTGATCAGCGCCGATTTTCCGGCGTTGAACTCACCGACGATGACAAGCAGGAAGAGCTCGTCGAGCTGGCGGAGCGAATCGGCCAGGGCGCCGCGCTCGTCGGCGGCCACGTCGTTGCGCTCGAGAACCGCGGCGACCTCGGTCAGCAGATCCTTCTCGTCGCGCAACAGCTCTTGGTGTTCCGGGGTGAGGATGGTGTCAAGCATGACAGGAGTTTAGCGCGCCTGGGGCGCACCAATCCCGAATTATGAATTATGAATTCTCAATTATGAATTCCATCACACTCGACCCACCAAGCTGCCGCTATGCCAGTTGCAGCGAAATTCATAATTCATAACTCATAATTCAAAATTAATAGCCCGCGGCCATCCCGTCCTTTCTCGACTCCGTGGCGCCGGCGTAGACCCCGGTTTCGGGGTTGCGGCGGATGGCCTGGTAGCCACCAAAGCCGACCGGCGTGATCTCCTCGATCCGGTGGCCCCGGCGCATGAGTTCACGCCTGATCTCGGCCGAGACCCCTGATTCCAGGTGGACCACTCCACCGCTGGTCATGAGGGTCCCGGTTGGTGCTGACGATCCGGTGTGACGGAATCGGTCGGCATCGCCCGCCTCCTGGAGATCCATCCCGAAGTCGACCATGTTGATCATGATCTGGATGTGGCCCTGGGGCTGCATGTCGCCACCCATGACCCCGAAGGCCATGTCGGGCACCACGCCTTCTCCCATGAAGGCCGGGATGATGGTGTGGAACGGCCGCTTGCCCGGAGCGAGGACGTTGGGGTGCCCCTCCTCGAGGGTGAAAAGTGCGCCTCGATCCTGGATCCCGAAACCGAGCTCGGGCACGACATAGCCCGATCCGAAGCCGGTGTAGTTGGACTGGATCAGCGAGACCATCTGGCCGGACGAATCGGCCACCACCAGAAACGTGGTGTCGCCGTGGCTGAGGTGCGGGTTGCCGGGTTCGATGCTCCTGGCTGCGTGTTTCAAGTCGATGAGCGCCGCCCTCTGCGCAGCGTAGTCCTTGCTGATCAGCTCGGCCACCGGAACCTCGTTGATGGCCATGTCGGCGTAGAACCGAGCCCGGTCCTCATAGGCGATCTTCTTGGCCTCGATGAGGAGGTGCCAGAAATCGGGATTGTCGCGGCCGATCGCTCGGAGGTCGTAGCGTGCTAAAAGATTGAGGATCTGCAGGGCGGCGATCCCCTGACCGTTGGGGGGAAGCTCCCACATGGTCCAACCACGGTAAGTGGTGGAAACCGGCTCGACCCACTCGCTGGTGTGATCGGCGAAGTCGGCCAACGAGAAAAAGCCACCGACTTCGTTCGAGTAGGCGACGATGGCGTCGGCGGTCTCACCACCGTAGAAGGCATCGCGTCCGCCTTCGGCAATCCGCCCGAGGGTGGCGGCGAGGGCCGGGTTGGCGAAGAGCTCACCCTCGGCCGGGATCTTGCCGCCGGGCATGAAAACCTCCGCAAAACCGGGCATGTTTTTGAACTTCGCCGCTCCGCGGGCCCACGCACCGGCAATGACCCTGGGCACCGGAGCGCCCTCACGTGCGGCGGTGATTGTGGGCTCGAGGAGCCGGGCCATGGGCAGACGACCGAACTTCTTGTGCAGCTCGAACCAGCCGTCGACACACCCCGGCACCGTCCACGAATATGGCGAGTAGACCGGGATCGTCCCGTCGGGTTCGGCGGGCACCTTGTCCGGAGTCAGCGCCGCCGGGGCGCGACCCGATCCGTTGAGGCCGTGCAGCGTCTCGGTTTCCGGATCCCAGACCATGGCGAAGACGTCGCCGCCGAGACCGCACGAAACCGGTTCCATCAAGGCGAGCGCCGCGTTGACCGCGATGGAAGCGTCGACGGCGCTGCCGCCGTCTTTGAGGACGGCGAGACCGATCTCCACCGCGAGTGGATGGGCCGCGGCCACCATGCCGTGACGGGCGTGAACCACCGAGCGGGTGGCGAAGGAGTGGCCCTCCGGCCGATCAGCGGCCATGGCAGCTCCAGACATCAGGATCACCGTCATCAGACCCAGAGCAACACGACGCATGGAATCCTCCGTTCATCGGCGCCCATGGTACGACAACGCCGATTCCGGCGGCCGTCGCCGTTGCCG